>NZ_MASS01000008.1 GCF_001707885.1 Desulfosporosinus cupriresistens | reverse complement strand
GAGAAGGACAAGGTGGATTAACGATGATGGATCTATCTACGCCCGATACTGTGCTTTCCCAATTTCGTAGAGATTGTTTCCACAGTGATCAATGATCACTATGGCCGGGAAATCCTTGACGACCAAACGTCGTACCGCTTCTGGTCCCAGTTCAGGATAGGCAATCACTTCAGCTAAAACAATGCGTTTAGCAATCAGGGCACCCGCTCCACCTATTGCACCAAAATAGACGGCACCGTGTTTTTTCATCGCTTCGATCACTTCTTGAGAACGAAGCCCTTTGCCAATCATTCCGGTCAGTCCTTCGGCAATCAAATCTGGTGAATAAGCATCCATCCGTCCGCTTGTCGTTGGCCCAGCCGAGCCAATTACTTGACCCTCTTTGGCAGGTGTCGGGCCAACAAAATAGATCATCTGATCCTTCATCATAAAAGGAAGGCCTTCACCTTGCCTCAGGGCCTCGACCATTTTTTTATGAGCTGCATCGCGCCCAGTATAAATCACGCCGCTTATCAAGACATTATCCCCCGCTTTAAGGACCGAAAGTTTCTCTTGGGTTAGGGGAGTTTCAATGCGTCTCACTTCGTTCATTAGATGGCCCTCCCTTGCAAGGTGATTTCCTTATGTCGAGTTGAATGACAGCCAATGTTTACGGCAACTGGCATTCCAGCAATATGTGTCGGATACACCTCTAAGTTAACAGCTAACGCAGTTGTCACACCGCCAAACCCTTGGGGGCCAATACCTAAACGATTAATGCGTTCCAATAACACTTTCTCGATCTCCGCCAGACGCACCTTTGGATTATGTTTTCCCACTTCGCGTAGTAAACTCTTTTTGGCTAGAAAAGTCGCCTTCTCCATTGTACCGCCAACTCCCACGCCAACAATAATCGGAGGACATGGGTTTCCACCTGCGCGATCGACTGTGTCTACGACAAACTGCATTGCACCCTCCAAGCCTTCAGACGGCTTACACATTTTTAAGCCTCCCATGTTTTCGCTGCCAAATCCTTTTGGAGCCACTACTAGATGCAGTGAATCGCCAGGGACAATATCATAGTGAATCACAGCGGGCGTGTTATCGCCCGTGTTGACACGTTCAAACGGATCGGCTACCACTGATTTGCGTAGATATCCTTGGTAATACCCTCGACGTACTCCTTCGTTAATAGCCTCGGTGAGGCCCCCGCCGACCACGTGCAAATCCTGACCTATTTCGACAAAAATAACCGCCATCCCAGTGTCCTGACACATTGGGACTCTTTCCTCGTGGGCTATTTGGGCATTCTCAATAAGTCGTTCTAACACTTCTTGACCTAACGGAGAACGCTCATCTTTTAATGCCCGATGAAACCCGGCCATGATGTCCGAACCCAGGTTATAATTTGCCTCCATACAAAGCCATTCAACCGCTGAAACGATTTCTTCAACAAGTAGTTTCTTCATCTTTGTACCCCCAATATATCTAATGGTAAAACATATAATCTCCAAGAAATCTAGGATGCACTGAGTGCGCCGGATTCCTTTAATATTAATCTTCGCCTCTTACTTTACATCGGGGCAATTCTTAAAGCAAGAGTATAATAGTTCATGTAATGAACTGATATTTCCGAAATATGAATCTTACCTTCTAGATTAAAGAAATGAGATTAAAGCTCAAAGAAATTCAAAGGATATTCATAGTAATTTCTAAAAAACTAATAGAATAAGTAGGGAATTTGAGGAATACTAGCGAATGCTCAATAACTAAACTATAATTTCAAAGTGATTCCAGAAAGGGGTAGGCGTAAAATACGCCGCCAATGGGGAGTTTTGCCCTAGATCGTTGGCTCCGAGAATTGCACAATAGCATAATGTCAAAGGGCTTGGTATAATACTAAGCCCTAGACTGTTCGTGAATTTGGACGGAAGCAAGTAAAAGAATAAGATGTTAAAAGGAGATTTAGATTATATGGGAACACTAAGAGACGATGCTTTAGCTCTTCACCGGGATAATATAGGCAAACTGGCAGTCAGTTGCAAAGTTCCGGTGCGTAATAGCCGGGATTTATCCTTGGCTTACTCTCCTGGAGTGGCTGAACCTTGCTTGGATATTCATAAGGATAAAGAATTAGCCTATGTGTATACGAATAAAGGTAACTTTGTGGCCATAGTTTCAAATGGTACAGCTGTTCTTGGTCTTGGAAACATCGGCGCGCTTGCCTCTATGCCTGTCATGGAAGGAAAATCTGTGCTTTTCAAGACATTTGCCGGAGTTGATGCGTTCCCAATTTGCTTAGACACCGAAGATATAGAAAAGGTAATTGAGACAGTAAAGCTTTTGGAACCTACTTTTGGCGGAATTAACTTAGAAGACATAAGTGCACCGGCATGCTTCGAGATTGAAGAACGCCTGAAGAGGGAAATGAGCATTCCAGTTTTCCATGATGACCAACACGGAACAGCCATCGTCGTTATGGCCGGAATGATCAACGCTCTCAAAGTTGTTGAAAAATCCATAGATAGTATTCGTGTTGTTACCAACGGCGCAGGCGCGGCTGGAGTGGCGATTATCAAATTGCTTATGAGCATGGGCGTTAAAGACGTGATTATGTGTGATACCAAGGGCGCGATCTATACCGGACGACCTGAAGGCATGAACAAATCGAAAAATGAAATCGCTAATATTACTAATCCTCAGGGGCTGGTTGGTTCTCTCGCAGACGCCTTAGTTGGTGCAGATGTCTTTATCGGTGTTTCTGCAGCCAATATGGTGACTCCTGAGATGGTCAAAGTTATGGCCAAAGACCCGATTATCTTTGCTATGGCGAACCCTGTGCCAGAAATTATGCCTGATCTAGCTAAAGAAGCTGGAGCGAAAGTTGTAGGCACTGGACGTTCAGATTTCCCAAATCAAGTCAATAACGTGTCAGCCTTTCCGGGTATTTTCCGTGGTGCTCTCGATGTGCGTGCCTCTCAAATCAATGAAGAAATGAAAATCGCTGCAGCTTATGCGATTGCGAGCTTGATTAGTGACGAGGAGCGTAATGCGAATTATGTCATTCCCAAGGCATTTGATCCTCGTGTTGCTCCGACTGTCGCCGCTGCGGTCGCTCAAGCTGCCATGGACAGTGGGGTAGCCCGGATAACCGTTGACCCTGAAGAAATCTCCAAGAAAGTATGGTCGATTCGTCCAGAGTAGTACTAAAATAAATAGGCACCAAAGTGATTGGCCAATTTTGCTAATCCCTTTGGGTTGTTAATACACATTCAGTGAATTTAAGAAGCAAATATAGAGAGAAATGCTCAATAATTATTCATTCTTATTGACTTAGAGTGAACTGGAAGTGGTAGTATTGGTCTAAATGGAGAGATTATCATATCTTATTGAAGGGAAATCCATTTTAAAATGATTAATTTTAAAGGATATTACCGAATTAAAGAAGCATGGAGAGAGATAAAATGAAAATCTTATATTATGATTGTTTTAGCGGAATTAGCGGAGATATGAATTTAGGGGCACTGGTAGATCTGGGTGTCGATGGAGAATATTTAATTAAAGAGCTTTCCGGGCTCCAATTGGATTCAGAGTATGAAATAAAAATTAAGAAAGATACCAAAAAGGGTATCACTGGAACGAAAGTGGATGTTATCCTTGGGCATCAAGAGCATAGTCACGATGAACATGATCATCATGTTCACGTCCATAGGACTCTGAAGGATATTGAAAATATAATCACTGGAAGTAGCCTGAATGATGTAGTGAAAGAGTCGAGCTTGAAAATGTTCCTGCGAATAGCGATAGCTGAGGCTAAAGTTCATGGGAAGTCAATTGATGAAGTGCATTTTCATGAGGTTGGTGCTATAGACTCGATTGTCGATATTGTAGGGGCAGCCATCGCTCTAGATTATCTAAAAGTGGATAAAATTATAGCTTCTCCTGTTCAGGTGGGGGGCGGTTTTGTAAAGTGTGCGCACGGCATAATACCGGTTCCAGCTCCAGCAACAGTTGAAGTTTTAAAAGGCATTCCCATTAAATCAGGGCTTGTATCCTTTGAGACCACCACGCCTACTGGCGCAGTTATTTTAGCGGCAAACGTGGAAGAATTTACGGATAAGATAGAGTTTTCGATAGAAAAGATCGGATATGGATTGGGAAGTAGGGAGCTAGAAATCCCGAACGTTTTAAGAGTATATTTAGGGAAGACAGAAAATCATGCAGGAATTGATGAGCAATACATTCTTGAAACAAATATAGACGACATGAATCCGGAATTTTATAGTTATTTAGAAGAACGTCTTTTTGAAATAGGGGCCTTAGACGTATATAAGACACCTATAATTATGAAAAAAGGAAGACCCGCCATAAAGCTAAGCATTTTGGTTAATAAAACGAAGGAAAAAGAAGTTATGGAAGTCATTTTTAGAGAAACAACTTCCATTGGTATCAGAAAATTTAAAGTTGAAAAAATTATGCTGAATAGAAAATTCTCAACGATAAAAACCAAATATGGTGATATAACAATAAAGAGTTCTTATTATGAAGGAGATCTATTCAAATATAAAGCAGAGTATGAAGACTGCAAAAAGATAGCGAGAGAAAAAAATATTCCTATTGCCAAAGTTTATAGAGAAGTTGATATTGTAATGGAGAAGAATGCTAATCCATAAAAGCTCGCTGTTAGGTAACCACACTTTAAATAAAAAAACCATGATCGAGGATCATGGTTCAGTGAAGGCTATTTATTAGTACTGTGTTGTTTATTAGGTAACTTTTTGCTAGTATTCCCTTTGCCTTGGTGCTTCTTGTTTTGTTCGGCTTTTTCCTGGGTATCGTGTATTTTATCTAATTTGTCCATCGATAACCCTCCCTTGATTATGGAACCTGTTATTAATTTAACCGAACAACTTTAAAAACATGCTTACGCTGATACAAATTATTGTTGGATATTTTATACAGCCGAGTAGTTTATGAGGAAGGAGAAATCTAAAGTGTAGATACTATTCAACCGTTGGCCTCGGAGTTTGTTTGGTGATATTCTCGGGACTTGATGTCTGTCATGCTGAGTGGAATAACCTTCCTGGCCCAAAGATGGCCTTGCCATTGGATTAGTGGTATTGTAGATATACTTCTGTTGTTATAATTTCAACTGAAAGAACAACTAAGATGGAATAGAATTTCAAATGAAAGGAAATGTTTTAATGCAGAACTGCCAAATAGGAAAAGCTTGTAAAAGTGGATATAATGAAATGTTAGATGGAATTGAAAGAAAAACCTTAGTCTACGGAAAGAATACCCTATTATGTGAATTTAAGTTGGCAAAAGGGAAAATATTACCGATGCATAAACATCCACAAGAACAAACGGGGTATTTGGTGGCGGGTCATATTATTCTGATTATTAATGGAGAGAGACATGAGATGAAGCAAGGTGATAGTTGGACTATTCAGGGAAACATAGAACATGGTGCTGAAATAAAGGAGGACTCCATAGCGGTAGAAGTGTTTTCACCTGTGAGAGAAGATTACAAATAGTAGTGGGATACGGTAAATCAAAGGGGCTGTCTCTTTATAGAAATCACATTTCTATAAAGAGACAGCCCCTTATGCTCATTTCTAATACATACTGAGGAGTCCAACATAGTGGTTCTTTGTTTATGACCAACAGCCTTTTCCATTTGCCTTGAATTGTCTGAGAAATGGGTCATCACTCGTTAGTAAATATTTCTAGTGATACCTACAGCTATTTGTCTAAGACATGCTCTATAATGAGAGATTAGAAGAGAGTGCGTGAAAGGGGCTGAGTTATCTTTGCGGATTATACATACATCAGATTGGCACCTTGGGCGGATGCTTGAGGGGCGTAGTCGAATTGAAGAGCAAGTAAAGTTTATTGATGAACTTTGTACGATCGTGGAAGATGAAGCGGTGGATCTTGTCTTGATTGCCGGGGATGTCTTTGATACCGTAAATCCTCCTGCCATCGCCGAAGAGCTTTTTTATGAGGCTTTGAACCGGTTGTCCGATGGAGGAAGGCGGGCTGTAGTGGCAATTGCAGGCAATCACGATAACCCAGAACGACTTTGTGCGGCAAGTCCACTTGCAGTCAGGAATGGGATCACGTTATACGGCCTCCCGAAAGAAGTAATGAGGCCAAGCCTCTGGGCTCAGCCGAATCAGGGAAAAGTCGTCAGGGTTGCAGCAGGCCAAGGGTGGGCAGAGTTACATATTCCCGGTTGCCCAGACCCTGCAATTATTGCAATGCTTCCCTATCCTTCCGAGTCGCGTCTTAATGAGGTACTAAGCGAGAGTTTAGATGAGGAAATTCTCCGCCAGGAATACTCAAAGCGGGTACAGCAGTTATTTGCTACATTCAGCCAAAACTTTCGGCCGGATGCGGTTAACCTAGGGTTGAGTCATCTCTTTGTGCGGGGAGGAATGGAATCTGAATCTGAGCGGCCGATTCAATTGGGAAGCGCACCAACTGTTGAGTTTGAGGCAATGCCCTTCGGTGCTCAGTATGTTGCTCTAGGTCATTTACACCGTGCTCAAGCCGTCAAAGGGGCATCGGTCCCTACCCGATATTCGGGTTCTCCACTCGCCTACAGCTTTTCAGAAACAGGGTATGCCAAATCTGTGATCTTTATCGAGGCTTTTCCTGGTCAACCAGTGATTACCCGGGAGATCTTCCTAAGTGCTGGCTTCCCACTAGTCAGGTGGCAGGCCAAAGAGGGGTTAGCTCAAGTACAGCGCTGGATAGATGAGGGGAAGGATCTCAACGCTTGGATTGATTTAGAGGTCTTTGTGAAGGGTGCTCTTAATTCCCAAGACATCCATACCCTACGTCGACAACGAGAACATCTCATTAATATTCGTCCCGTTTTTCCGGAAATGGAACAGATTGTCGCGGAGGCTCGCTCAAAGTTGCCGATTGATGAGCTCTTTTGCAAGTTTTACCAAGAAAGAACCGGCGGGGCTGAACCAGATCAGGAATTAGTGGCTTTGTTTTTAGCTCTAATTGACCCGGACAACAACGGTGGGAACTATGAAGAAAGCGGCTCTGCTAAACTTGGGGATACTAACACTGAACCTCAACAAGCGGTTGGGCGTAAGGAGGCTGAGACGGCATGAGGCCGATTCGCTTAAGAGTAGCTGGCTTAAACAGCTTTAGAGATGTTCAGGAGATTGATTTTGCGAAACTGTGCGAAACGGGTGTGTTCGGGATTTTTGGTTCCACTGGAAGCGGAAAGTCCACGATTCTTGACGCTATTACGCTCGCGTTATACGGTACAGTCGAACGGGCGACCAACAATACGCACGGGATTCTTAACCATGCGGAAGATCAGCTCACTGTGGAATACATTTTTTCCTTAGCTTCAGGAAGCCAACGGAAAATCTATCGGGCAGAACGAGCTTATCGGCGCTCCGGGGAGCGGACAGTAAAAGCTTCAACCTGTCGTTTTGTAGAAATAGCCGCGAGCGTGGAAACTGTTTTGGCCTCCAAGGCCGAAGAGATGACGAAGAAAATGGAGGAATTGTTAGGACTTTCGGTGGATGATTTTACCCGGGCGGTTGTCCTTCCGCAAGGGAAATTTGCGGAGTTTCTAACCATAAAGCCTAAGGAGCGGCGACAGATGTTGGAGCGCTTGTTTTCACTCGAAGCTTATGGTAAAGAACTCTCGGCTCGACTGTCAGAACAACTTGGAAGTGCGGAATTCAACCTGAACGGTGTAGAGCAACGGCAACAGGGTTTGGGGGACGCTTCGGCAGAGCGGCTTAAAGAAGCTGAAGCGAACCTGCAAGAGGCGATTGCCAACTCATCCAGCATTGCTCAAGGATTATCAAATTTGAAACAACAGTACGATGAAGCTAAGGAAATATGGGGCCTTCAAGAACAGTTACAGCAGATAAGGGAAAAAGAGGTTCAGCGGACAGCCGAACAGCCCATGATAGATAAGATCGCAGAACGCTTAAGCCTTGCTGAGCGTGCGGAATCGATTCGTCCGATCCTAGAAGAAATCAGGCTCTCCGAAGAACGATTCAAAAGAGCTAAAGGTCAGGTCGAAGACGAGGAGGCTAAACTTAAGGAGGCTAGGCTCGCTAAGGAAGTCGCGGAAGGGAAATGGTTTGAGGGTAACCTTAAACGATTAGAGGTCGAGCCGCGCTGTCTGAGGAGGTTGGAACAACTTCAGCAGGCCAAAGGCTTAGAAGACGATATCCAGGCGCGCCATGAACGGTTAACTGAGACCCGTCTCCAATATGGTAAGCTTGATCGAACTCGAAAGGACCTGGATCATAAGATCCAAGTCCAGATAGCTAAAAAGGCTGAAACCCAAAAACAACAGCAAGATGTGAAGGACCAGCTAGCTCAAATCTCAGTAGACCCTGTGCAGCGAAATCGGGTTAATGCCTCGGCCCAAGCTTTAGAAGCGTACGAGATTGTTTCTAAACAAGTGGACAGCTTGCAAAGGGACTTGGAGAAGAACACATCTGAAATGGAAGATCGGCAATTAAAATTACAGAGCTCCGTGGCTGAGGTCCAAATCGCGCAAAAGTCTGTGGAGCAGCTGAAAAAGGCACTTACTAGTGGGCAACAAGGTCCACCACTTAGAGAGGAAATACTTAGTGATCGGGCTCAAAAACTGGAGCGTTACCGGCATATAATCGCCAATATTGAGCGGGGTGAGCGGGAAGGGATTGAGGAGCAAGAACGCTGGCAAATGATCTTAGTGGATTGTCAGAAATCACAAGAGAGCGTGGAAAACAGTGAAAAGGAACAGCACGATATTTCGGCTGCAGTTCAGGAAGGCGTAACTATTGTCGAGAAAAAAACTGCTGAGCTGAAGGGGTTAGAACAAGAAAATCTGGCTGGGCTACTCGTCGGAAATTTAGTTCAGGGAGAACCTTGTCCGGTCTGTGGTTCTGCTCATCACCCCAAGCCTGCTCAAAGTTTGGATGACGAGATGTTATCTAAAGTGCGAACCGAGTTAGAGTTGGCCTCTAGAGAACTGCAGAGCTTGGAGGGCAAACGGGTAGCTGGGGCGACCGCTCTGGCCGTGGCTAAGGCTCAACTATCTTCTAAGCAAGAACTTGAACGAACCCAATTAGAGATCATTGAAACAAAGAAACGAGCAATTGTTAACTATCGCCAGGAATTACCGGAATCTGACCGCAACATAAATATTCAAGCCTTAAATGCCCAACGAGTTGAACAAGAGTCTGCGTTGACTAACGATAGGTTCGCCTTGAATCAATGGAAAACAATGCAAGAGCAGTTGAGCCGTCAGTTGGAGGATGCTCAGCAGAAGTTAGTTGAAGTAGAAAAGAAGCAACATACCGTTCAAGCCCAAATTGCTTCCACAGAGGGCGTCGGGAAAGAAATCTATCATCGATTAAAGTCATTGCTTGAGGAACAGGCTCAGCGGAAAAATCGTTTAGACGCTTTGCGTGGGAGTATTGATCAAGCGGATATATTGTTGTTACAAAGAAAATACGCCACCTGGGATCAGGCTATGAGGACCTTAAATCAGGAATTAGTTGAGCTAGAACAGGGATTAAAGAAATCGGATGAGGAGCAGCAACAGCTAATTTTAGCGAAAACAGATTTAGAGCTTGAGCTTCAGAATTTGAAGACGGTCGGAAGTGAAGCGGCTCGTGAGATGGCAGAGCTGAAGAGCAAATGTGATTCTTTAACTGAAGGGAAGCCAGCTTTAGAAATGATTCAGCAGGTCAAACATGAATTGGCTCTTGTAACTGGGGCTGAAGAAAAACTGAAGAAGGCCTATGAACTAGCTAAAGAGGTATGGAATCAGGCGGAGCAGACTCAAGCAGTCAGCTATAAAACTTTAGAACTATCCAGAGAAGGGTATGAGGAGGCCCAGGACAAACTGGAACAGGGACTAAAAACGGCACAATTCATAACTGTGACAGCAGCTCAAAGTGCTTTATGTGACGATGCTGAACGGCTAAAAATGGATCAGACAATCTTGGTTTATCGGCAAGACGTTTTGATGCTTAAGCAGAGACGGAAAGACATTGAAGAGCAACTTAAGGGACGAAGCCTCCGTCCAGAGGAATGGCTTGCTTGGCCAATTCGGCTTAGGGAAGTGGAAAAGGCGTATACTGAAGCGATTGAGAGACGTGGTGCGACTCATCAGAGATTAGAAAAGTTGAAAGTGGAGCATGAAGAATGGATGCGTCTGGAAAGTGAAAGACAAGCATTAAGCCACCGTCGGAGTTTACTAAAAGACTTGCAATCCGTTTTTAAAGGGAATGTCTTTGTCGAGTTTATCGCTCAAGAACAGTTAACCAACGTATCCCTAGATGCCTCAGAACGTTTAAAACAATTAACAAACCAACGATATGCCTTGGAGGTTGATGCAGAGGGCGGGTTCATCATGCGTGATGATGCCAACGGTGGAGTACGTCGACCGGTGAGTAGTTTATCAGGCGGAGAAACCTTCCTCACTGCTTTAGCACTTGCGCTAGCCTTGTCTACTCAAATCCAACTTCGCGGAGAATCACCGCTCGAGTTTTTCTTCCTAGACGAAGGGTTCGGAACACTTGATGCCAATCTTCTCGAAACAGTGATGAACACGCTCGAAAAACTTCACCTGCAGAATCTAACGATCGGAATTATAAGCCACGTTCCGGAACTCAAAAATCGTCTTGCACGTCGTTTGCTGGTCACCCCCGCTGAGGCGGGCGGAGCTGGAAGTACGGTTAGATTGGAAATGGCTTAGTGTCGTTTAGTAGTTATCTAAGGGGATAAGAATGGATAAACGTTATAAGGTAAAACAGATTACTAGTTTATATGAAAGTTGCAATCAATGTGGATTACCGATAATCAATTGTCTTTGTAATAAATTGTCAGAAGTAAGGACTCAGGCAAAGTTCTGGATTCTATCGAGTGAAAGAGAGTTTTATAGGCCTTCCAATACAGCAAGGCTATTAAAGTTAATCAATCCGGAGTCAACTGAAATCTTTCTCTGGGAACGGACAAAGAGTCCTGAGCAATTAATTAGAAACATTAGTAGAGAAAACTATAGCGTTTTTGTATTATTTCCAGCGGAAGATGAGGAATTAGCAAATAGAAAAGTGGCTTTTCAACCAACTGGTAATATTCCGGCCTTCATAATTTTAGATGGGACATGGAAGGAAGCTAGAAAGATATTTCGCAAGAGTGACTTTCTAATGGGCTTACCCATTGTCTCCATAGAGCCCAACTACGCATCAAGCTATGATTTGAGAAGAGGAGCTGCAGAAGGAAATCTGTGTACAATAGAAACTGCGATTGAGATCTTAAAGATGAATGAAGAGATTGAAACTTCACAGATCATAGAAGAGTATTACAAGTTATTTATTAAAAGTTATAAAGCTGGAATGAGCGGACATGAATTAAAAGGTTAGTTCAGGATGAGAAGTTTATTGACCTGCTTCATGGTTACTGGTAATATTGGGATTAATTTGAGATATTCAGGTGGATTAGTATGTATTCTTCTTAATCCGCATAGGCTGGGGAAAAGAAAGTAGAATCAACTAACGAATTAAACTTTTCAGTACAAAGCACGTAGAGGTTTTACAACCGTGCTATATGAGGAGGGGGTAAGCAATGAATCTAGAACAAGCAGTAGAAATTGCGCCATTTATGAAGGATTTCTACGATGAGGATATTACTGTGCTTGTCTTTAGTCTTGATAAAGTAATCGTTGCTATTAACCATGAGAATCTGAATCTGAAAATAACGAATGATGAGTCTACTTCCAAGTACGAGAAGTTAGTCACTATGCAGTGTGTGAGAGAAAAGAGGAGATTGGTGATCCGTGTGCCGATTGACAAATCACAGTTTGGCATTTCGTATATAGCCATTGCTAATCCACTTTGGATGGATGGTGTGTTGCAGGGCGCTATGACGGTGGTGATATCTGATCGACGGTATGACGAATTGAAGAAGGTTGGTATAGATTTATCAGAACTCGTAAAAAGTAGTCATACTGCATCTGAGGAGCTGTCTGCTTCAAGTGAAGAATTAGCTGCCACGGCTAGAACAATGGAGAGTGGCACCTCTGTTGCTAAGGTAGGACTCGAAAAAATAAATGGAATATCTCAGGATATTCGTAGAATATCTGCTCAAACCAGTATTCTGGGCTTGAATGCGTCGATTGAAGCGGCTAGAGCCGGTGATAAGGGGAGAGGGTTTGCCGTGGTTGCCGATGAAGTTCGAAAGCTATCTGAGGGCGCAAAACAGTCTGCGTTAGCCATATCTGAGGATATAACAGAGGTCAATGATACGGTTAGTAGTTTGATAGAGCATATTAAGCAGTTGGCGATGGTGAGTGAGAATCAAGCCCTGGATGTTGTTAGTCTGACAAAGTCGCTTGGTGAAATATCTAAGATGGCAGAGGAGCTAGTATCTCATGGAGATCACAGCTGAAACATAGGTAAGGATAAGGGGTAAGTAGTTATGAATATACCAAGTAGCAAACCAGGAAGCAAGCCGGGAAAGGAGAAACGAACCTGCCTCAAAGTAACGGAACCAGCTGAGTTGATGAAGTTTTTACTTGTCGAGATTCCCAGTAAAAGCCGTAACGAGGTTAAGTCCCTTCTGGCCCATCGTCAGATTTCGGTAGATAGTGAAGTCATTACTCAATATAATCATCCTCTAGAGATAGGCCAAGAAGTTGTTGTGAATTGGACAAAAGTGTTAGTGGAAAAGCAACCTCAAGGGCTAAATATAGTATTTGAGGATTCCTATATTATAATCATTGAAAAACAGGCTGGGCTGCTTTCGATCGCTACTGCTACTGAAAAAGAACAAACAGCCTATAGTATTTTAAGTGAGCACGTAAAAAAGAGGGATCCGAAAAACAGGATTTTTGTTTTGCATCGTTTGGATAGAGAAACTTCTGGAGTTATGATGTTTGCCAAAAGCGAGAAAATACAGCAATTACTGCAAAATTCTTGGAAGGAAACTGTTTTAGAGAGAAATTACGTAGTGGTTGTAGAAGGTTTCGTAACTCGGGAGCAAGGAACAATCACCTCATGGCTGACCGAAAGCAAATCCTTTAAAATGTACTCCAGTCGGACCCCTAACGACGGTCAAAAAGCTGTGACGCACTACAAGGTACTTAAGAAAAATAAACATTATTCGCTATTGGAAGTGAAACTTGAAACTGGGCGCAAGAATCAAATCCGTGTTCACATGCAAGATATAGGGCACAGTGTCATTGGAGATAAAAAGTATGGGTCGACCAAGCAACCGATTGGTCGTTTAGGGCTTCACGCTCGGGTGCTGGCCTTCAGGCATCCGATAACGGGTGAAGAAGTACGCTATGAGACGGATATTCCCAAAGAATTTCTCAATTTATTCATCTAAAAGCCGGAACATAGGGAGGTAATGAAATGCGACATCAATACCCTCTGGGGATATTTTCGTGGTTTGGTTTTGTACTTCTCTAAAATTCAATCGAACGGACAATGATGGGCTAGCAGACCGACATTGGCTTCCTGGTCATGGTATTATTGATTGATGTACATAATGATTTTAAAAAGAAAAGAACCGGGTTTATACCCGGTCTTTTCCTACGTCTTTCCCAATTTTATCGGCGTCATAAGGAAGGGGAATTTTCTCTGTGTTATCTGGCTTACGCGACTTGTTGTTCGTTTTCTTCGCCATTTAATTTACCCCCTTTAAAAGTGTCACCGCTAGAATGCCCTGATTAATAAATAACAATGCGTTAGGCCAAAATATATTGGGACTGGGTGGAATGGAGTTGAGCCAAAAATGTCAAATAGGTTAGAGCGCGAAAAAGCGACCGTGCAAATGATGCTTAGGCTATATTGCAAAAATCATCACCACTGGAAAAGTGGATTGTGTCCAGAGTGCCAAGAACTATCGGATTATGCCATGACCCGCCTTACCCATTGTAAGTTTGGAGAAAGTAAACCGACCTGCGGCAAATGCACAGTGCATTGTTATAAACCGGAAAAGCGCCAAAGAATCATCGAGGTAATGCGATATTCAGGTCCGAAAATGCTTTTTGCCCACCCGATTGCAGCGATAAGGCATTTAGTGGACGAACGCAAAAAAGCTAATTAATCAGCTAAAGGTGATGACAACATAGGACAAGTTAAAAATTCGTTGGAAGAGGCAAGACGATTATGGCAATAGCAGAGCATTCCCTTGAAATGAGAGGAATGCCCCACAGAGACTTAGAAGAGTATTTTCTGGCGATTGGTGGAAAGTACGTTGGACAGGGAACTTATTTGGGGCCGAACTGGGAAGTAAAACTGAGCGACGAGTGGACCTGTCGTTTACGGTTAATACAAATCCCGGCAACATTAGTGACTTTTCGAGTGAATGAGGAGGACTGGCAGCAAATATACAATGCTTTTCGCCTTCGTTTCCTTTCAGCTGGAGGATAAAAGAAACTTGAATCTCCTGCTAACTAGCGAATTTGATAGAGCGTTGAAAACGTATCCGAAAGTTTAACATCGGAATTGATTATGAGCCCTTGAGATACGGAGTGAGAGGCTTCGAGTGCACTCAAAGTTAGTGAGGGTATGGGAAGAGCACGACATTCTTCAAAAGTAAAAAAGCCCAGGTCACTGACTTCCTCTGGTTGGGCTTGTAAGCTTCCACCTAAAAATTGCATAAGAAAAATAATATAAGTGTCATGTCTTTCGGCAGGTCGATCGCGCAAGCCGATGATAGAGAGTGGTTTAGCCATAATTCCGGTTTCTTCCTGGATTTCACGGATGACAGCTTCCCAGATCGATTCTTCTTGGTCCACATAGCCGCCTGGAATCGTCCACATTCCTTTTCCGGGATTATGTCCGCGTTGGACAAGAAGAACTTTGCTGTTGTGCCACAGAACCCCCCCCACACCGAGAGAAAAATTTCCCCAGTTAACATAGGAGCATTCTGAACATCTGCTTCGAAGTTGGTCAGCAATGATCGATTTTTGGAGTGGTTTGCCACATAGTGGGCAAAAAAGATACGGAGCAGTAGGATGAGACATATTTTTTGAATTCCTTTCCATTGTTTGAATTTGTTATATCGCTTAGTTTGGGTTACTTTTATCTTTTTAAGTCATATCTGGTTGTTCGGCTTGTTGAAGCACAGGAAAGCCTTGAACGATTTTTCCATAGATAAAGAACATCACTAATGATGCTCCCATAAAAACGATTGCAAGTCCCCACACGCCTGATCCTCCACCAAAATCATACATCATACCACCTAATAAAGGTCCAACCATTCGGCCACCGGATGAAGCACCTCCGATAATGCCTTGATAAGCGCCCTTTTTTCCTGAGGGGGCGAGTTGAGCGGCGGCTGCAGGAACCGCTGGCAAAATAAGCATTTCGCCAAGGGTTAGGATGAGCATAGCAATAATATAGGATATATACGGAAATTTCCCAAGCAAAATGACAAATCCAATGGTTAAGAGAACAGTGGCCAGGTAAAATTGCCGTTTGAACGATTGTGTCCAAGTGTGGATCACCCAATTGAGAAGGGGCTGCAAGGCTACGATAAAGACGCCATTTACTGTCCAAAGGACACTGTATGAAAAGAGGGAGAAACCAAGTTGGTTCATTACAACGGGCAAAATCGTAACGAGCTGAATATAAGCACCCCAGGTGCAGAATATTCCGCCGCCTAAAGCCAGAAGTACCTTGAATCCTTTGTCTTTGGTCAGTCGCTCGGTTTGCTCTTTGGGTGGAATCAAATGGATGGGCGCTGTTCTTTCGGAAACCCCTATAAACACAATCAGCAAATAGATTAAAAAGGCTGCGGCATTGAGAGAAAAGATGAGGCGGAATGAAACTTGGGCGATCAATCCTCCTACAGCCGTGCCGACGGCTACTCCTGCGTTATTGAAAACATAAAGAAGATTAAAGCCTCGTCGCCCGCCCTCCGGCCAAACTGCATGAATTAGCGCGTAAAGTGGAACGAAGATAAAGGCTTGAGCTAAGCCAAAGAGGATAAAGCTAGGGACATAGACGCTCCATACAGGAAAGATGCCTATAGCCCCAACAGAAAGAGTTGCACTAACCAGGCCGAAGATCATAACTCGCTTGGGTCCAAAACGATCGGCTAAAAAGCCGCTCATAAATTGGCCAAGGAGGGATACTGCGGACTGAAGAGCCAGAAGAGTGCCCGCTTCTGTCAGAGTGCGGCCCAAGACTGTATGCATAAAGAGGCTGTTTAAAGGCCACATCAAAGAATTACCGACCGACTGGATGAAACCACCAACGATTAAGACAATCACTGCACGAGGGACATCGAGACGTTTTAACAACAAAAGAAAAACCACCTTTGGCTTATTGACCTACAATACTTCGACATCCGTATTAAAAAACCTTTATATGAGGAACTCTTGGAAATTAATCAGGTATTGAGAGCCGAAAAGCAGGATTATTGAGAATGAGCTCGAAAGCATAAATAATTAGCGTATAGAGAAACTAGGAGAAAAGGAGAGTGAATTTATGAAATTCCACGAAACAGAAACATTTAGAAATCTCAGCAAAGCCTTCGCTGGAGAGTCCCAAGCGCGCAATCGGTATTCCTTTTTTGCTGGTGTTGCTAAGAATGAAGGATATCAACATATACAATCTGTTTTTGAGGCAACGGCAGCAAACGAACGAGAACACGCCCAAGTGTTCTACAAACTCTTGGTTGCTCATAATCAGGAGGAGACCCAGGTCATTCATGTCGATGCAGACTATCCACTAGTTTATAAAGACACTCTCACCAATCTAAGGGCAGCTGCAGCAGGAGAAAGAGAAGAGTGGGCTGAGATTTATACAACATTTGGTGCAATAGCAGAAAAAGAAGGCTTTGCTGACATTGCGAAAGCCTTTCAAAAGATTGCCGAAGTTGAAAAACACCATATGACTCGGTTTGAGCACTATGCCGATGGGATTCAAAATGGAACACTCTTTAAAAAGGATAATCCGACCGTATGGAAATGTTCAAATTGTGGTTACATTCATGAAGGTCTCGAAGCACCTGGAAGTTGTCCAGCTTGTGCACATCCGCAGGGATATTTTGAGGAATTGCCAGAAAAATATTAAGAAGGAGAGCCGAGGAGGATTATATTTCTACTCGGCTCTTTTTAGATTGTTTAACATTAACCATAACGTGATTGTTATTCTAAGGCGCTTACAGCGTTAAGAAAACCCCCTAACCAAAATAAACTTGCAAAGTTAAGGAAATCTGAACATAATATTAATAAAATAAAATTCTGAATATTAAATAATATATGGAGGGAGGTAAGAGAATGAAAGTACCCATAACAGAATTGCAAGAGCGTGTAAGCAATTTACAAGATAGTTTGCAGAAAAAAGGAATTGACGGGGCACTGTTGGTCCAGCGGGCGGATACCTTGTATTATACAGGAACAGCCCAAAATATTCATATTTATGTTCCACGGGAAGGGAAGCCAATTATCCTTGCCTATCGGGATTTTGGTAGAGCCCAGCAAGAAAGCTCTTGGGAGGTTATTCAGTTAAAGGGGATATCAAAGATTCCGAACCATATCCAGGAAGCAGGGCTTCCCTTACCAGAAAAATTGGGTTTAGAACTAGATGTTCTCCCTGTTAATCAATTTGAGCGCTATCGCAAAACATTTCCAGACGCTTTGTTGGTGGATATTTCCTCTGAGGTTCGTTTGCTGCGTGCAGTAAAGTCCGAATGGGAATTAGCTCGTCTGGAAAAAAGTGCTCAAATCCATGCCCAGGTTTTGGAGTATGCTAAGGAAGTTCTTCATCCGGGAATGACTGAGGTTGAATTAGAGGGCTTAGTTGAAGGGAAGGCGCGGTCCCTAGGGCACGGTGGTTATGTTCGAATGCGTGGCTTTGACTCTGAATTTCATTTCTGCGTCATCACTTCGGGAGCTCGGGCTGCAGTGCCCAGCTGTTTCGATGGGCCGGTTACCGGTCAAGGAATTTCTATAGCTCACCCAAATGGCGCAACAATGGCTCAAATTCAAACGTGTGAACCAATTATTGTAGATATGGTAACAGTTGTGGATGGCTATCAGATTGACCAAACCCGAATCTTAAGTCTCGGTCCATTATCCGAGGATTTAACAAAAGCCTACAAGGCGGCAAGGCAGGTCGAAGAGAAAATTCGCTGTGCCTTAGTTCCGGGGAGGGTGGCTGGTGAAATTTATGAGGAAATTCTAACCTGGGTTCGCCAGAATACCCTTTATGAGGACAACTTTATGGGTTATCGTACAGGACAGGTTCATTTTGTCGGACATGGGGTAGGACTAGAATTGGACGAGTTGCCGACGATCAGTAAGGGTTCTAAAGAAGTGCTGAAACCTGGAATGGTGGTAGCGATCGAACCTAAATTTGTTTTTCCAGGTGTTGGAGTTGTAGGAATCGAAGATACGGTCGTTATCGAAGCCGAAATGGGCGCAAGGTATTTATCGGTAAGCCCCCGAGAATTGGCCGTGCTTTAAGAGCGACTCAAAATGGTAAGATTGTTGAGGTCATTGTTCAAATAGGATAATATAGAAGTGGTCGATCTAACATAAAAAGTAATAGGGAGTGATAAGATTGTTTAAAAAGATACTCGTCCCTACAGACGCTTCGGAATACTCGCGTCGCGCTTTGAAAGCAGCAGTTGAACTAGCCCAATCTATTCAAGCCGAAGTGGTACTTCTCCATGTTAGTTATACGCCACAGGCCTATTGGGGGTATACAATCTCTTATGGTATTACCGTGACGCAAGAACAACTTGATCAAAATGGAGAATTGGCTTTAGAAGCAACTCTGACAGGAATTGACTGCAAGCAGGTTGTTATCAACAAAAGGGTAGAATCTGGGCATCCTGTAACTGTTATTATTGAACAAATTAAGAAGGAGGATATTGATTTAATTGTTATGGGAAGTCATGGTTACGGAGCAATTACCGGTTCGGTCCTGGGAAGTGTAAGTCAGCGGGTATTGCAGCGAGCGAGTTGCCCTGTACTTATCATCAAGTAATAAATCTTTTTGTCTTGAATTACAAGATAAAAAGTCGCAACAACGGACGAATTATTGTCTGAGCGAGATTCATCGTAACTTTAGAAGGATTTTAATAGACATTTGGATAAACGTCCCTGCCCCAGCGGCAGGGATTTTTTCTGTAGGTCGCGAATAAACATTAACGATATTATTTTGACTTGTAGAACCAAGGATTGATAGATACGTGGAGGCGTCTGAACTTATGAAACAAACCAATGTTTGGCTAAGTCCTGAAGAACTTAAACAAATGCTGAAAGGCTCATTGCAATGGATCGATGTAGCCTCTCGTGCTACTTCCTTTAGAAAAGGGTTCCAAAAGTCAGATGAAGAATCTCCTGAAAAACACTCGGTTCCGTTACGACCTGAACAAATGGAGCATTATCTACCAAAGAAAGAAAAGTATAGCTCAAAGCGGTTCGAAGGACAGCCTGTAATTTGGTTGTTAGGGAGTGTTGCTCTTCTAACTCTATCCTCGTGGTTTTACTTTGTCTTATTTTCAAAATAGGTTTTAAATAGGATTTTTTGGTATAACCTAAGAAGGGGCAAGTCAAGAAGACTTGCCCCTTCTTAAAATTTATTTTTTTTAAAAATCCTTTGCAAAATCTTAGGAATTTGGATATCATAGAGATAGAAGGTCAGGAAAGGTCAATGATTATTGGGAGGTCATTTTAGAAAGATTATGTAAACAAGGAGTACACAACAATGGGAAACCTAGCGGATCGCATTGAAGAATACCTGAAACGTATTTTGGAACAAACTTCGGAAGGGTATATTATCCTACAACGCAGTGAGCTGGCAGGTGAGTTTTCCTGTGTTCCGTCTCAGATCAACTACGTACTAGATACCCGTTTTACAATTGAACGGGGCTATTTAGTGGAAAGTCGCCGGGGGGGCGGTGGGTATCTGCGTATTATTAGACTAGGGTTGGGCCTCGAAGGCGAGTATCAACAGGTTATGCGGCAATTAATTGGAGAGCAGCTTTCCCGTGACCGATCATATGGCCTTGTCGAGAGGCTAGTGGATGAAGACTTGGTAACGGCACGGGAAGCGGCGTTGATCAAAAGCGTACTTTCTAATGACGCTTTGGGGGGAGAATTTAGAGACTGGAACGTTCTTCGAGCACGTCTTATGAAGACCATTTTAACAACGTTGAGTCGAGATGACTTGTTATAAAGGAGGATTTAGCATGCTGTGTCAACGTTGCCAACAGCGGGAGGCAAAAGTACAGTTATCTAAAATAGAGAACGGACAGACCCATGAGCTTTATCTTTGCGAAATCTGTGCTAAACAAACACATGAAGTAAGTTTCATTGTTCATCCCGCTATTGTGCCAGAGTTTTTACAAGCCCTTTTTGGGTTCAATCCATCTTCGATAGAACAGCCATCTGAGATGGCTTGTCCGAAATGTGGAATAACCTTTTCCCGAATAACGCAAGCTGGCAAGCTGGGATGTAGTGCATGTTACGAAACCTTCGAAGCTCAGCTGGAACCGTTACTTCGCCGAGTTCATGGTGGAGGTCAAAATGTAGGCAAAGTTCCGGTGAGACGTGGTATTGCTATTAAATGTCGTATGGAAGAGAAAAAGCTAAAAGAAAAGCTTCAAGTTTTGATTCAGCAAGAAGCGTTTGAGGAGGCTGCTGTAGTAAGGGATCAGATTCGCCAAATTGAACAATCAAAAGGAGGAGAAAAACATGATACGTAAGGAGCTCCTCTTACGGCACAGCGCTTGGATGACAGAAACGAATTCTCCAGTCATCATTAGTAGTCGAGTGCGCTTAGCGCGTAACCTTGAAGACTTCCCCTTTCCACATGTTCTAGATCCCGAAGGTGCTGGTCAGGTTGAACAAATCGTTTCGCAAGTTCTAAAAGATATAGAGGTCAATCAAGAGCGAGTGTTCTATATATCCTTAACGGAGCTAAACAATGTTGAACATCAAGTGCTTGTTGAAAAGCATTTGATCAGCCCAAGTTTAGGCGGGTCAACAGGAGCTCGAGGTGTAGCATTGGCCCCTGACCACCGATATGCTGTGATGGTTAATGAAGAGGATCATTTAA
This sequence comes from Desulfosporosinus cupriresistens, assembly GCF_001707885.1. GTDB lineage: Bacteria > Bacillota > Desulfitobacteriia > Desulfitobacteriales > Desulfitobacteriaceae > Desulfosporosinus. The sequence goes on along the minus strand of NZ_MASS01000008.1, from coordinate 83,856 downwards.
GAGTTCAAGTACTTTTGCCTGGAAATCAGCTTTTGGAGACACACCGTTTAGCGTCAGCCCTGGATGATGCTTTGGAAGCAAAACTTGATTTTGCCTACCGAGAAAGTCATGGGTATCTCACGGCTTGCCCAACAAATGTGGGTACGGGGCTTCGAGCATCAGTCATGGTCCATCTGCCAGGTTTAGTGATAACAAATCAAGTGCAACAGGTTCTTGGAGCTTTGACACGTTTGGGGTTAGCTGTGCGTGGATTGTATGGTGAAGGCTCTCAAGCCTTTGGGCACATGTTTCAAGTCTCCAATCAGATCACGCTCGGCAAAAGTGAAGAAGATATCTTAACTCATTTGGATGCAGTGACCGGACAGATTGTTGAGCATGAACTTAAGGCCCGAGAACTTCTCCAAAAGCAAATGCCGATGCTCCTAGAAGATAAGGTCTGGCGGGCGCGGGGAACTTTGCAAAATGCTCGGCTACTCTCTTCGGAAGATGCTATTCATTTATTGTCCCTTGACCGACTAGGGACTGATATTGGTATATTACCCAAGATCAAAGATGGTTTTGCAACATTGATCGTGGATACTCGATCGGGATGTTTGCAATATATTCTTGATCGGGAACTTGACCCCAACCAGCGGGATGAGGAGCGGGCTCGACTTATACGAGGCGCGATGCAGGAAGCACGAAGTACGATACAGGAGGCATGAGTCGAGCATCGAACCTCGTGCCTCGAATAGGTGCCTCGATAAAAGAAAGGATGAAGAAATGATGAAGGGACGTTATACAGAACGTGCAGAGAAAGTCTTAACTATAGCCCATAGTGAAGCTAAACGGATGGGACATCAAGTTGTGGGGACGGAACACATCCTACTTGGGCTTATTCAAGAGGGAGAAGGAATCGCGGCTCAGGCTTTAACCGGAATGGGTTTAGACCTGGATAAAATTCGTGGTCAGGTTGAACAAATTGCCGGGGTGGGTCAACCCTTTAACGGCGAGGTGGGGCTTACTCCGCGAGTAAAAAGGGTTTTAGAGTTGGCAAATGAGGAAACTCACCGCCAAGATGTTAATTATATTGGGACTGAACATTTGCTCTTGGGATTAATTATGGAGGGCGAGGGGATTGCAGCCCGAATCTTGGCGAATCTCAATGTGAGCCCTGAAAAAGTATGGAAACAAGTGGTTAAACTTTTAGGTGGGGAATTAGATGAATCGGCAATACCAGCGCCTAATCCTATATCTTCTACCAAGAACGCCGGTCCTGCGAATACGCCAGCTCTCAATGAGTTTGGACGTGACCTTACAGTGCAAGCGCGCGAAGCTCGTCTCGACCCTGTGATCGGGAGAGAAAAGGAAATCGAACGAGTTATCCAGGTCTTAAGTCGACGGACTAAAAACAATCCAGCGCTGATCGGGGAACCAGGTGTCGGTAAAACAGCTATAGCCGAAGGCTTGGCACAAAGCATTATTAGCAACAAAGTGCCGGAGATTCTTTTAAACAAACGTGTTATTACGTTAGACCTTTCAGCGATGGTTGCTGGAAGCAAATACCGGGGCGAATTTGAAGAGCGCTTAAAGAAAGTAATGGAAGAGATCCGGGCGGACGGGAACATCATCCTTTTTATTGATGAATTGCATACCTTAATTGGAGCGGGAGCGGCTGAAGGGGCTATTGATGCAGCAAATATTTTAAAACCAGCGTTAGCCAGAGGTGAACTTCAATGCATCGGGGCCACTACATTAGAAGAATATCGAAAATATATCGAGAAGGATTCAGCCTTAGAACGTCGTTTTCAGCCCATTACGGTCGATGAACCGACTGTAGAGGAGGCAATCCGGATTCTTCATGGTTTGCGCGATCGGTATGAAGCTCATCACCGGGTCAAAATTACAGATGAAGCGATTGAGGCGGCTGCACGCCTGTCCGATCGATACATTTCAGACCGCTTCTTACCGGACAAGGCCATCGATTTAATGGATGAGGCAGCTTCGCGTGTTCGTCTAGCTAGTTTTACTGCCCCGCCAGATTTGAAATTACTTGAAGAAGAAGTGGAGCGTTTGAAGAAGGAGAAAGAAGCAGCGGTTTCCAGCCAGGAGTTTGAAAAAGCAGCGCAAATCCGCGATCAGGAACACAAATTACGGGTAGAGCTTGCGGGGCAACGAGAGGCCTGGGAAAATCTGCGTTACAAAGAGAGTGCCCAAGTCACGGCGGATGACATCGCCCAAATTGTAGCTAGTTGGACAGGAATACCCGTTAAGAAGCTTGCTCAAGAAGAAAGTGAACGTCTCCTGCATTTAGAGGAGATTTTGCATCAGCGGCTCATTGGACAAGAAGACGCAGTCACAGCCGTAGCCCGAGCGGTCCGTCGTGCGCGAGCGGGATTGAGAGATCCCAAACGCCCGATTGGTTCCTTCATCTTTCTTGGGCCAACAGGAGTTGGAAAAACTGAACTTGGTCGCGCTTTAGCCGAGGCGATGTTTGGGGATGAAAAGGCTTTGATCCGCATTGATATGTCTGAATATATGGAGAAACATGCAGTTTCAAGGCTTGTAGGAGCACCTCCAGGATATATCGGACATGATGAAGGCGGTCAGTTAACTGAATCGGTAAGGCGTAAACCCTATAGTGTTGTTTTGCTGGATGAAATCGAAAAGGCGCATCCTGAAGTATTTAATATTTTATTGCAAGTGCTTGAAGATGGTCGGTTAACGGATACTAAAGGCAGGACCGTTGATTTCCGAAATACAGTCATTATTATGACGTCAAATGTGGGATCCTCCTTCTTGAAAAAGGAAGCAATGGGATTTGCCCCTAAAAAAGACGAGAAAGCAGACTACAAGAATATGCACGGACAGGTTATGGCTGAGTTAAAACGAACCTTCCGCCCAGAGTTCCTAAATCGTATCGACGAGCTAGTAGTCTTCCATGCTCTCCAAGAGGAACATTTGGAGAAAATCACAGAAATATTAATGAGCCAAATGAACAAACGATTGGGTGAGCATGGCTTAAAGCTCGAAATCGAGAAGAGCGCAACTCTGCTAATAGCTAAAGAGGGAAACGATCCGGTTTTTGGTGCGCGTCCGTTACGGCGAGCAATTCAACGTTTAATAGAAGATGCTCTGTCGGAAAAAATACTTGAAGGTGAATTTAAAGACGGTGACACAATTGGAGTGGAAGCCGAGGATGGGAAAATGAGATTCTCCAAGAAATGATAACTAGCTGTTGTCTCATGTAAGGCAATTCATGAATTGCCTTACATGAGAACAGCCGTACATAGATGAAATTGATTGAAATTATCCCGAGATGTTTGATGGGAATGGGGCATTGTCATTGAAGAATAAGGTTATTTATAGATGTTCCAATTGTGGCTACGAAAGCCCAAAGTGGATGGGAAAGTGTCAGAGTTGTGAGGAATGGAACACGTATGAAGAAATGATTAGTCAAGCCAAATCAACTGCAGTATCCAATAGTCGAAAGACTTCGCCCAAAAGGCTATCTGAGGTGATATCGGGTAATAGTGATCGAATTGTTACGAGCCTAAGTGAATTTAACCGAGTGCTCGGCGGCGGAATTGTTAGGGATTCAATAATTATTTTGACAGCAAGGCCAGGTGCTGGAAAGTCAACGCTGCTTTTACAAGTGGCAGACGATGTTGCCTCTAAAGGGTATCGGGTTCTCTATGCTTCGGCAGAAGAAAGCGACAGTCAAATAAAAAGCAGAGCTGATCGAATTCTAAACAGCAACAAGAGTAACATTTGGATATACTCTGATACCAGTATGAACAATGTTCTGGCCTCTGTTGCCGAACTTGATCCGGATTTAATTATCATCGACAGTATTCAAACCTTTAATCTTGAAGAACACAATTCTCGCCCGGGCTCGCCCATTCAGACAATGGAATGTGCCAACGAACTGTTAAAAGTCGCCAAGAACAATAGCAGGCCCAGAGCGGTTATCATGGTCGGACAAATGACCAAAGATGATGAAATTGCGGGACTTCGGGCTTTGGAGCATCTAGTTGACGCGGTCTTGATATTAAATGGAGAAAATGGAGAAGAATTAAGGGGAGCATGGTGTTCCAAGAACAGATTCGGAAGTACAGGGGAAATAGGTTTTTTTTCAATGACTGAACAAGGGATGTTATCGATCGATAATCCTTCCGAGTTTTTTATGACGCAAAGGGGAGCTGGGCAAAAGGTTTCTGGAAGTGCATTAACAGTAATAAAAGAGGGATCTCGCCCAATCATTGTTGAAATCGAAAGCCTGGTATCCAGATCGTTTACTCCCTATCCATCAAGAATTGCGGAGTGTTTAAGAAGAGACCAATTAAACACCATGATTTCGATACTTGAACAAAGAGGTAGAATCAACTTATACGATAAGAATGTGGTCATAAAAACAACCGGAGGTCTCCAACTTAAAGAACAATCAGTAAGCTTAGCAATTATTATGTGTATTGTTTCATCTGTGAAGGACAAAGCAATTCCGAATGATACAGTATTTGTGGCAGATGTGGGACTTACCGGAGAACTCAAAAAAGTTCCATCGATTGAGGCGCGAATAAGAGAAATAGACAGGATGGGATTTAAGCGAGTTTATGTAGCAAAAAATACTGTCAGGGATTCTTCGAGATTCAAAAATGTTGAAATTATAGAGTTAAACACTTTGTACGATGTTATTATGCATTTAAATATGAATACGTTAGAACAATAAAGAAGACTTGGCTGGTGCCCACCACCACACGAAGACACTGTCTTCGCACGTATTAGCCTTCTTGTTAAGAGCAACCGTCGGAGTTGCGCTGACCATAAAAAAAGCTCCTGCCGATGCAGGAACTTAATAGTTTATGTCAAGTTGAAAATGGTTAGAGTCTGAAGCTTTTTGTATTCTTGATAGAGAACTTCACTTAGGGAAATGTCTAAAGCGTTAGATAGAGCGGCTATATAAAACAGCTGTTTACCTAATTCTGCTTCTATGATGTCTCGGCAGTTATCGCAGATTAATCCTTCGAGTTGACTGTTCAAGAGCTCTTTTAAATCGGCAAGGCTTGCATCTGGGGGTAGGGATTTCTTACGCGCATTCACTGCATGGCACCCGCAACTTGTAACCGACTTGACAACGGCTCGGTTAACACGCGCTGAAGTTTCTTGCCCTTTGGACAAGATATCTAAAATGCTTTGATGCCGGATTAACAGGGATTTTACCATGCTTTGGAATTGGTCAGTGAGTTGTTCCATGTGTGCGATCCTCACTCCTTTCTGCCTCCTCTATTATACCGAGACGGCTGGGTTGTTGTCAATTTTCAATACAATTTAGGATGGATTTGGGAAATTGACAGGCTAAAGAGTTGTATGATATAATCTTAAAATTTTGACCCGGGCTATGTAACTTGATATAATGATAGATAAGGGGGTGGCCGAATGTTTAAGGTTGGTGACAAAGTTGTATATCCAATGCATGGTGCCGGCATTATTGAGTCGATTGAAGAGCGGGAAGTTCTCGGGGAAATACGTCAATATTATGTCATGCATTTACCGGTAGGGAACATGAAATTGTTTATTCCCTTGAATAACGTGGAGAACTTGGGTTTGCGGCAAGTGATTTCTCCGACCATGGTTAAAGACGTGTTAGAAGTACTGAGAACCAAAGATACGGCAGCTACCCTAGCTTGGAATCGGCGCTATCGTGCGAACTTAGAAAAGATCAAGAGCGGGAATATTTTTGAGGTTGCCAATGTAGTTCGTAGCCTTGCTCAAAGGGATAATGAGAAAGGTCTTTCGACTGGAGAAAAAAAGATGTACGAAAATGCCTGCCAAATTTTGATCAGTGAACTCGTCTTGACAGAAGGCTCTGAAGAGGCAGCAGTTAGACAATGGCTCTCCAAGGCTTTAATCCTGGCTTAGCCTTCTAAATTAGCTTTGTATTTTATTCATAAAAAAATAGCAGTCTTGTTGCACTTAGGCACTCAAAGACGTATACTTGCTGTTATGTTAAACGAATAAAGCATAAGGAATTGAGTTAATTTTCCTAAGCTTGAGATTTAATGGCAATTCGCAGTATAATTGGAAAGACTTTTAGTCACACTATGATAAAAGGAGGTGAAATGATGATTCGCAATTTAATACGCGGGATCATCACTCTGTTAGCGGGAGCGTTGGGATTTTATCTTGATTATTTGTTTCTGAAACTTAATCTTTTGCAATCCTTGGGATTGAACTTGTCGCCTGTTTGGACATATGCAACTATGATTGTCTTGTTTGCCATTATTGGGTTTTTAGTTGCTCCGGTCAGTATCCGTTCCTTTCTCTCATTGATGCGCTGGATGGATTCGCGGTTAACTAGGGTCCCAACGCATGATCTTATGAGTGGAGCCGTTGGGGGGATTATCGGACTTATTATTTCAAGTTTATTTAGTAATTCATTTGTCAGCGTGCCTTTTTTTGGGCCAATTTTAGCGGTCTTACTGAGTTTGTTCTTGGGTTATCTGGGTTTAACGATTGGAATGAAACGGAAAGAGGATGTTCTGAGCTTTCTTAATTTCATTCCGAGATTCCGCGACCGAGGAGACAAAACTGATAAAGCGGACAAACAGAAGGAAGGTAAGACAGATACCCGCTCGGAGCCAGTAAATTATAAAATTCTTGACACCAGTGTTATTATTGATGGACGGATTGCAGACATTGTCAAAACTGGATTCCTGGAAGGAATATTGCTCATCCCGAGTTTCGTCTTGGAGGAACTTCGACACATAGCGGATTCCTCAGACTTGCTTAAACGAAATCGTGGGCGAAGGGGACTTGATATTCTTAATCAAATTTCTAAGGAAACAGCGATTACGGTTCATATTCATGAACAGGACTTTGATGATATAAATGAAGTCGACAGTAAACTGGTACGCTTGGGGCAAGTGTTAAACTCTCCTCTTTTGACTAATGACTATAATCTCAACAAAGTGGCTGAACTTCAGGGAGTTAAGGTTTTAAATATTAACGAATTGGCTAACGCCCTTAAACCAATCGTATTGCCCGGCGAAGAGATGCTCGTCCAAGTGATGAAAGAAGGAAAGGAGCCCGGTCAGGGTGTTGCCTATCTGGACGATGGTACGATGATTGTTGTGGATTCAGGACGACGCTATATGGGGCAAAATGTCTCAGTTTTGGTAACAAGTGTTCTCCAAACGGCAGCCGGTCGCATGATTTTTGCTAAGCCGAAAAGTTCTCTGGAAAAAAACCGATGGGCCTTCGTTCGATCGATGAGGTGAACGCGATTGGCTGAGATAGGGATCGTTATTCCTGCAGCTGGTCAAGGCAAACGGATGGGGGTCGGATATAACAAACAATTCCTGCCACTGATGGGACAACCAATTTTAGCGCATACGGTAGGACTCTTCCAAGATTCTTGTCATGTCTCTGAAATTGTTATTGTTGGGGCAGAAAGCGATGTTGCGGTAATTGAAGAACTTGTTCATCGCTATAGGTTTAATAAAGTTGTTGCCATATGTAAAGGTGGAGCGCAGCGCCAAGATTCTGTTTATGCAGGGGTTCAAGCTCTGAGTCCCACTATTCAACGAGTAGTGGTTCACGATGGGGCGAGGCCCCTTTTGGCGTTACAGGTGTTTCACCAATTCCTTAGAGAGACGGATAATTTCTCTGCGGCAATTATGGGAATCGAACTCAAGGACACTATAAAGCGAGTTGATACCTCCGGTAAAGTGTTAGAAACTCTGCCGCGTGAACGTCTGCGTGCCGTCCAGACGCCCCAAATCTTTGATCGTGGGATACTGGAAGAAGCTCATCGTCAAGCAGCGGCTGTCGACTACTATGGCACGGATGATGCATCGTTGCTAGAATGGATGGGGTATTCCGTCCAGTTGGTACCGGGTTCCCTGGAAAATATTAAGGTGACCACGCCCGAGGACTTGTGGTTAGCTGAACGAATACTTGCGATGCGCGAGGTACGAGGCACGATGTCCGAATAAGAGACAGACACAAAATACGAAACATGAACATGCAGGCAGGTCAGGTAGAAAAGATCAAAAGAATCGTTCCCCTGTCTGCCCTGAAGTGTGATACTGAGAAATGCGATGCACTTGGTACAAACACAAAGTATGAAATACATGCACTGTTCGCGAAGCACAATATGTTATGCGATTCGGCCTTGTATCTCGAACTTCGAACCTCGCGCTTCGCGCCTCGCGAAAGGGGTGTGTTGGTTATAAAAGTTGGAATCGGATATGATGTACATGCTTTGGTTGAGGGGAGACCTTTAATTCTTGGAGGGGTTAAGATTCCCTATGAATGTGGTTTGCTTGGACATTCGGATGCGGATGTTCTAATTCACGCAATCATGGATTCTCTTTTAGGAGCTTTGGCATTAGGAGATATAGGGGCACATTTTCCGGATCATGACCCTCGCTACCGCGGTATTTCAAGTTTGGCCTTATTGGAGCAAGTCATGGGACTTATTGAAGAGCAGGGGTATCGCGTAGGAAATATTGATAGTATCATTGTGGCAGAGCGTCCTAAACTTGCTCCTTTTATCTCCCAGATGCGCTCTAATCTTACGCGCGCTATGAAGATGGACGAATCATGTGTGTCAGTGAAAGCGACAACAACCGAACGCTTGGGATTTGAAGGCCGGGGAGAAGGAATCGGTGCCCAGGCGATTGTAAACTTGGAAAAAGTTGGAGGATAAATTTATGGAAATTCGCGTTCGGTTTGCACCCAGCCCGACAGGCCCACTCCATATTGGTGGGGCCAGATCCGCTTTGTTTAATTATTTATGGGCTCGTAAAAACAAGGGAACCTTTATTGTTCGAAGTGAGGATACTGATTTAGAGCGTTCCAGTCGAGAATCAGAACATAATATTTTGGAATCGCTGCGTTGGCTTAATATACAGTGGAATGAAGGAATTGAGGTTGGCGGAGAGCATGGTCCTTATCGCCAAACAGATCGCTTAGAGCTATACCGAGAATATACTAATAAACTTTTGAACAGTGGTCACGCTTACTATTGCTATTGTACGGAAGAAGAGTTAGAGCAAGAGCGTCAAGACTTGATTGCCAAGGGGGGGACCCCTCGTTACCAGGGTAAATGTCGTCAATTAACATCGGAGCAACGGGCAGCTTATGAAGCTGGAGGCCGCAAGCCTGTTGTGCGTTTCCGTGTGCCTGAAGGGCAAGCGATCCATATTAAGGATCAGGTCCGTGGTGATGTGGTGTTTGAGAGTGATGGAATTGGGGATTATGTTATTGTCAAATCAGACGGAATACCCACTTATAATTTTGCAGTCGTGGTTGACGATGCTACCATGAACATCACGCACGTTATTCGTGGGGAAGAGCATCTCTCTAATACGCCGCGTCAAGTTCTGATTTATCAAGCATTGGGGTTGCCCGTACCTGAATTCGCGCATATTTCTTTAATCCTAAATACAGAAGGCGGGAAAATGAGCAAGCGGGATGGCGATACCGCGGTTATGGACTATCAGAAAAAGGGGTATCTCCCGGAAGCCATCGTAAACTTTATTGCCCTCCTGGGATGGGCTCCGTCTGGAGAAGAAGAGTTTTATACCCTGGACGAATTGGCAGAGGCTTTTTCGCTTGATCGTGTTTCCAAAAGCCCGGCAGTTTTTGATATCCAGAAGTTGAACTACATTAATGCTCACTACCTTAGAGAAGCACCTCCTGAACGCATAGCTGAACTTGCTTTACCGTATGTACAGGAATTGGGCATTCTCCCTCAAGGAGAGCAGTCTGTGGAACAGCAGCAATGGTGTTTGGGTTTTATTAAAGCGATTTCCGAGAAAATATCCTATGTGGCAGAGCTGAAAGATTTTATTCACTATTTTCACGGTGCGATACCGCTGGAAGCAGAGAGTGAGGCCGTGGAGGTCTTGAAGGGGGAACAGGTACCCGTTGTTTTGGGGTTATTCAGAGAGAAAGTGCGTGAAGCAGACCTGCTTTCTGAAGCTACGGTTAAAGTCCTCTTAAAGCAAATAACGAAAGAGTTGAAACTTGGAGGCAAATTAGTGTACATGCCTGTTCGAGTCGCTTTGACAGGACAGATGCATGGACCGGAATTATACGATGTCATCCCCTTGTTGGGGCGCGAGAATGTTTTAAAACGACTTGAAGTCACCGAAAAACGTTATTTAACGTAAAATATAGGGTAAGCTAGGAAGGATCGGAAGACCTGTTTGTTGACAGGGATTGGTTACTATCCTATAATAAATAAATATCAAAACTTTGCTCCATACCATAATTCAATATTAGTTTGGACGATGATGGGAAAGAGTACAAAGAGAAATTGCAACAAGCGAAAATGGGGCAGTGGAAGCCATTTGCAAGGAACCTTTGGAAGTGCGTCCCTGAGTTGATCGGCAGAAACCTGAAGTATGCCTATCCGTAATGACTGCGTTAAAGTTGTAAGCTGGAACGAACGGCATGTTCGTTCAAACAGAGTGGGACCGCGGAATCTTTCGTCTCTGGACGAAGGGTTCTGCTTTTTGTATTTATTTAAAGGTTTTCACGGATAATATCAGGGAGAGGAAAGGGTGAGGCTAAAGATGTTCCGACAGGTTCGTCGTGATATTCGAGTAATCTTTGAAAGAGATCCTGCAGCGAAAAGTATTTGGGAAGTCATATTTTGTTATCCGGGGTTTCATGCAGTGCTTTTTCACAGAGCGGCACATTGGCTGTATCGACATAAGTTAGTACTCTTGCCGCGCATGATTTCTCAGCTCTCTAGGTTCCTTTCCGGGATCGAAATTCACCCGGGTGCTAAAATTGGTCAAGGTTTCTTTATTGATCACGGCACTGGTGTGGTCATTGGTGAAACAGCGGAAGTCGGAGATAATGTTACCTTATATCAAGGGGTCACACTGGGAGGGACTGGAAAAGAGAAAGGTAAGAGGCACCCGACGATTGGAAATAACGTGGTGATTGGAGCCGGGGCAAAAGTTCTAGGTTCTTTTAAAGTTGGAGATAACGTAAAAATTGGCGCAGGGTCGGTTGTCAATAAACCCGTTCCCAGTGATACAACCGTGGTAGGAGTTCCGGGTCGGATTGTCCTTCACCATGGGGTCCCGATTAAGGACCCTGATTTAAGACATGATGAATTACCTGATCCGGTAAATGAGATGTTAAAATGCCTAATGCAGAGAGTAGAGTATTTAGAACAACGTCTAAAAGAAGAGGAGAGTCGATGTAATGTCTTTGAAATTATTCAACACCATGACCCGTCAAAAGGAAGAGTTCCAACCCCGGGAGAGCGGGAAGGTGGCGATGTACGTTTGCGGACCGACGACCTATAACTATTTCCATGCGGGGAATGGACGGATGTTTGTCGTATTTGATATGATTCGTCGTTATTTCATGTATAAAGGGTATGATGTCCGTTACATCCAAAATTTTACGGATGTGGATGACAAGATTATTCAGCGTGGTAAAGTTGAAGAGATGGATCCTTTGGCTTTAGGCCAAAAATACATTGAAGAATATTTTAAAGATGCCAAAGAATTAAACCTCCTCCCCGCTACCATACACCCCAAGGCTACCGAACATATTCCGGAAATGATCGAGATTATTCAGGAACTTGTGAGTAATGGGTTAGCGTATGAAACGGATGGGGATGTTTACTTTGCAGTCGACCATTTCCCTAATTATGGGAAGTTGTCCGGTAGAACGCTTGAAGATATGAAGGCTGGGGCCAGGGTTGAGGTGGATGAACGAAAACATCATCCCATGGATTTTGCACTTTGGAAAAAAGCCAAGCCGGAAGAGCCTTTCTGGGAAAGTCCGTGGGGAAATGGACGTCCTGGTTGGCATATTGAATGCACAGCGATGTCTTTAAAATATCTTGGGTCTGGATTTGATGTTCACGGAGGCGGGGAAGATCTTGTTTTCCCACATCATGAAAATGAGATTGCCCAAACGGAAGGGTACCTTAAAGGGCAGACGTTTGCCCATTATTGGATGCACAATGCGTTTTTGACGATCAATCAAGAGAAGATGTCTAAGTCTTTAGGCAATTTTTTTACAATCAGGGAGTTACTTGCTAAATTTTCAGGTGAAGTCATTCGATTTTATTTACTAGGGACTCATTACCGCAGCCCATTGGATTTCAATGATCAGAACCTGGTGATGGCCCAAAAAGGGTTGGAGCGGCTGCATACCAGCATTCGTTTGGCCCAAGAAGCGCTGGATCGAGAGGGCTCTTCGTCAAACGAACAGATTGAGGCAGAATTATTTAAAGCTGCCAAAGAAGCGCGCGAAGCATTTGAAAAAGCGATGGATGATGATTTTAATTCAGCATTAGCCTATGCTGCGCTCTTCGAATTAGCTAAAACGATGAATGGGTGTGTCCAGGAAAACCCAGCTCCTTCAGAAGCGTTGGCGACAGCTCAAAAGACCCTCGTAGAACTTGGCGGCGTGCTTGGCATCGACCTACTTCATTCGGTCCAAGTTCCTGCCGCAAACGATGAAACGCTTAAGCAGGTTATGGAGGTTGTGTTACAGATCCGGTCACTTTCCCGCCAGAAGAAAGATTGGGAAATGGCAGATTTTATTCGTGATGCGCTCAAAGATAAAGGTATTGTCATTGAGGATACCCCGCAAGGTGCGAGGTGGCAAATAAGAGGAAACTAAGTAGTTGAAAAGGAGAATCCATGCGAAATTGGCAGGAAATGAATGCCTTAACATTGGCCTACTTGGGAGATGCGGTCTACGAACTTTGGGTTCGTACACATCTGCTGGAGCTGGGGTATGAAAAAGTCAAGGAACTTCACAAACAAGCAATCAGCTATGTTCGTGCCAGTACCCAAGCTCAACTTTTGCGCGTCCTTTTGCCAGATCTCGATGAAGTTGAACAGCGAGTTGTTTTACGTGGACGAAATGCCAAGGGAGGGCATCCCAAAAATGTAGATGTGGTGACCTATCGGCATGCGACAGCGTTTGAATGCTTAGTAGGTTATTGGCATATGAACGGACAAATCGAGCGTATGCAATGGGCATTTAACAAGGTCGACAACATGCTTCAGGAGGAATTGCTGAAAGAGGCAGAAAATGTCTGAAAAGTAAAGAGAAGAGAGGGAACTGTTACGATGCGTGTGGATCTCATTCAATACACACCTGATCCAGAAAAAGTAGTTGCCGCCGCTGCCCGCTTGTGCTATTCAGCGGACCCGGTACCTGATCTTTTACAACATTTAGAGGATGAGGCGGTGGCAAGCTTCGTCCGTAAATTACGAGAGATGGGCCATCTTTCCACTTTTGAGCATGTAAGTTTTCAGTTTTCTATAGATGGTGTCTCGCGTGCACTTTCCCACCAGCTTGTACGCCATCGGATTGCGAGTTATTCTCAGCGTTCCCAGCGGTATGTCGAAGAAAAAGGCTTTGAGTTTGTCATTCCGCCAAGTGTAAAGCAAAACGCTGAATCGTTAGGACGCTTTGAAAAGGTTATGGCCCGTCTCCAAGAAGACTATCAGGAACTCTTAAGTTGTGTGCCGCCAGAAGATGCCCGTTATGTCTTGCCTAATGCCTGCACAACTTCACTAATGGCTACGTTTAATGCTCGATCATTATTGAACTTTTTTGAACATCGAACTTGCATGAGGGCACAGTGGGAGATTCGTTCCTTGGCGGAAAAGATGCTGCAATTGGTACGCGCCGTAGCTCCCAATCTCTTTAGCGAAGCGGGTCCGACTTGTGTAACTCAAGGGGTCTGTCATCAAGGCAAGTATAGCTGTGGAAGATTGAAATCCCTGAAAGGAAAGAAGTGAACTACTTGAACGATGAAATAGTTTACGGGAAAAATCCTGTTTTAGAGCTTCTGAAAAGCGGAAAGCCCGTTAACAAAGTTCTTATTCTGTCGGAAGGTCCAAATGGACGTAATCAAGAAATTATCGCGCTATTGCATGAAAAGAGTATTCCTTACCAGTTTGTGGATCGTCAAACGCTTGACCGAATAACGGATCGAGAGCGACACCAAGGAATGCTTGCTTACATCGCTGCAAGAGAATATTCCAGTATCGACGACATTCTAGCCTTAGCGGAAGAGCGGCAAGAAGATCCCTTTATCTTGATGCTTGATGAGATCGAAGATCCACATAATTTAGGTGCACTTCTGAGGACGGTAGATGCTGTTGGAGCCCATGGAGTAATCATTCCCAAACGGAGAAGTGTCACTTTGACGGGCACGGTTGCCAAAACATCTGCTGGGGCAGTAGAGTATGTGCGTGTCGCACGAGTGAGTAATTTGGTTCAGGCGTTGCAGGAATTGAAAAAGAGAGGGTGTTGGGTGTCTGGGGCTGAAGCGGGAGGGAGAGGAGCCTTCGAAGCGGATCTCACAGGTGCTCGAGTTATTGTAATCGGTAGCGAAGGGAAAGGCATAAGTCGTTTGCTTCGCGAGAAGTGCGACGAGATCGTTAGTTTACCTATGAAGGGGCAGGTTACTTCGCTAAATGCTAGCGTTGCAGGGTCAGTTATGCTTTACGAAGTTCTCAGACAGAGAATTAGTTCTACTAATCAGAAAGTGTAACTTTTTGTTGCATACTTTCTGGAAGGTCCCTTCTCGCCATCCTGCAAGAAGGTTAATACGTGCGAAGACAGTGTCTTCGTGGTGCCAGCCAAGTTTTCTTTAGAGGGATAAAGCACGAGTTATAATCTGCGAAACTCTAAGCCCGATCCCAATTTTGGATCGGGGGTTTAGGCTTGCTATTTTTTCAATTTCTAAAAAGTTTGTATGCAAACAATTTCGTGCTACGGACTTCAGGCATCTAAACTTCGCTAATAGCGACAGAACAACCAAAACTTCGCCTTGACGCTTTTCTTTAGGGTCGAGTATAATGAGAATGTTCTCGTGGACAAGGGCGAGGCGGATTTCGTCTTCTTCATGACGACATTGTAGGGGGGATCAACTTGACTCTTCAAGCCCAATCAGAACTACCGGAATGCGAAATCATCGACGTTATCGTGGATGAAGAGGTGGTTGAGCTTGCAAAGGAAGGCGACACTACTGCACTGGAGCACCTAATCAACAAATATAAAAACTTTGTTAGGGCCAAAGCGCGTTCTTACTTTCTCATTGGAGCTGATCGTGAAGATATTATCCAAGAGGGTATGATCGGACTCTATAAGGCCATTAGGGACTTTCGTGGCGACAAACTTTCTTCCTTTCGGGCTTTTGCCGAATTATGTATCACCCGTCAGATTATTACTGCGATTAAAACAGCAACCCGGCAGAAACACATTCCCCTAAACTCATATGTTTCTCTAAATAAACCCATTTATGACGAAGATTCTGATCGAACACTTTTAGATGTAATTTCGGGAACTCGAATTACCGATCCGGAAGAACTTATTATCAGTCGGGAAGAATTTGACGACATCGAGGAAAAAATGGGTGAAATCCTCAGTTCCTTGGAGTGGAAAGTACTGATGTCTTATTTAGAAGGGAAATCTTATCAGGAAATCGCCGTAGATTTGAGGAGACATGTAAAATCTATTGATAATGCGTTGCAAAGGGTTAAAAGGAAGCTCGAGCGCTATTTAGAACGAAGAGATGGATGATTTTACATATACCCTCAGAAATAAAAAAGCTTGCATTGCCAAAAGAAAGATGGTATACTGCATAAGTGCCTAGCGATAATGTGTCGAATAAAGCACGAATAATTAGTGCCGATGTAGCTCAATTGGTAGAGCAGCTGATTTGTAATCAGCAGGTTACAGGTTCGAGTCCTGCCATCGGCTCCATTAAGGTAGTCATTAAATTTGAATAGGGTTTCCCAGGTGGGCACACTAATTCACGGAACAGATGGCAAAGTGCTAGGCATCTTGTACAGCTGGGTTATGCAACTTCGCGGGGTGGAGCAGTGGTAGCTCGTCGGGCTCATAACCCGAAGGCCGTCGGTTCAAATCCGGCCCCCGCAACCAAGTTCAATCAGACAGCAAAGCTGTCTTTTTTGTTATAAGATATTTTTTCTTGACAGAGAAATTGTCTTGTGATAAAGTATTTTGAGTAATGTATTAAAATACAGCGTCCTACCGTTGTCCGGGAGGTGTTCGTGAATGCGTGTTGGCATTATTTTAGCGTGTACGGATTGCAAGCACCGTAACTATGCTACAATAAAAAATAAGAAAAATAATCCAGATCGTTTGGAGGCTCAGAAGTTTTGCAAGTTTTGCAAGACTCACACTCTTCATAAAGAAACGAAGTAATTTTTTTTGCAATGGTTTAGACTGTACGCCAGGAAGCGTTGTCACAGTGTCGTGTAAGGAAGTGAAGTGATGGGCGCGTTGAAAAAACCGGCCAATACTCAGCGACAGACGGATAAGGTAGCGGAGTATTTCCGTGGGGTTTTGAGCGAGTTAAAGAAAGTTCATTGGCCTAGCCGTAGACAGTTGCTCACCTACACAGCGGTTGTGTTTGTTGCGGTGGCGATTGTTTCAGTTCTGATGTGGTTTGTCGATAGTGGCTTAAGTTGGGTCTTGACCAAGTTACTGCCCTAACCCCGTGAGTCTCTAAGGCAGTGTCTGAGGAGGTCCCTGAGAAATGGCAAAAGACTGGTTTGTTATTCACACATATTCCGGGTATGAAAACAAAGTAAAGATGAATCTCGAAAAACGAGTCGAGTCCATGAACATGGAAGAAAAGATTTTTCGTGTACTTGTTCCGATGGAAGATGAAATCGAGTTCAAGAACGGAAAAGAAAAGGTCACTAAGCGCAAGGTCTATCCAGGCTATGTACTCGTCGAAATGGAAATGACAGACGATTCATGGTATGTTGTACGTAATACACCTGGAGTAACTGGGTTTGTTGGAACTGGAACAAAGCCAATTCCTTTACTCGATCAAGAAGTTGTAAAGATTTTGCAACAAATGGGGATGGATGAAGTCCACACGCGGATTGATTTTGAGATTAATCAAAGTGTCCAAGTTATTGCTGGTCCCTTTAAGGACTTCGTGGGAGTGGTTCGTGAAATCCTTGCAGACAAAGGCAAACTGCGGGTCGAAGTGTCCATGTTTGGACGAGAGACTCCGGTTGAGTTGGAGTTCGCACAGGTTCAAAAACTCGACTAAGGGAAGAGATACTTTAACAAGGAGGTGTAATGACAATGGCAAAAAAAGTAATTGGATTGGTAAAATTGGCGATTACGGCAGGGAAAGCTACACCAGCACCTCCGGTTGGTCCAGCTCTGGGTCAACATGGGGTCAACATTATGGCCTTCTGCAAAGAATACAATGAACGCACCAAGGATCAAGCGGGACTTATTATTCCGGTTGAGATTACTGTCTATGAGGATCGTTCTTTTACCTTTATCACCAAAACTCCGCCGGCAGCAGTATTGCTTAAAAAAGCGGCGAATATTACTTCCGGTTCTGCTGAGCCGAACCGCAAAAAGGTTGCAAGCGTCCCCAAATCTAAGGTGCGCGAGATCGCGGACATAAAGATGAAGGATCTGAATGCAGCAACAGTCGAAGCAGCAATGCGCATGATTGAAGGTACAGCGCGGAGCATGGGCATCGATGTTGTAGAGGGCTAAAATTACTGTGGGAGGGTTTAGACCCGCATAACCACAAGGAGGTTAAAAGAATGGCTAAAGTAGGTAAAAAGTATCAAGAGGCAGTAAAATCTTTTGATCGCAATATGCTTCATGAACCGGCAGAGGCATTTGCAGTTGTAAAAGCTAATGCTAAAGCAAAGTTTGATGAAACAGTTGAAGTCGCTTTTAAATTAGGCATTGACACTCGTCATGCAGACCAACAAATTCGTGGCGCAATTGTGCTACCTAATGGAACGGGTAAAACTCGGTCAGTGTTGGTATTTGCTAAAGGGGATAAGGCCAAAGAGGCAGAAGCAGCTGGTGCAGACTTTGTCGGCGCAGAAGACATGATTGCGAAAATCGAGCAAGGCTGGTTTGACTTTGAAGTTGTTGTTGCAACGCCAGACATGATGGGAATGGTTGGTAAATTGGGCCGTGTTCTCGGACCTAAAGGACTTATGCCAAACCCGAAAACTGGAACGGTCACACCTGATGTAACTCGTGCGATCAAAGAAATTAAAGCTGGGAAGATTGAATACCGTGCAGAGAAGGCTGGTATTATACATGCGCCAATTGGCAAAGCCTCGTTCAGCGCGGATCAACTGTTAGAGAACTATCGTGTGTTAGCGGAGACTATCGTTAAAGCTAAACCTGCAGCTGCAAAAGGTCAATATATGCGCAGTGTTACGGTTTGCTCAACAATGGGTCCTGGTGTACGCATTAACCCTGCAAAAGCTCTATAATAAGAGCATGTTCTTGACAGTATCTTGTAAATGGGATAGACTTACCAAGAATTGAATAATGTCCGCTGTAGAAAGCAGGCGCCGAAAGGCTTAATGTCCTGCCGAGGTTGGAAGACAAGCCGATAGATACTTATTTGGCGTTCTTAACCTCTGCAGGCGCGGAGGTTTTTTGCTGCACTAGTCAGAAAGTATAAACTTCGTTTGCATACTTTCTGGAAGGTCACTTCTCGCCATCATGGCACCTTGCCAACCTGCAAGAAAGCTAATATGTGCGAAGACAGTGTCTTCGGGCGGTGCTCTAATCTCGAACGTCCTGTTCGAGTCTTGGCTACAGGGACACTCGGCCATCCATGGCCAGCGCATAAGTGCAACTAGGCAGTCGCCTGCCAAGTTTTCTTTAAGTTTATCTGAAGGAAGGAGGTATACAGAATGCTTAATATAGAAGAAAAAGGCCAAGTCGTTTCGGAAATTAAGGAGAAGTTCCAACAAGCTTCAAGTGTTGTATTGGCTGACTATCGTGGTTTGACAGTAGCCCAAGTGACCCAATTGCGTACTCAATTGCGTCAAGCTGGAGTGGAGTATCGAGTTTTGAAAAACACACTCGTACGTCGTGCAGCCGATGAAATTGGAGTAGAGGGTCTAGAATCTTATCTAAAAGGACCGACAGCGCTTGCTTTTAGTGCAGATCCTGTTGCTCCCGCTAAAATTTTAATGGAATTTGTGAAGGTAAATAAACTCAAAACATTTAAAATTAAGGCTGGGGTTTTAGAAGGAAAGGTAATTGGTGCAGAGGGTGTTAAAGCTCTGGCTGAACTTCCTTCACGCGAAGTTCTCCTTGCTATGGTCTTACGTGGAATGCAGGCGCCTCTTGCTGGTATGGTCAACGTTCTCCAAGGACCGATCCGCAAAATGGGATATGCCTTGGAAGAAGTGCGTAAGCTCAAGGCAGCACAATAGTCTAATGATCTTCGTCAAAAAGTATTCATATTTTAAGGAGGAAATAAAATGTCTAAAGTAAATGAAATCCTAGAATCCGTTAAAGGTTTAACAGTTCTCGAGCTATCTGAATTGGTTAAGGCGTTTGAAGAAGAGTTTGGTGTTAGCGCGGCAGCTCCTGTAGCAGTTGCAGGCGTAGCTGGAGGCGCAGCTCCTGCAGCTGAAGAAGCAGAAGAAAAGACAGAATTTGATGTTATGCTCATGAATTGCGGAGCTTCTAAAATTGGCGTTATCAAAGTTGTTCGTGAAGCAACAGGCTTAGGTCTCAAAGAAGCTAAAGATCTCGTAGACAATGCTCCAAAAGCAGTCAAAGAGAAAGTTACTAAGGACGAAGCTGAGGCTCTGAAGGCTAAATTAACCGAAGCTGGCGCAACCGTCGAAGTTAAATAAGATTTAGAGAAATAGAGAAGGTACTCTCTCGAGGAGGGTACCTTCTTTAATTATGATAAAGAATGCTTAATGTAGAACAGTACTTGAAAGAATAAAATAATACTTGACAGGGTGTTATGGTTTTGTTATAATCTATGAATGTTACCATGCCTAATTGGAATTATTGCTTAATATGTCCATGCTATGGTAATAACTTGTAAACATTGGTAATATTTTGCATTGATTTGGGTAATAAGGAGATATTATCTTGAAATTATCGCAATAATTCGGAACACCATAAACAGTTAAAGCGAGGTTTTATATAAAGGCCTTGCTTTTGGCTGTATATGTCAATATATTATACCTCATTGAGAGGAAACCGCACTGAGGGGTGAAACGCAAATGTTCTATCCTGTTAAGGTTGGGACACGGGAGCGCTGGAGTTACTCCAGAATCCGGGAAGTCCTCGACATGCCGAATTTGATTGAAATTCAGCAGAACTCCTATCGTTGGTTTCTTGATGAAGGGTTGCGCGATATGTTTCGCGATATTTCACCGATTCAAGATTTCACAGGCAATCTCGTTTTGGAATTTATTGACTATAGCTTGGGAGAGGCTAAATATCAGGTAGAGGAGTGTAAGGAACGTGATGTCACATTCGCAGCGCCTCTACGCGTAAAGGTACGCCTCATT
Organism: Desulfosporosinus cupriresistens; assembly: GCF_001707885.1. Classification (GTDB taxonomy): domain Bacteria; phylum Bacillota; class Desulfitobacteriia; order Desulfitobacteriales; family Desulfitobacteriaceae; genus Desulfosporosinus. Next base: position 63,517 of record NZ_MASS01000008.1, on the reverse strand, counting down.
AACAAGGAAACTGGAGAAGTAAAGGAACAGGAAGTCTTTATGGGGGATTTCCCGCTAATGACGGACAAAGGCACGTTTATTATCAATGGCGCTGAACGTGTTATTGTCAGCCAGCTTGTACGTTCGCCAGGGGTCTATTATGCAGAACAAATTGATGCGAGTGGTAAGAAACTCTATGGGGCTACAGTTATTCCGAATCGTGGGGCTTGGTTGGAATTCGAATCGGATGTGAACGATAATATCTTTGTAAGGGTTGACCGAACAAGGAAATTACCGGGCACAGTTCTTATTCGAGCTTTAGGATACGCAAGCAACGGCCAGATTTTGGAGTTGTTTAACGATAATGAATATATCCGCGCTACATTGGAAAGAGACAACTCGGAATCAACAGAAGAAGCTTTGGTTGAAATCTATAAACGTTTAAGACCAGGGGAACCCCCGACAGTCGACAGTGCGCGTTCATTGTTGGAAGCACTGTTCTTTGATGCCAAGCGCTATGATTTAGCCAAGGTTGGTAGGTATAAACTCAATAACAAACTGGGCTTGGATATTCCAATGGATGTTCGACATTTAACTCGTGGGGATATCGTGGCCGCAGTTCGGCGACTGCTGGCCTTAATGGATGGGGAAGGTCATAAGGATGACATCGACCATCTAGGAAATCGTCGGTTGCGCTCGGTTGGGGAACTTCTCCAGAATCAGTTCCGAATCGGTTTATCTCGTATGGAACGCGTGGTCCGCGAACGGATGACGATTCAGGACGTCGAAGTGATTACCCCTCAGGTATTAATTAATATTCGACCTGTGGTTGCTGCAATCAAGGAGTTTTTTGGTAGTAGCCAGTTGTCGCAGTTCATGGACCAAACCAATCCATTGGCTGAGTTAACACATAAGCGTCGTTTAAGTGCTTTGGGCCCTGGGGGTTTAAGCAGAGAACGCGCAGGATTTGAAGTGCGTGACGTTCATCATTCCCACTATGGCAGGATGTGTCCAGTAGAGACGCCGGAAGGTCCAAACATTGGGTTGATTGGCTCTTTAAGCACGTATGGCCGTATTAATCCTTATGGATTTATCGAAGCCCCTTACCGTAGAGCTGATAAAGAGAGCGGTAGGGTTACCGATGAGATACATTATTTAACTGCTGACCAGGAAGAGAAATATGTTGTGGCTCAGGCGAATGCGCCACTTGATGAAAATGGCAAGTTCCTTGGAGAGAAAATTGATGGTCGTCATGGTCCGGACTTTGTTTATGTGTCGCCGAGCTTGGTCGACTACATGGACGTTTCTCCAAAACAGATGGTATCCATTGCAACAGCACTTATCCCATTTCTCGAGCATGATGATGCGAATCGAGCGTTGATGGGATCGAATATGCAACGTCAGGCTGTACCACTCTTGCGCACGGATTCACCTTACGTAGGGACTGGAATGGAATACAAGACAGCTAAGGACTCTGGTGTTTGTGCAGTTACTAAACAAGCTGGAGTTGTAGAGCGGGCGACTGCCGACGAAATTATTGTGCTTCATGATGATGGAACAACCGAAAAACACAAGTTACTCAAATATTCACGTTCCAACCAGGGGACCTGCATTAACCAGAGACCCATTGTTATGAAAGGGGAACGGGTTGAAGCAAGTCAGATTGTAGCGGATGGTCCGTCGACTGACCATGGAGAGCTTGCCTTAGGACGTAACGTGCTCGTGGCCTTCATGACTTGGGAAGGGTATAACTATGAGGATGCGATCCTCATTAGCGAAAAACTTCTGCGAGAGGATTACTATACATCCATTCATATAGAAGAGTATGAATCGGATGCTCGTGATACGAAGCTCGGTCCTGAAGAAATTACTCGCGATATTCCCAACGTCGGGGAAGATGTATTGAAGGATCTTGATGAACGTGGAATTATCCGAATTGGGGCAGAAGTTCGTCCGGGAGATATCTTGGTTGGAAAAGTAACCCCGAAGGGTGAGACGGAGCTCACGGCCGAAGAGCGTCTGTTGCGTGCGATTTTCGGAGAAAAAGCACGTGAGGTGCGTGATACCTCCTTGCGTGTACCTCACGGAGAAGCTGGGAAAATCGTTGACGTTAAAGTATTTACCCGTGAAAATGGGGATGAATTATCTCCTGGCGTTAATCAACTCGTTCGTGTTTACATTGCCCAAAAGCGGAAGATTTCTGTCGGTGATAAAGTGGCAGGTCGCCACGGCAACAAAGGGGTTATTTCGCGGATAATGCGTCAAGAGGATATGCCGTTTATGCCGGATGGCACACCAATTGAGATTGTTCTCAATCCGTTGGGTGTTCCTTCTCGGATGAATATTGGTCAGGTTCTGGAAACGCACTTAGGTAGGGCAGCTAAAGCCTTAGGGATCCGCATCGCGACGCCAGTCTTTGACGGTGCTACTGAAAATGACATTTTCGAGACTTTGGAAAAAGCGGGCCTTCCAGCTGATGGGAAGACCATCTTATATGACGGACGCACGGGAGATCCGTTCGATAGTAAGATAACCGTTGGCTACATGTATGTACTCAAGCTTCACCATTTGGTTGACGATAAAATTCATGCTCGCTCGACGGGTCCATACTCCCTTGTGACGCAGCAGCCGTTGGGTGGTAAAGCTCAATTTGGAGGCCAACGTTTCGGAGAAATGGAAGTTTGGGCCTTGGAGGCCTATGGTGCGGCTTATACTTTGCAGGAAATTTTGACTGTGAAATCAGACGATGTCGTTGGTCGAGTAAAGACTTACGAAGCAATTGTCAAAGGTGAGAACATCCCTGAGCCGGGAATTCCAGAATCCTTTAAGGTATTAATTAAAGAAATGCAGAGTTTGGGACTTGATGTAAGAGTCTTATCTGCAGATGATCAAGAAATCGAGATTCATGATACGGATGAGGATATTACGGAAACCGCAAAAGAACTCGGCATAGATCTGCACGAGGAACTCGCACCTCCGGCGACACGCATTGTTGCCACAAAGGATGAAGACGAACTCTTGACCGATGAGGATGAACTCATAACCGACGAGGAAGACCCGCTCGATGAATTAAATGAGGAAGTCCTTGAGGAAGAAGATATAGATCTAGGCGATCTCAAATAGTCCCCCGGACGAAAGGAGCGATAAGGATTGCTAGACGTCAATAACTTCGACCGCATGCGTATTGGCTTAGCTTCACCGGATATGATCCGTGAGTGGTCATTTGGAGAGGTAAAGAAGCCTGAAACCATAAACTATCGGACCTTAAAGCCGGAACGGGAAGGCCTGTTTTGTGAGAAAATATTTGGTCCGACGAGGGACTGGGAATGTCACTGCGGAAAATATAAACGTGTTCGATATAAGGGGATCGTTTGTGACCGTTGTGGAGTCGAAGTGACCCGTTCAAAAGTTCGGCGTGAACGAATGGGACATATTGTACTCGCTGCTCCGGTATCACATATCTGGTATTTTAAAGGGATTCCGAGCCGTATGGGGTTATTGCTGGATATGTCCCCTCGTGCTTTGGAGAAAGTGCTGTACTTTGTCTCGTATATTGTGACAGATTCCGGTGATACATCTTTGATAAAGAAACAACTCCTGACCGAAACGGAGTATCGAGAATACCGTGATAAGTACGGAGATCGTTTCCAAGCAAGCATGGGAGCGGAAGCTGTTAAGCAGTTGCTGGAAGAGATGGATTTAGACAAACTTAATGACGAACTACGGATAGAGTTAAAAGAGGTATCTGGACAACGCAAGATTCGAGCCATTCGTCGCCTCGAAGTTGTTGAGGCCTTTAAATCCTCAGGAAATCGTCCGGATTGGATGATTATGGATGTCGTCCCGGTGATTCCACCTGAATTGCGACCGATGGTGCAGTTAGATGGTGGGCGGTTTGCCACATCTGACCTTAATGATCTTTATCGTCGAGTTATTAATCGGAACAACCGTTTAAAGCGTCTTTTGGATCTGGGTGCACCAGACATTATTGTACGTAATGAAAAAAGGATGCTCCAAGAAGCAGTCGATGCTTTGATTGATAATGGTCGTCGTGGACGTCCAGTGACAGGCCCGGGAAACCGCCCGCTTAAATCTCTGAGTGATATGTTAAAGGGAAAACAAGGGCGATTTAGACAAAACCTTTTGGGAAAACGGGTGGATTATTCCGGACGATCGGTTATTGTTGTTGGGCCAAATCTCAAACTTCATCAGTGTGGTCTTCCCAAGGAAATGGCCTTGGAGCTTTTCAAACCGTTTGTGATGAAGAAGCTTGTCAATGAGGGGCATGCCCATAATATTAAAAGCGCTAAACGTATGGTTGAACGGGTTCGTCCAGAAGTTTGGGATGTCCTCGAAGAAGTAATCTCCGATCACCCAGTACTCCTGAATCGGGCACCAACGCTACACCGTTTAGGGATTCAAGCTTTTGAGCCAATTCTTGTTGAAGGGCGCGCTTTGCAGATTCATCCGTTAGTTTGTACAGCATATAATGCGGACTTTGATGGAGACCAAATGGCGGTCCACGTTCCTTTATCGGCAGAGGCTCAGTCTGAGGCGAGATTGCTCATGCTAGCTTCTCATAATATCCTGAACCCCAAAGATGGACGGCCAGTACAAACACCGACCCAGGATATGGTTTTGGGATCCTATTACTTGACTATGGATCGCCCGGGTGCTTTTGGTGAAGGGAAAATATTTAAAGATTATGATGAAGCCGTATTGGCTTACGATACAAAAGAAGTACACTTGCAGGCTAGTATAAAAGTTCGCCGCAACGGAGAGCTTTTAGAGACAACTGTAGGTCGATTGATATTCAATTCGGTCATTCCGCCCGAAGTTGAGTATGTCAACCATGTTGTAGGTAAAAAAGGCCTTGGAGATATTGTGGCTAATACCTATCGCAAAGCGGGTTACGAAGCGACGTCACGCTTGCTGGACGGGCTAAAAAGCCAAGGATTTAAATTCTCAACACGGGCAGGAATGACCGTCGGTTTGACGGACATTACGGTTCCCGAGGAGAAGACTCAGATTCTCGCTGACGCGGACGCAGCGGTTGCCAAAACGGAGCAACAATATCGCCGCGGTTTGATTACAGATGAAGAGCGTTATAACTTGGTCATTGATACATGGGCTAAAGCAACTAAAACTGTGACGCAGGCTTTGATGGATACACTTGATCAGTTTAACCCTGTGTATATGATGGCGACTTCAGGGGCCCGGGGTAATATTCAACAGCTCAGACAATTAGCAGGGATGCGGGGACTGATGGCTGACCCATCAGGACGGACAATTGAGTTGCCAATCAAGGCGAATTTCCGGGAAGGGTTAACCGTTTTGGAATACTTTATTTCCTCTCACGGTGCTCGGAAAGGTCTGGCGGATACTGCTTTGCGGACAGCTGACTCTGGTTATCTGACTCGTCGTTTAGTTGATGTATCTCAAGATGTGATTGTTCGTGAAGAAGACTGCGGAACTTTAGCAGGTATTATGGTTGAAGATATCAAAGATGGTCCTGAAATCATTGAACCTTTAGTAGAACGTCTTGTCGGCCGCTTTGTTCTGGAAGAGATTCGCCATCCAGAGACAGGAGAGGTGTTTGCTACACCTGAGTCTGAAATAACAGAGGAGCAGGCAGCCGAGATTGTCAGGGTATTTGATTCAGCTATAATCCGTTCGGTTCTCACATGCAAGTCACGTTATGGTGTTTGCAAAAAGTGCTACGGTCGAAACCTTGCAACCGGACGTCCGGTTGAGATGGGTGAAGCTGTTGGTATTATTGCAGCTCAATCCATTGGTGAACCTGGAACCCAATTAACCATGCGTACATTCCATACAGGTGGTGTTGCGGGGGATGACATAACCCAGGGTCTTCCACGGGTAGAAGAGCTGTTCGAAGCCCGTAAACCTAAAGGGCAAGCGATCATCGCAGAAACAATTGGTAAGGTGTCGATCAGTGAAGTTAAGGGACGACGTGAAGTAGATCTACTCACTGACGCCGACGAGCATATAACCTATTCCATACCTTATGGATCACGCCTTTGTGTAAAAGAAGGGCAGATGGTCGAAGCGGGTGATGAGCTGACAGAAGGAAGCATTAATCCCCATGACATGTTGAAAGTCAAAGGTCAACGTGGGGTGCAAGTCTATCTGGTTGGCGAAGTTCAACGAGTCTATCGACTTCAAGGGGTGGATATTAACGACAAGCATATTGAAGTTATGGTTCGGCAGATGCTGCGGAAGGTGAAAATTGACGATGCTGGAGATACAAGCTTGCTTCCAGGTGGTCTAATTGACGTCTTTGACTTCCAAGACGAGAATGCGCAGGCTATTATTGAAGGTGGGGAACCGGCCGTAGCTCACCCAGTACTTTTAGGTATCACTAAGGCTTCTCTGGCGACAGATTCCTTCCTCTCCGCGGCTTCTTTCCAAGAAACGACCCGAGTTCTTACAGAAGCAGCTATTAAAGGAAAAGTTGATCCGTTACTAGGCTTAAAAGAAAATGTAATTATCGGGAAATTAATTCCTGCAGGCACAGGCATGACGAGGTATCGGACAATTAAAACTTTGGATCCGAAATTGATTTGAATTATTGACACCTCTGAATGCAAATGATAGACTACAATAGTGTGATTAAGGGGGAAAGCATTTTGATGCTTGATGAAACCTTGAAACGCGCCAAACAGAAAACAGTTGGGTTGAAACAAACCCAACGAGCCCTAGAAAAAGGGCTCGTTCGGCGTGTGTATGTTGCCAAGGATGCTGAAACACATGTTCTTCGTCCAATTTTAGAATGGTGCAGTAACCATCATGTAGAACACATTGAGGTTCCGACTATGAAGGAATTGGGAAAAGCGTGTGGGATCGAAGTAGGTACAGCAGTAGCAGCTGTGTTGGAAGATTAGTGGTTTACAAGAGTAAGTTTGCCTAAATGCAGGTTTTGGAATTGCTTGCATAATGCTGCTGCAAGCAATTCCTTGTATATTGATTTGATTTAGAAAGGAGGTGGAGATATGCCGACAATTAACCAACTCATCCGTAAAGGTCGTGCCACAATTGAGCAAAAATCGACAGCTCCAGCTTTACAGTGGGGCTATAACTCACTTAAACGTAAGCAATATCCATCAGGAGGATCACCTCAAAAACGGGGAGTTTGCACCAGGGTTTATACTACAACTCCTAAGAAACCTAACTCTGCACTGCGAAAGGTTGCTCGTGTGCGCTTGACTAATGGACTTGAGATCACCTCTTATATCCCAGGAATTGGCCACAATTTGCAAGAACACTCCGTGGTTCTCGTCCGTGGTGGTCGTATTAAAGACCTTCCTGGCGTACGATATCACGTCGTTCGTGGAGCCTTGGACACAACTGCTGTTCAAAAACGCGCTCAAGGACGCTCGAAATATGGAGCAAAACGTCCGAAAAAAGCCTAGGTTTATAAGCCTATTAAAAGCTAATAGAAATACGGTACAAAGGAGGGAAATAAATGCCACGTAAAGGATATATTGCGAAACGCGAAGTTCTGCCCGATCCGATTTACAAAAATCAGACCGTAACGAAGTTTATCAATCAAATTATGTTAGATGGTAAAAAAGGAACGGCAGAGGCTATTTGCTACAACGCATTTAATATTATTCAAGATAAAGTCGGTAAAGACCCACTTGAAGTTTTTGGCACTGCATTGAAAAATGTTATGCCAGTATTAGAAGTGAAGGCCCGCCGTGTTGGTGGTGCAAACTATCAAGTTCCTATCGAAGTACGAGCCGAGCGTCGCTCGACACTAGCTCTGCGTTGGCTTGTTGCCCAGGCGCGTAAGCGCGGCGAGAAGACCATGCAGGAAAAGATTGCCGGAGAATTGCTCGATGCCTCTAACAACACTGGTGGTTCTGTCAAGAAGAAGGAAGATATGCATAAAATGGCTGAAGCGAATAAGGCTTTTGCGCATTACAAATGGTAGTTTGAGGCACACTGATTTTGACAGAAAGGGGGATTCACAGTGGCAAGGCAATTTTCGCTAGAAAAAACGCGTAATATTGGAATTATGGCCCACATCGATGCTGGTAAAACGACCACAACGGAACGCATACTTTTTTACACTGGACGAGTGCATAAAATTGGAGAAGTTCACGATGGTGCGGCTACAATGGACTGGATGGTTCAGGAGCAAGAACGTGGTATAACTATTACTTCTGCGGCGACAACCTGCCAATGGAGAGATAATCGTATCAACATTATTGATACACCAGGGCACGTGGACTTCACAGTAGAAGTTGAGCGTTCTCTGCGGGTACTTGATGGTGCAGTAGCGGTATTCTGTTCTGTCGGCGGAGTTGAACCACAATCCGAAACCGTCTGGCGTCAAGCGGATAAATACAAAGTTCCACGGATTGCTTTTATTAATAAAATGGACCGGATGGGCGCTGACTTCTTCCGTGGTGTTTCGATGATAGCTGACCGTTTAGGGGCTAATCCTGTTCCGATCCAATTACCGATTGGCGTTGAGGAAAACTTCAAAGGTATCGTGGATTTAGTAACGATGACGTCCACTGTCTATATGGATGATTTAGGCACAACTGAAGAACACAGTGCGATCCCTGAAGACTTGGCCGAATTAGCCACCGAGTATCGTGAGAAGCTGATTGAAGCTGTCGCTGAAACAAGTGAAGAGCTCATGATGAAGTATCTCGAAGGGGCAGAAATCTCTGAGCAAGAAATTCGGGACGGTATACGTCGCGGAGTTGTTGGGAACAAATTTATTCCAGTTCTTTGTGGTTCAGCGTTCAAGAACAAAGGGGTACAACCCCTGCTTGACTGTGTCGTCGATTACATGCCGTCTCCGCTTGACGTGCCACCCATTAAAGGGGTACATCCGGATACAGGCGCAGAAGATCAAAGAACAGCTTCGGATTCAGAACCATTTTCAGCGCTGGCCTTCAAAATCATGGCTGACCCATTCGTAGGTAAATTGGCCTTCTTTAGAGTGTATTCTGGTGTGTTAAGCGCAGGTTCTTATGTTCATAACTCAACTAAAGGTAAGAAAGAGCGTATTGGACGTATTCTGCAAATGCACGCCAATCACCGTGAAGATATCCAAGAAGTACGTTCAGGGGATATTGCAGCTGCAGTTGGCTTGAAAGACACCACAACCGGAGATACCTTGTGCGATGAGAAGATGCCTATTATCTTAGAAAAAATGGTGTTTCCTGAGCCTGTAATTGATGTGGCGATTGAGCCTAAGACGAAAGCTGACCAGGAAAAAATGGGTGGCGCGCTATCTCGTCTTGCTGAAGAAGATCCGACGTTTAGAATGCGCACGGATATAGAAACTGGGCAGACGATTATTGCTGGAATGGGCGAGCTCCATCTGGAAATCATTGTTGACCGCTTACAACGGGAATTTAAAGTACAGTGCGACGTAGGTCGTCCACAAGTTGCTTATAAAGAAACCATTCGTAAGACTGTTAAAGCTGAAGGGAAGTTTGTTCGCCAATCTGGTGGTCGTGGACAATACGGTCACTGTTGGGTCGAGCTAATGCCTCTTGAGCCAGGCAGCGGTTTTGAGTTTGTCAACAAAGTGGTTGGGGGAGTTATTCCTAGAGAATACATCAACCCGATTGGTGCTGGTATAGAAGAAGCCTTGCAAAATGGTATTCTGGCTGGCTACCCTGTTCTTGACATTCGTGCTACCGTTTATGACGGTTCTTATCACGATGTAGACTCTTCAGAAATGGCCTTTAAGATTGCCGGATCGATGGCCTTTAAAGCAGGTGCCCTCAAAGCTGACCCTGCAATTATTGAGCCTGTCATGAAGGTTGAAGTGACAGTTCCTGAGGAATACATGGGGGACGTCATTGGCGACATCAGTTCACGCCGAGGACGTATAGAAGGAATGGAAGCACGTGGCAATACTCAAGTTGTGCGCGGATTTGTTCCTCTTTCTGAAATGTTTGGTTATTCTACTGACTTGCGTTCAGCCACTCAAGGTCGTGGCGTCTATGTTATGCAGTTTGACCACTATGAAGAAGTACCCAAAGGCATTGCTGAAGGTATTATTGCCAAGCGTCAAGGTGCCTAAGTTGGGTTTGAAGTTCGAATTCGAAGTTCAAAACCTTAATGAATTATACAATCATCACTATTATTTTAAAGGAGTGAAGAAAAATGGGAAAAGCGAAATACGAACGTACCAAACCACATGTTAACGTTGGGACCATTGGTCACGTCGACCATGGTAAAACTACGACGACAGCGGCAATCACCGTTGTTCTTTCTAAAGTCGGAGGCGCGGTAGCAACTGCGTTTGACCAAATCGACAAAGCTCCTGAAGAGCGTGAGCGTGGAATTACCATTTCTACAGCCCATGTAGAGTATGAGACAGAGAACCGTCACTATGCACACGTTGACTGCCCAGGCCACGCGGACTATGTTAAAAACATGATCACTGGTGCTGCTCAAATGGACGGCGCGATTCTATGTGTTTCTGCTGCTGACGGCCCAATGCCGCAAACCCGCGAACACATTCTCTTGGCTCGCCAAGTTGGTGTTCCTAGTATTGTTGTATGGCTTAACAAAGCAGATATGGTCGACGATGAAGAACTCTTAGAGTTAGTTGAAATGGAAATTCGCGAACTCTTAAGTATGTATGAATTTGATGGTGACAATATCCCCATCATTCCTGGTTCAGGTCTCAAAGCCCTTCAATGCGGTTGTGGATCACGTGATTGCGAGTGGTGCGGTAAGATCTGGAATCTGATGGATGCTGTTGACTCTTATATCCCAACTCCAGAACGCGACACCGACAAACCATTCTTAATGCCTGTCGAGGATGTTTTCACGATTACTGGTCGTGGTACTGTGGCAACTGGTCGTGTAGAGCGTGGACGGGTTAAAGTTGGAGACGAAGTCGAAATCGTTGGTTTATCAACCGACTCCCGTAAGACAGTTGTAACTGGAGTTGAAATGTTCCGTAAACTTCTTGATTCTGCCCAAGCCGGTGATAACATTGGTGCGCTACTGCGTGGCGTTGAGCGTAAAGACATCGAGCGTGGTCAAGTTCTAGCCAAAGCTGGATCGATTAAACCTCATACGAAATTCTCAGGTGAGGTTTACATCTTGAATAAAGAAGAGGGTGGACGTCATACACCGTTTTTCCACAACTATCGCCCTCAATTCTACTTCCGTACAACCGATGTAACTGGTGTAATCACACTTCCAGAGGGAACTGAAATGGTTATGCCGGGAGACCGTGTGACGATTGATGTTGAACTCATCACTCCAATCGCTATGGAAGAAGGACTCCGCTTTGCTATCCGTGAGGGTGGTCGAACCGTTGGTTCAGGTATCGTTGCCAAAATCAACGCCTAATTGAAAACTGAGAGCATTTCGTAGATAGGAAGAGAAAGAGATTCTTCTTCTCTACAAGCGAAGGTCGGATACCAAGGCGTCTGATGATTGAGTCCCGTACTCAGCTATCCGCCGTCTGGCATCTGGCCTCTGATTTCTGGCAGGTCGGATAATGGTGTGTCGGATCATTAAGTTCAGTACTGGTCTGGCCTCTGGCATCTGACCTCTGATTTCTGGAACGGCGTAAAAGGTTGCTGGGCAGGTGACTCCCCTTGAACCAGGGAATTTTTGCGTCCTAAACCCGTATAACGGGAATTATGAGGAGGTTTAACTTATGAGCCAAAAAATTAGAATCCGGCTTAAAGCATTTGATCACAAAACACTTGACCAATCAGCCGAACGCATCGTAGAAACGGCAAAGCGCACTGGCGCACAAGTCAGCGGTCCGATACCCCTTCCGACTGAGAAAAGCGTCTACACGATTTTACGCTCGCCTCATGTCAACAAAGATTCTCGAGAGCAGTTTGAGATGCGCACTCATAAACGATTGATTGATATTCTTGAGCCTACGTCTAAAACTGTGGATGCGCTTATGCGTTTAGACTTGCCCGCTGGTGTGGATATCGAAATCAAACTCTAATTGGCTCATGAGTAAAATTTATTGCGAACATGAGTAGCTAAATATTGTGTTCTGTGATATACTGTCGTTATGTTTGTTGCGAGAAACGCCCGGTAACGTGGAGTAGTTGCCGGGGAATCGTGACAAGGTAAATAAATCGACGCTCTCGTGCTCCAGAATAGTCTGGCGCACTTCAAAGCGTTCAGGAGGTGGCATTCGTGTCAAAAGGAATTTTAGGTAAAAAAATTGGCATGACTCAGATCTTCACAGCAGAAGGTCGTGTCGTACCAGTCACTGTTGTCGAGGCAGGTCCTTGCCCAGTGGTACAGAAGAAAACTGTTGCGACAGATGGCTACAACGCTATTCAGATTGGCTTCTCGGTGCTTCGGGAAAGCTTAAGCAACAAGCCGAGAAAGGGACATTTCCAAAAGGCTTCACTTAAGCCGATGCGGTATGTTCGTGAGTTCAAGGTCAACGATGTTGATTCTTATGAAATCGGTCAAGAAATCCAGGTTAATCTGTTTACTGTGGGTGACAAGATTGATGTTGTCGGTACCGCTAAGGGAAAAGGCTTCGCTGGAATGATTAAGAGACATTCTGCAAGTCGCGGACCGATGGCTCATGGATCAAAGTATCATCGTCGTTCAGGTTCCCTTGGCGCGAAGGGCCCGGCTCGCGTATTTCAAGGTCGTAAGCTGCCAGGACGTATGGGCGGCCAACGTGTAACAGTACAAAACCTGGAAGTTGTCCGGGTTGATGCAGATAAAAACTTGATCCTGATCAAAGGGGCTCTACCAGGAGCGAATAAATCGTTGCTCATTCTTAAGCCTGCTGTAAAGGCGAAGTAACACTGAGAAAGGAGGAATAAGCAATGCCGAAAGTTCAAGTATTAAATATGCAAGGCACACAGTAGGAGAAATCGAACTAAGTGAAAGCGTGTTTGGGATTACCCCAAATGTTCACGTTCTTCATTCAGCGGTTGTGTCACAACTTGCGTCAGTAAGGCGGGGAACGCAATCTGCGTTGTTACGCGGTGAAGTGCGCGGAGGTGGACGTAAACCATGGCGTCAAAAAGGAACGGGCCGTGCGCGTTCTGGAAGCAGTCGCTCCCCCGTGTGGAGAGGCGGCGGTGTTGTTTTCGCACCTAAACCACGCAAGTATGGCTTCAAATTACCTAAAAAAGTTCGTCGATTGGCTTTGCACTCGGCACTCTCTTCGAAGGTTATGGAGCAACAACTGATTGTCCTTGATGCTTTGAACATGGGTGAAGCCAAAACCCGTGAAATGGTAAAAGTACTCAAAGCTCTTAATGTTGACAAGAAGGCTATGATCGTAACGGATGCTATGGATGAAGCTGTGCAACGTTGCGCTCGCAACCTCGAGGGTGTTAAAACAACGGATGTTGCAGGGATGAATGTAATGGATATTCTTCGCCATGACGTTCTTGTAATGACCAAAGCGGCGGTATCAAAAACTGAGGAGGTGTTAGCGTAATGCGCGACGCACGTGATGTCCTCAAAAGTCCGGTAATTTCAGAGAAGTCTGTAGGGCTTGTCGAGGAAAATAAATACTCCTTCTGGGTAAATCCTGCTGCAAACAAAATTGAAATTAAAGCAGCGGTTGAAAAGATGTTTAAAGTAACGGTTGTCGAACTCCGCACCATCAATGTAAACGGCAAAATGAAGCGGGTCGGTAAGTATGTCGGAAAAACATCAAACCGTAAAAAAGCGATTGCTACGCTTAAAGCTGGAGATAAGATTGAAAACTTCGCGGGTCTGTAAGCATCTTGAAGCAAAGGAGGAAAATGAAAATCTATGGCCTTAAAAACATTTAAACCTACATCGCCAAGTCGTCGTAACATGACTGTGTCAACCTTTGAAGAGATCACAAGAACAGAGCCAGAACGTACTTTATTGAAGCCGTTGACAAAAAAAGCAGGTCGTAATAATGATGGACGATTAAGCGTGCGCCATAAAGGCGGCGGGCATAAGCGAATGTTCCGCGTCATTGATTTCAAGCGGAATAAAGATGGGATCCCTGCTCGTGTAGCAAGTATTGAATATGATCCTAACCGCTCAGCCAATATCGCTTTATTGTATTATCAAGACGGACTTAAAACCTATATCTTAGCACCAAATGGTTTGAAAGTGGATCAAATGGTTGTTTCTGGTCCAGATGCTGACATTAAAGTTGGCAACACATTGCCACTTCAAAATATTCCAGTGGGTACTCTGCTCCATAACATCGAGATGAAACCAGGTAAAGGGGCACAGATGGTTCGCTCAGCTGGTGGCTCAGCGCAACTAATGGCTAAAGAAGGTTCGTATGCAACGCTCCGACTTCCTTCCGGTGAAATGCGGATGATTCGCATTGAGTGTCGGGCAACCATTGGGCAGGTCGGAAATTTAGACTATGAAAACATCAACATTGGTAAAGCAGGAAGATCACGTTGGTTGGGTATTCGTCCGACGGTACGTGGTTCAGTAATGAACCCTTGTGACCATCCACATGGTGGGGGCGAAGGCCGTAACTCGATTGGTCGTAACCCATGTACTCCTTGGGGAAAACCGGCTCTAGGGGCAAAAACTCGCAAGAAAAAGAATCCGTCGAATCGCTTTATTGTGAAACGGCGCAGTAAGTAGTCGAAAGGAGGCCCATGAATGAGCAGATCTCTAAAAAAAGGACCTTTCGTCGAATCTCGTTTACTCGAACGTGTCGAAGCGATGAACGAATCAGGTGAAAAACGCGTGATCAAGACGTGGTCCAGACGCTCAACAATATTTCCGCAAATGGTCGGACTCACCATTGCGGTTCACGATGGACGGAAACATGTTCCGATATATGTTACCGAAGATATGGTAGGTCATAAACTGGGAGAGTTTTCTCCTACTCGCACCTATAAGGGCCATGCTGGTAGTGAAAAATCCAGCGGCTTACGTTAATTCGAGAGGAGGTTAAAGGCACATGCAAGCAAAAGCAGTGGCAAAATATGTACGTATCTCTCCTCGTAAGGTGCGCCAGGTTGTCAATCTGATCCGCGGCAAAAAGATCAGTGATGCGTTCGCTATTCTTCAATTTACACCCAATGGTTCCACAGACGATGTGACTAAGGTGCTGAAGTCAGCAGTCGCTAATGCAGGACACAACTATGACATGAATGTTGATGATCTGATTATTACTGAAATTTGTGTGGATGAAGGACCGACCTTGAAACGCATCAAGCCTCGAGCCATGGGACGTGCAGACCAAATCCGGAAACGGACGAGTCACATTACTGTGGTTGTGGGCGAGAAGAAGGAGGGCTAAACAGTGGGTCAAAAGGTTAATCCCAAAGGCCTCCGCGTCGGAATTATCCGGGACTGGGAAAGCCGTTGGTATGCAGACAAGAACTACATGGAACTTCTTCATGAAGACTTGAAGATCCGTGCATTTGTAAAAAATAAACTCAAGCAAGCTGGATGCCCAAAAGTTGAGATTGAACGAGCAGCCAGTCGTGTTAAAGTATCAGTTCATGCAGCTAAGCCCGGTATTGTTATCGGTCGAGGTGGTACTGAAGTTGAAAACTTGCGCAAACAACTTGAAGCAATCACTGGCAAACAAGTTGCAGTCAATATTGTAGAAATCAAGAAGCCGGAAATGGATGCTACCTTAGTAGCAGAAAACATTGCCTTACAACTTGAAAAACGTGTGTCCTTCCGTCGGGCAATGAAACAAACAGTTGGCCGGACAATGAGGACAGGTGCACAGGGGATTAAAATTCAATGCAGCGGCCGTTTGGCTGGAGCCGAAATTGCCCGAACTGAATGGTACCATGAAGGGAAAGTACCCCTTCACACACTGCGTGCGGATATTGACTACGGTTTTGCTGAAGCCAATACTACGTATGGAAAGATTGGTATCAAGGTTTGGATATATAAAGGTGAGGTTCTTCCCGCCAAGAAGGTCGTCGCTCAGGTGGAAGGAGGAAACTAGATGTTAGTCCCAACCAGAGTGAAACATCGTAAACAACATCGTGGTCGGATGCACGGTAAGGCTACACGCGGAAACACCATTACATTTGGTGACTTCGGACTTATGGCCTTAGAATGCGGTTGGATAACGAATCGCCAGATTGAGGCTGCTCGTATTGCTATGACCCGTTATATTAAACGTGGTGGTCAAGTTTGGATTAAAATTTTCCCGGATAAGCCAGTTACGGCTAAACCAGCAGAAACTCGGATGGGTAGTGGTAAAGGTTCACCAGAATACTGGGTTGCAGTTGTGAAACCTGGTCGAGTAATGTTTGAGTTGAACGGCGTTACGGAGGAGCAGGCTCGTGAGGCCCTGCGTCTGGCCATGCATAAGCTCCCGATCAAATGTAAGTTCGTTACCCGTGCTGATCAAGAAGGAGGTGACGCAAATGAAAACTAAGGATTTTCGTGACCTAACAAATGATGAAGTGTTAAAGGAAATCGACGATTTCAAAACCGAACTGTTTAATTTGCGTTTCCAATTGGCGACGGGTCAACTCGATAACCCAATGCGAATTCGTGAAGTTCGCAAAGGTATTGCTCGCGGTAAAACGATTCTTCGCGAGCGTGAGTTGAAGATTGAACGTGTCTAAGTTGAGAAAGGAGGCTTCTTAGCGTGGAAAGAGCCCTACGTAAAGTTCGGATCGGCAAGGTAGTCAGCGACAAGATGGATAAAACTGTCGTTGTAGCGGTTGAAATTACTGAGCGTCACCCGATTTATAAAAAATCAATTACTCATACGAAAAAATATAAGGCTCATGACGAAAACAATGAAGCGCATATCGGTGACACTGTCTCGATCATGGAAACTCGCCTTTTGAGTAAAGATAAATGCTGGCGTGTAGTTGAAATACTTGAAAAAGCAATTGCCATCTAAAATTCGTTATATTAGTTCGGAAGGGGGTCAAATGGAATGATCCAAGTACAAACTAGGGTTAGAGTTGGAGACAACTCAGGCGCTAAAGAGCTAATGTGTATTCATGTACTCGGCGGTTCAATGCGCCGATATGCATCGATTGGTGATATCATCGTTGCTTCCGTTAAACAAGCAACACCAGGGGGCGTTGTCAAAAAAGGGGAAGTTGTCAAGGCTGTTATCGTGCGGACAAAAAAAGAGATTAGACGTCAAGACGGTTCATATATCCGGTTTAGCGAAAATGCTGCAGTCCTCATTAAAGATGACAAAAGCCCGCGCGGAACCCGTATCTTCGGACCAGTTGCTCGCGAACTGCGTGATAATTTTATGAAAATCATATCCCTGGCACCGGAAGTTATCTAAGACCCCATGACGTATGGAGGTGAAGAAAGTGGCTGCTACTAAGCATAAGGTACAACCTGATAAGATACATGTAAAAAAAGGCGATTATGTCATGGTCATCAGCGGTAAGGATGCCGGTAAAAAAGGCAAAATCATCGATGTGATTCTCAAGAAGGGTCGCGTGGTAGTTGAGAAGGCAAACATCGTTAAACGGCATACAAAACCTTCTCAAAGCATGCCTCAAGGTGGCATCGTTCAAAAAGAAGCTCCGATGGCCAGCTCGAATGTTATGTTATACTGCCAAGAGTGTAATTCTGTGACTAGGGTCAGTGTCAAGGTGACGGAAGACGGAAAAGTGCGCGTCTGCAAAAATTGCGGCGTGAATCTACCGGATAAACACTAATCGCGAAAGGAGGGACCCCAGTGGCTCGTCTGAAAGATAGATACCAAAACGAAATCGCTCCTGCCTTACAGCAGAAGTTTGCTTATACAAATGTCATGCAAATTCCTAAAATTGATAAAATCGTGATCAATATGGGTGTTGGTGAAGCGGTTCAAAACTCCAAAGCGATCGATTCTGCTCTTGGAGACTTAATGAAGATCACAGGTCAAAAACCTATTGTCACGCGGGCAAAAAAATCCATTGCAGCATTCAAACTACGTGAAGGGATGCCGATCGGTTGTAAAGTTACCCTGCGTGGTCAACGGATGTATGAATTTATGGATCGCCTTTTAAACGTAGCTTTACCTCGCGTTCGGGACTTCCGTGGTGTTTCAGCGAAAGCGTTTGACGGACGTGGAAATTATACCTTAGGAATTAAGGAACAGTTGATCTTCCCTGAGATGGAGTATGACAAGATCGACAAGCTTCGTGGAATGGATGTAGTCTTTGTAACAACGGCAAAATCGGACGAAGAAGCGCGCGAGTTGCTTCGTGGGTTCGGAATGCCGTACCGTGATTAGAGAAAAGGAGGTTCAAGAGCGTGGCTAAGACATCAATGGTTGTCCGCCAAAACCGTGGACAAAAATTCGCCGTTCGTTCGCATAACCGTTGCAAGCTTTGTGGACGTCCCCATGCTTACATGCGTAAATTCGGAATTTGCCGGATTTGCTTCCGGGAGTTGGCTCACAAAGGGGAACTTCCAGGAGTCACGAAGGCCAGTTGGTAATACATTGTAAGGAAGGGGGACGACTGAAGTGTCAATGTCAGATCCGATTGCAGACTTTTTAACACGTATCCGTAACGCGGGAATGGTTTATCATGATAAAGTCGAGGTGCCAGCATCTCGTATTAAGAAAGAGCTTGCGGAACTGCTTAAAGCAGAAGGGTACATCAAGGATGTAGAATACATTGCGGACGACAAACAGGGCGTGATTCGGATGTATTTGAAATATGGTCCAAACCGTGAGCGTGTTATTACCGGGCTAAAGCGGATAAGCCGTCCGGGACTACGCGTCTATGCGAAAAAGGATGAAATGCCGAAAGTTCTTGGTGGACTCGGAATTGCAGTTATTTCGACATCTAAGGGGATAATGACAGATAAAAAAGCCCGCAAAGAGGGCCTTGGTGGAGAAGTAATCTCCTACATTTGGTAGATTTCACAACGGAGGTGCAGTGAATGTCCAGAATTGGCAAGCGCCCCATTGGGATCCCCAGTGGTGTGGACTTCAAAATAGAGGAAAATGTGGTCACTGTTAAGGGTCCTAAGGGAACCTTAACGAGAACAATGCATTCATTGATGAACATTGTAGTCGATGGCCAACAAGTTATTGTTAGTCGACCGAACGATGAGCCGTTGAGCAGATCTTTACATGGCTTGACTCGCACCTTAATCGCTAACATGGTGGAAGGTGTTTCGAACGGATTCACAAAGGGCTTAGATATGGTTGGGGTAGGATATCGTGCTGCCAAGCAAGGAAACAAGTTGGTTTTGACGGTCGGCAAGTCTCACCCTGTTGAACTTACTCCCTTTGAAGGAATTGACTTTGAAGTCCCTGCTCCGAATAAGATCTTAATTAAAGGGATGGATAAAGAACTTGTCGGTGCTTTTGCCGCAGTAGTTCGTTCAGAGCGTGAGCCTGAACCATATAAAGGCAAAGGAATTCGGTATGAAGGCGAAGTCGTCCGTCGTAAGGTTGGTAAGACCGGCGGTAAAAAGGGCGCTAAGAAGTAAAGAAAACTTGGCTGGCGCTAAGCGTTAGCGAAGGCGGCTGCCTAGTTGCCCTTATGCTCCAGAAAGTATACAAACGAAGTTTATGCTTTCTGTCATAGTGTAATTAAATTGAGGCAAGGGCCAAATCTCTTGCCAGTCGTGAAAGGAGTGAGTTCCCTTTGATTAAGCGCATGGACCGAAAAGCTATCCGCGTTAAAAAGCATAAGAGCATCCGCAAAGCTGTTATCGGAGTTGCAGAGCGACCACGTTTAGCAGTTTTTAGAAGCTTGAATCATATTTACGCTCAAGTAATCAATGATGAGCTCGGTGTGACAATTGTTGCTGCTTCTTCCCTCGATCCAGAGTTCAAAGCTGCCGATTTATCTGGCGGAAATACCGCTGGTGCTCAAAGAGTCGGCGAATTGGTTGCGAAGAAAGCCCTTGAAAAAGGAATTACGCAAGTGGTATTCGATCGTGGAGGAAATGTATATCACGGCCGAATCGCAGCATTGGCGGAATCAGCACGAGAAGCTGGACTCAGCTTCTAAGCTTGAGTAAAGGAGGGAAAAATCAAATTGGCGAAATTCGAAGCTAATAAGTCGGACATGAATGAAAAAGTCGTTCATATAGCCCGTGTTGCCAAAGTTGTTAAAGGTGGACGTCGTTTCAGCTTTAGCGCGCTCGTAGTGGTTGGAGACGGTCACGGTCGTGTTGGCGCAGGACTAGGTAAAGCTGGTGAAGTGCCTGAGGCTATTCGCAAAGGAATCGAAGATGCAAAGAAAAACCTCTTCAGTGTTCCTATGCACGGAACCACAATTACTCACCCTATTCTTGGGGTGTTTGGCGCGGGCCAAGTGTTGTTAAAGCCGGCTTCAAAAGGGACTGGAGTTATTGCCGGTGGCGCTGTTCGGGCGGTACTTGAAGCTGCTGGTGTGCATGATATCCTCGCGAAGTCTTTAGGCTCAGCAAACGCACACAATATGGTCAATGCGACGATGGAGGCGTTAAAATCTCTAAAGCGTCCAGAAGAGATTGCCAAACTCCGAGGTAAGACCGTAGGAGAAGTTCTAGGTTAAGGAGGGTTGGTCATGAAAGTAAAAGTGACACTAACTAAGAGTCCGATCGGTTATTCAAAAGCACAACACAAAGTGTTACAAGCACTTGGCTTAGGAAAAGTCGGATCAAGTGCAGTTCATGAGGACACCCCTGGGATTCTAGGGATGATTCATAAATGCATGCACTTGGTTACTGTAGAGACACAAGCTCAATAGAAGGAGGTGTGGGCAAGCATGAAACTGCATGAACTAAAGCCTGCTGAAGGATCAACACATGCACCTAAGCGTTTGGGCCGTGGAGTTGGATCTGGACATGGTAAAACTTCCGGTAAAGGACACAAAGGACAAAACTCGCGGGCTGGCGGCGGAGTTCGTCCCGGTTTTGAAGGCGGACAAAATCCACTGTTTCGCCGGATGCCAAAGCGAGGGTTTAATAATATCTCAAAGAAAAACATTGTCGTTTTGAATGTCCGTGATTTGGAACGTTTTGAGAATGACACTGTAGTGACAATTGAAAGCCTCTTGGAAAGCGGCCTCATTAAGGCTGTTAAAGATGGCGTTAAGATTCTTGCAACGGGAGAATTGACCAAAGCACTGACTGTCAAAATTGACAAAGTCAGCCCAGCCGCGGCAAAGAAGATTGTTGCGGCGGGTGGAAAAGTAGAGGTGGAATAGGATGATTGTCGATTCCCTGAAGAATGCGTGGAATGTAGCGGATCTCAGGAAAAAAATCGGTTACACCCTTTTGATGTTTCTGATCTTCCGTATCGGAGCACATATTCCAATTCCCTTTATTGATCATGACACACTGAAGAAAATGTTAGGAACCGGCGGTATGTTCGATTTCATGGACACACTTTCCGGAGGTTCATTTAAAAGGCTGTCTGTTTTTGCATTGAGTATTACGCCATATGTTACAGCCTCCATCATTCTTCAGCTTCTGACGATCGTCATTCCCTCTCTTGAACGCCTTTCTAAAGAGGGTGACTATGGACGCAAAAAGATTACTCAGTATACGCGGTACAGTACCGTGGGCTTGGGATTTATACAAGCCTTCGGGCTGACCTACGGGGTTCGTGGGGCGCTGAATATTCCCAGTCCAGCTTTAAAATGGCCGATTTATCTACTCGTGGCACTTGTTTTGACCGCTGGAACTGCGTTTCTAATGTGGCTTGGGGAAGCGATCACTGAGAAGGGAATCGGAAACGGCATCTCCCTAATCATCTTTGCAGGAATCGTCTCACGAGTCCCCGATGCGATCAAGTCTCTGTGGAACATGCTAAGAGTTGGTGAAATCAATGCTTTCTCAGTTATTGGTTTGGCTGTGATCGTGGTTTTTATTACCGCAGGCGTCATTTACGTTCAAGAAGGGACGCGTCGAGTGTCGGTGCAATATGCTAAGAGAGTTGTCGGACGGCGGGTTTATGGTGGGCAAAGCAGTCATATCCCCCTGAAAGTGAATCAAGCTGGAGTAATTCCCGTCATCTTCGCAATTTCTTTACTGGCATTCCCTCAAACGATCGCAACTTGGATACCAACTTCGGCTTTCGCAAGATTTGTAAATACATGGTTTAGTATGAATGGCAGCATAACCTCGATCCCTTATCTATTGGTCTACGGTGTGCTCATTATATTCTTTACTTACTTCTATACTGCAGTTACATTCAATCCTGTTGATGTGGCTGATAATTTAAAGAAGTATGGCGGTTTCATACCTGGCCTTCGTCCTGGGCGCCCGACGGCTGAATATTTGTCAAAAATATTAAGTCGGATTACGCTAGCCGGTGGTTTATTTCTAGCTTTGATCGCAGTCTTGCCGACACTAGTTATCGGACTCACTGGACTCAAAAACATCTATTTTGGTGGAACATCCCTACTAATTGTGGTTGGGGTTGCGCTCGAGACGATGAAACAAATTGAATCCCAACTTATGTCGAGGCATTATCAAGGTTTTATGAAATAAAGGAGGAAGAGATATGAGAATAATATTAATGGGTGGCCCCGGAGCAGGTAAAGGAACGCAGGCTAATCCACTTGTTGAACGCTTTCATATTCCGCATATTTCCACGGGTGATATGTTTAGAGCAGCTATTAAAGAAGGAACAGCAATGGGCCTAAAGGCTAAGTCATTTATGGATGCCGGAGGTTTGGTTCCTGATGAAGTGACCATTGGGATTGTTGAGGAGCGTTTAGCGCAACCCGATTGCGCGGCTGGCTTTCTTCTTGATGGATTTCCACGTACACTAGCGCAAGGTAGTGCATTAGCGGAGATTTTAGATCGTCTAGGCATTAAGCTCGATGGTGTAATCAACATTGAAGTCGCGCATGAGGTGTTAATACCTCGCTTAACTGGACGACGGATATGTCGAACATGTGGAGCATCTTATCACATGGTCTTTAACAAGCCTGAAAAAGAAGGGGTTTGCCAATGTGGTGGAGAGCTTTATCAACGTTCCGATGACACGATCGAAACAGCCGAGAATCGTTTAAACGTTTATAATAAGCAAACCGAGCCTTTGATTGCTTTCTACGAAGAAAAAGGATTGGTTAAGCGGATTAATGGAGATCAACCTATTGATAAGGTATTTCAGGATATCCTTCAGGCCTTGGGCTAAACGGCATGATTGAGCTAAAAAATGCGAACCAATTCAGCCGGATGCGTAATGCGGGCCGAATCGTAGGTGAAACCCTTGCCTTAATGCGTGAGCTCGCAAAGCCCGGCGTCACGACACTTGAATTGGATCGCATGGCTGAAGAATATATCCGCGCGCAGGGTGCCATACCAGCGTTTAAAGGGTACAATGGTTTCCCGGCGACGCTCTGTACCTCTGTAAATGAACAGGTAGTTCATGGAATACCCGGTTTAAGGTGTTTAGAATCTGGGGATATTATTAGTATTGATTGCGGTGCGGTCATAGACGGGTATTTTGGTGATGCTGCTGTGACCTTACCCATTGGAGAAGTAAGTCCCGATCTCCAGAAACTCTTAAGGGTTACTGAAGAGTCCCTGATGTTGGGTATTGCGCAGGCTAAGTTAGGTAATCGTCTTTATGACGTCTCTTACGCGGTCCAAACGCATGTGGAAGCTAATGGGTTTTCTGTCGTGCGAGATTATGTTGGGCACGGGATTGGAAGGGCCATGCATGAGGATCCCCAGATCCCTAATTTTGGCAAACCTGGCCGGGGACCACGACTCGAGGTAGGTATGGCCTTGGCTATTGAGCCCATGGTGAACATGGGTACGTATGAAGTGCAGACGTTAAAGGATCACTGGACTGTAGTTACGAAAGATAAAAGGCCATCGGCCCATTTCGAACACACAGTTGCGATTACGGAAAATGGCCTGGAAATTCTAACTCGATGTTAGGTACGTGCCAAAGGATTGTCAGAGGAGGGGTGAATGAGTATGTCAAAAGAAGACGTTATAGAAGTTGAAGGTAAGGTCTTGGAGCCACTACCTAATGCCATGTTCCAAGTTGAGTTAGCGAACGGACACAAGGTTTTGGCACACGTCTCCGGAAAGATTCGAATGAACTTTATCCGGATTCTTCCGGGTGATCGGGTCACGGTGGAGCTTTCCCCCTATGATCTATCACGAGGACGAATCACATATAGGTTTAAGTAATGACCAAAGGGAGGGATTACGGTGAAAGTAAAGCCTTCTGTTAAAAAGATCTGTGAAAAATGTAAAATTATTCGTCGCCATGGTAAAGTCATGGTCATTTGTGAGAACCCGAAACACAAGCAAAGACAAGGCTAGAAGTTTCGGTTGCGCGGCTGATTGGAGTAAGTCCTCCAATGCACCGATTTTATATTGATACAGAACTTAAATAGTGGAGGTGTAAATTTTAGATGGCACGTATCGCTGGAGTTGACTTACCGCGCGAGAAACGTTTAGAGGTTGCCTTAACCTATATTTATGGGATTGGGCTGCCAACTTCACATAAGATTCTCGCTAAAACGGGCGTAAGCCCGGATGTCCGAGTGCGTGACTTGTCAGAAGACGAAGTCGGCAAGCTTCGGGAAGTTATTGATAAAGAGTTTAAGATTGAAGGCGACCTGCGTCGCGAAGTTTCCCTCAATATCAAGCGTCTTATGGAAATTGGTTCCTATCGTGGCCTGCGCCATCGTCGTGGACTTCCAGTTCGAGGTCAGCGCACGAAAACCAATGCCCGAACTCGTAAGGGTCCGGCTAAGACTGTTGGAGCAAAACGTAAAAAGTAATAAGGGGGGATAACTTAGATGGCACGTAAAGTTGTCCGGACAAAACGCCGGGAACGTAAGAATATTGAAAGTGGAATTGCTCATATCAAATCCACATTTAACAATACCATGGTAACTATCACGGATACCCATGGTAACGCACTCTCCTGGTCCAGTGCAGGTTCCCTTGGCTTTAAAGGTTCTCGTAAAAGCACGCCATTTGCTGCGCAAATGGCTGCCGAAACCTGTGCTAAAGTTGCGATGGAACATGGCTTAAAGGATGTTGAATGCTTTGTAAAAGGACCAGGTGCAGGTCGTGAAGCGGCTATTCGCGCGCTACAAGCTGCTGGTTTAGAAGTAAACTTAATTAAAGACGTGACACCGATTCCACACAATGGCTGTCGGCCACCGAAACGCAGAAGGGTATAGGAGGTGTGTAATCATGGCTAGATATACTGGTCCAGTTTGTCGCTTATGTCGACGTGAGGGATTAAAATTATTCCTCAAAGGAGAGCGTTGCTATACTGGAAAGTGCGCGATTGATCGTCGTGCCTATGCTCCCGGACAACACGGCCAAGCCCGTGCGAAGAAGCCCACTGAATATGGTCTTCAGTTACGAGAGAAACAAAAAGCACGCCGCATGTACGGTGTTATGGAAAAACAATTCCGTCACTATTTTGACGAGGCGGCTCGGCGTAAAGGGGTAACTGGTGAAAATCTGCTCTCGTTGTTGGAACGACGATTAGACAATGTCATTTTCCATTTGGGCTTTGCTTCATCCCGCCCGGAAGCTCGTCAACTCGTGAATCACGGACATTTTACCATTAATGGTAAAAAAGTTGACATAGCATCTTATTCCGTGCGTGTAGGAGAAGTTATTGCTGTTAGAGAAGGTAGCAAGAGTTCCCCAAGGATGAAACAACTTCTTGAAAATCTGGGTTCACGTACTGTTCCTGTATGGCTGAACTTGGATGCCAATACTGCTGCTGGAACTGTTGTCGCACTACCTACTCGTGAAGATATTCAACTGCCCATCCAAGAACACCTCATCGTGGAGAAATACTCCCGTTAATGTTGACGTTCTGCCCAAGTGGGTTGGATGGTTTGTATATCAAGTTCTCGAGAAAGAAGGTGCATACCGATGTTAGAAATCGAGAAGCCCAGAATCGAGTGTATCGAGCGTTCTGAAGACGACTCCTATGCTAAATTCGTCGTTGAGCCTCTTGAAAGGGGATATGGGATTACCTTAGGGAATTCTTTAAGGCGCATCCTGTTGTCCGCTCTTCCAGGATCAGCGGTGACATCGGTCAAAATCGAAGGGGTGCTCCATGAGTTTTCTACAATACCGGGCGTTTTAGAAGACGTTACAGACATTATTCTTAATCTGAAGTCCTTAGCGCTGAAAGGTTATACGGATGAGCCGCGGATTATTCGTATAGAGTCTCAGGGTGAAGGAGTTGTTAAGGCCGCTGATATTATTAGTGACCCAGACATTGAGATTCTGAACAATGACTTGAAGATTGCTACATTAGATAAAGATGGTCGGCTATTTATGGAAATGACGGTGGAACGCGGTCGTGGCTATGTTTCTGCGGACAAAAACAAGAAGCCAGACCATGTCATTGGAGTTATCCCTATTGACTCCATCTTTGCCCCGATTTATAAGGTCAACTATACGGTCGAGGATACCCGGGTTGGTCAGATCACGGACTATGACAAGTTGACTCTTGAAGCATGGTCTAATGGCAGTATCTCACCGGAAGAGGCCACCAGCTCGGCAGCCAAAATTCTGAGTGATCATCTGCGCCTTTTCATGGGACTTACTGATAAGCTCAACAATGTTGAGGTTATGGTGGAAAAAGAAGAGGAAGCCAAAGATAAAATCCTCGAGATGACGATTGAGGAACTTGATCTGTCCGTTCGTTCTTATAACTGCCTCAAAAGGGCAGGAATTAACTCGGTTGAAGAGTTAACTCAAAAAACGGAAGAAGACATGATTAAAGTGCGTAACCTTGGTCGCAAGTCTTTAGAAGAAGTGGAATTTAAACTCAGAGACCTAGGTTTAATATTTCGCCCGGCTGAGGACTAATTCGGTGCAAAAGGAGGGGAATGTAATTGGCTTACCGCAAGTTGGGAAAAAACATGGGTCATCGCGGGGCAATGTTGCGTAACATTGTCACTTCCCTGTTAAAACATGAGCGTATTCAAACGACAGAAGCACGTGCCAAGGAACTAAATGCTATTGCTGAAAAGATGATTTCACTTGGCAAGCAAGGCGATTTGGCTGCCCGTCGTTTAACGATGGCTTATCTCATGGATGAAGATGTTGTTACAAAATTGTTTGATACTATTGCGCCGAAATATGCTGACCGTCAGGGAGGCTATACTCGTATCATGAAACTCGGCTTACGTCGGGGAGATGCTGCCACAATGGTAATCATCGAACTCGTATAATGCGAGTTGCTAAAGGCCGGGTTGCTTAAACTTTGTTTAAGCATGCCCGGCCTTTGCTAATGGCATTTGGATGGACCTTTTTCTAGGGTAAGGGGAGTGATTTCGGTCGATGAAAGTGCTCCAAGTGCAGAACATTCATTATGGCAATATATTGAACGGAGTGAATTTTGACTGGAACCAGGGTGAGATCATCGCGCTTATGGGTGCTAATGGCTCCGGGAAATCAACCTTGGCTAGGATCTTGAACGGATTGCTGGAACCCAAAGAAGGGGAGATCCGTCTCACGTTTGACGAAACCGTTTGTGATTGGAACACAGTGAAAAGGTGGCAAGAAATCGGGCTTGTAGGGCAACATCCTCGTCGGCAAACAATTGGCGCTACGGTAGCAGAAGAATTGGGCTTTGGACTTTTAAACCTGGGATGGGATAGACAATCCGTGGTAAATAGAGTGCTAGAGCTGGCTGCGTCTGTGGGCTTAAAGGGTAAGGAAGACCAGTCTCCTGCGACACTTTCAGGCGGAGAAAGACAACGCTTGGTTACTGCCGCTATTTTAGCCTTACAGCCATCCTTTCTTATATTGGATGAGTCCTTAACCATGCTCGATATGCACTCTCAAGCGAATGTGTTGAAACTCTTATTTAAAGTCCAAGCTCAAACCGGGCAACTTTGGATTACTCATGACCCAGAGTTAGCAAGACAAGCGGATCGTCTCTTGGTTATCAAAAATGGAAAAATCTCAGACTTGGGTAATCCCAGTGACGCATTAGACAACGGTGAGATGTATTCTCCAGATGGTCTTAGGAAGGAATACACCAATCCGATCTCGTTAGACCCAAAACTGAAATATTCACAGATAATGGCCTCAGGAAAACCCAGAGCAAAAGATAGGTTAGAACAGCCAGCTGCTCTGGAATGGAGACAGGCTAATTATGATTCCCGTCTACACTTGAATAACGTTGTAAGGACGGGCGAATTTATTGGCATAGTTGGTCCTTCTGGTTCAGGCAAGACAACACTTTTAGAAAGTGCGGTTGGCTTAATTCTGCCCAATGAGGGGCAACTAATAGTTGGCGGAGAACAGATTACAAAAGCTAATTTGAATATACTGCGTAGAAAAATCCGTTTAGTTCTTCAAGAGGCAGGAGAATATCTGATTGGCCGCAGCGTCTATCATGAGATTTTTTATGGAGAGTCTCAGCAAGACTTGAAGGTAAAAAATAAAGAGAGATTAGCAATATTGGAGAATTTTGGTTTGCCTGTATGCTTGGCGGATGTTGCCCCTGAGCGTTTAAGTGGTGGAGAACGCCAAAAGGTCGCCCTAGCAGCAGCCTTGCGAACTCTCCCAGAGATTCTTCTACTGGATGAACCTTTACTTGGACTAGACGCAACAAGCCGAGTAGGGATTCAAACAATGATTTCAGCATGGGATATGACGATACTATATGTTACACACGATCTAAGAGAAGTCCTACAGGATGCTGATCGGATTTGGTTGGTAGAGAACGGGAGCGTGGTCTTAGATTGCTCGATCCAGAGTTGGCGAGAGCATCAGGAGCAATTTCGAGCAGCTGGTGTCCGCTGCTAAGAGGAGGGAGGGCAAAGTATCAAAGCTTTTGAACTCTATTACCCAGGTAATAGCCTGTTGCACCGTTTTGATCCAAGGATAAAGGTCGGAGGGTTAGCTATCTTGTCCCTTCTAATAACAATGACCCGCTGGCAGGGGCTTCTCTTAACCTCCCTTGCCCTCCTGGGACTTGTATTATTGAGTCGTGTCCCAATTAAAATATATGGTTCGCTCATAGCTGTCCTTTTTTGGGTGGGATTGTTTTATGGACTAGTGACAGGGTGGGTCTGGCCAGAAAACAGAGCCATTTGGTTTGGGCATTGGTCAATGGGTGGTTTAGCACAAGCTGTTGACATGGTTTGGCGTATATCCCTGATCTTTGGATTAACTCGTCTTTATACGGCAGTAACAATGCCCCTCGCGCAAGGGGTAGGAATAGCCTATTTTTTTAACCCGCTCATCCGTATTACACCTAAAGCTGCGGACTTTGCACTTTTACTTACCTTAACACTGCGCTTTATTCCACTTATTGTGGAGGAGGCTATCCTGATATGGAAAGTTAGATTGTTAAAAAGCGAGTGGCCTCACTCCAAGATTAAACGATCCTGGGAAATAATTCAGCTCATAGTACCGCTCATTTTACTTAGTTTGAGGCGAGCAGAAGAACTTTCTGTAAACCTGATGTCTCGAGGATATGGTTCGGGCAACTACCGAACCCTCACACTTCATGAGCAGACTTCCAAGGATCGCTTAGGAGTTCTGATTATCGGAGTTTGGGGAATATTACTTTTGGTATGGAGATAGACTTAAATCTATACGTAGCGGAGGCTAGAAGTATCAAATGAGAAACATTAGGCTAACAGTAGCATATGATGGAACAAACTATCATGGGTTCCAGCGACAGGATCAAACTTATGGTCCCACGATTCAGGGAACTTTAGAAGCAGTATGGAAAAAATTAGTCGAGGAAGAGGTAACCCTAGCTACTGCAGGTCGGACGGATGCGGGAGTGCATGCATCTGGGCAAGTCGTGAACTTTATGACAGCAGCAAGAATTCCGGAGGAAAAAATCCCGAAGGCCTTTAACAGTTTGTTGCCCAGGGATATACGTATCCTTCAGGCAGAAAGTGTACCGCATGACTTTAATGCTAGGTGGTCAGCAAAGTGGAAACGCTACGATTATCAGATGGACAACCATCGAATTCCCAATGTATTTCTGCGTCTATATGCGTCTCATGTGCCCATTCCCTTAAATGTAAATCAGATGCAGTCAGCAGCCAGTTTTTTCGAAGGACATCATAATTTCAAAACCTTTGCAGCGGCTGGTGGAGCAAGTAAGACATTTGAACGAACGATTTATCGTTGTCAAGTGAAAGAAGATAACGGTTTAATTAGGGTCTCTTGCGTGGGGAATGGATTTTTATACCACATGGTTCGTATTATGGTCGGAACACTAATGGATGTGGGAAAAGGTCGGATTCTCCCTCAAGAGATCCCGGAAATTATAGCCAGCCAAGAACGGAAACGGGCCCGTATAATTGCGCCTGCCCATGGTCTAACTCTTGCATATGTGAATTATACGGAACAAAGTCCATTTGAAGTTTTTAAAGACCTTTTGCCGGATAACTATTAATCCTATATCAAACACGAAAATACTTGACAAAGAATAGAAATTTAAATAAAATATCAATATGAGTTTTTATGCCTTGGTTATGATTGAGCCCCATGCCCCTGGCATACCACAAGCATGATTGAGCCCCATGCGCGTGAGGAAAAACAAAAAACTGCTAAATTGGAGGGAAAGTCATGACCACGTTTTTTGCGAAAGCGCAAAACCAAGAGCGCAAATGGTTTATCATTGACGCTGCGGGAATCCCCTTGGGTCGTATTGCTACTGAAGCAGCACGTCTCTTAAGAGGTAAACATAAACCGACATTTACCCCTAATGTTGATACTGGGGATCATGTCATTATTATTAATGCAGAGAAATTGGTTCTAACTGGTAATAAACTAAATGACAAACTCTATCGTCGTCACTCAGGGTTTCCTGGTGGGTTAAAAGAAATCCCCTACAAAAAATTAATGCAAATTATGCCTGAACGAGCTATGGAACATGCCGTGAAGGGAATGCTTCCTCATAACAAGTTGGGCGCCCAAATGTACACAAAGTTAAATGTGTACAAGGGAGATTCGCACCCGCATCAAGCTCAACAACCTGAAATCTGGACGATTCAGTAGTTTAAGGAAGGAGGAAGTAAAACATGGCAACTCAATTACAATATGCTGCGACAGGACGACGTAAAAATGCAATTGCTCGCGTTCGTTTAATTCCGGGTGAAGGAAAATTCATCATCAACAAGCGTGAAGTAGCAGAGTATTTCGGCAAGAAAACATTAGAAATGATTGTGCAACAACCATTTAACATTACAGATACGCTTGCTAAATATGATGTTATCGCTCTCGCCCACGGAGGTGGCACCACAGGTCAAGCTGGTGCGATACGCTTAGGTATTGCCCGTGCTTTACTGAAGGCGGATGCCAGTCTTCGTCCAAGCCTTAAGAGAGCCGGTTTCCTTACGCGTGACCCACGTATGAAGGAACGTCGTAAATATGGCTTGAAGAAAGCTCGTAAGGCTCCCCAATTCTCCAAACGTTAAGAAAATACAAATCCCCAAACCCTTGTGGTTTGGGGATTTCTCATTAGTAAGACTCTGCGAAAACCTATGAATTTTGACTGGGTAACATGGACTGTTTCAACACAGGTGTTTGAGCCCGCTCTTGATACATTGTTCAACAAATTATTCCTTATATCGGCTAGAAAATGTTATTCGTATTGGTCAATTGAAGGCAATGTCCTTACGGCAGAGAGTAGAATACCGATAAACACTAAGATAATAATTAATTTCATTCTTTAAACAACTCTTTCTTTAATAAATATTAACTCATACAGGTTTTCGATATTATTTCTTCCATGTGATATTCTTAACGGTTTTACGACTTTTATAAAAAGCAAATTATTAGTTGCAATATAAGTAGAAAATCTAGTCTGATTTAAGGGAAAATGGAATTTAATGATGGATTAATATCAGTTGAAGAGTGTCTCTTTCAGGGAGTTAGGGAAGAGGCTGTTTCATGTTTAAAAATGCACAAGGATGGATATACTTACATGTAATACATAATATAAGTATGACTAAGAAAGGATGATTACTATTAAACTAGTTTGGGCCAGTGTCGACCTAAGAAACCCAGTGAATAAGGAAAGACTGCAATTTAGAGAACTTAAAAAGCGTGGCTTTTGGACGCGATTATTTGAGAAATAGTTATTTTGCAAAAAGATTCCCATCACGGTGGGGATCTTTTTTATCTAGGTTTAAATTCTTAATCAGTTCTCTTTATGTACTTGATTTTCTTGTGCTTTTTTGACAAGCCAAACGCATATTCCGGAGGTCTCCCCCATAAGGTAAGACGGAATAGACTGGGGGAGGCGGATGCGAATGAGATCAATCCGGGTAATAAGTTTGAAGCGAGGTAAGGGAGTTATTCTGGGAATTACGATGGCACTTCTTATGATGTTAGCTCTAGGATGGGGAATTCATGGGCAAGATGAAGAAATATGGAGTTGGACCTTAGGCAATAGAGTTGTTGTGATCGATGCTGGTCACGGGGGAGTGGATCCAGGCGCTGTGGGTAAAGGCAAGGTATTAGAGAAAGATGTGACTTTGGCAGTATCTAAACGTCTACAGGCCTTAGTTCAGCAAAGTGGAGCTAAGACAATTATGGTCCGCGAGGATGATAGAGACTTAGGAGCTTCACAGGGCCTATTAAAGCGAAAACGAGAAGATTTAGCACAACGCATCCAGCTTGCTATGGACAGTCAAGCTGAAGTTTATATTAGCATTCACGCGAATAGTTTTCCTGACCCAAAACTGACTGGTGCCCAGACGTTTTATCATTCGGATTCGCCGGAAGGTAAGTTATTGGCTCAATCAATTCAGCAGGAGTTGAATAAGATGACGAATGGCAAAAGAGTCATTAAGGCAAATCAAGATATATATGTTTTGAAAAAAGCACATCAAGCAGCAGTAACCGTTGAACTTGGCTTCCTTTCAAACCTTGAAGAAGAACAACTACTAACAACGCCAGAGTATCAAGAAAAGCTAGCTATCGCTATTTATCAGGGTTTAAGTGTCTATTTTAGCAAACAAGTGGAAGGGCCTAAAAGTTAAAGTAAGGAAGATTTAATTGGAAATAGTACTGTTGCAGGAGAACTATTTTCCTTTAGCGAATACTTAAAAGTGAAAAGAAAACTAGGCTTGTGCCCACACGAAGACACTGTCTTCGCACGTATTAACCCTTCTTGCAGACACTGTCTTCGCACGGGTTAGCACCGCGGAGAAGTCTTTAGAAATTGGTAGAACTCTTAGTTACGCTTTACTCCGATCATAACTTGAATAGGATTTTAGGGTTTGAGCGTTGTCATGACTCAAACAAGAATGTTAGAAGTGAAAACTGCTACGACTCAAAACAGAACGTTTGAAGGAAAGGAGGAATAATTGTGGACATCTTACCAATCGTTTTATTTCTTCTTGGAGTTATTTTTTTGTTGTTGGGTTGGCGCTGGCAGGGTTCACCCAGCGAAGAGGCCATGTCTGCTTTAAAAGGACTTGCATATTTGAAAAGAGAAATTCTTATGGTTCAAGATCAAGTTCATGTTCTAGAAGAGAAACTACAAAGAACTAATCAAAATGAACTTAAAGAAGTTGACCTTAACGAAACTGATGAAGCAACCAATAAAGCATCCGAAGGTAAGGGGAAAAGTAAACTCTATAGGTTAAATGCCAAAGAACAGAGAGAAAGTTGCAGTGAGAGTGAACAGCAACGCCATATCTCACCGAAATACCAAGAAGTATTGGAACTTGCTGCCAACGGGCAACGGATACATGAAATTGCCCAACACTTATCACTAAGTCAAGATGCAGTAAGGATGGTTTTGCGGACGCAGCCAAAAGGAGGGACTCTATGAAAGTTACGCGTACCTATTGGCTAGGTTTAGGTTCGGGGCTTATTTTGAGTGCGATGTTGGCTTTGGTTATCTCTCCATTGCAGGGACAAGCGGTAGTATCGCAAGAAACGTCTTCTGCATCCCTCGCTAAGCAGCAAACAACAACTCAGCCTATCGTAGCGGGAGCGAAACAAACTGATTCCCTTTCAGAGCCTCAACCTTCTGCACTTACTCAACCTCCGGCATCGACTAAACCAACGCAAAGTCAATCGCCTAATCCCCAAACCTCCACGCAAATTGAGCAGAAATTTATCGTTCCAAAAGGAGCCAGTTCCGAACAGATAGCAGAATTGTTACTCGCACAGGGCTTTATAAAGGACAAAGATTCTTTCTTAGTGGTCACTCATCAATTGGGAGTAGAAAGTAAGTTTAGAGCAGGAGCGTTTACGTTGTCACTGGGCCTTACCTCGGAGGAGTTGATTCACCGATTAACAAAGTAGGAAGGACTTGTTTGACACAGCGCTCGGTGCTTACGACGCAGAGCAAACTAACCGTTCAAACTCCTGGCTTTAGGGAGCGGGGTTCCCACCAAAAGCGCCATCCTTGGCGCATTGGCGGCAGCGCACGTCCTTGTGCGCTGCCCCGTCTTTGGGGTCGGTCGCTTGAACGGAAGTTTGCTAGGCTGCTTACGTAAAGACGTCGCGCTCGTGTCATACTGCGTCCCTGGGCTTGGGTCGGGGGAACGCTTAGTCTTGCTTTGGAGATTG
This sequence comes from Desulfosporosinus cupriresistens, assembly GCF_001707885.1. Classification (GTDB taxonomy): domain Bacteria; phylum Bacillota; class Desulfitobacteriia; order Desulfitobacteriales; family Desulfitobacteriaceae; genus Desulfosporosinus. The sequence continues at coordinate 29,116 of NZ_MASS01000008.1, read as the reverse complement.
TTGAGGATTCGTGACAGGTGACGAGTGTTTGGGGGACGGCACATTCATGTGCACCGTCTTACTGGGGTCTTTTTTACAGATTTCGTTATTCTGGGACGGGAGTGGGGACGGAAGTTTGCTTTTCCGCTTACGTAAGACGTCGCGCTCGTGTCATACTGCGTCACTGGGTTTGGAAGAATCGGGAGACACGGGTCGGTTCTTGACTTGTGTACGAAATATATGCTTGCAAATTATTTGCAAGCTTTTTTCTTTTTCGGGGCACATTAAAGTGAAGATTGGTCAAAGTGAGGTAGTAAGTGTATGAATAAAAAAGTCATCCAAATTATTGGGGTACCTATTGATTTAGGGGCTGGCCGACGTGGGGTGGATATGGGCCCTAGTGCAATTAGATATGCTGGATTAAACGAGCGTCTACAGAGGTTAGGATGGGACATTGAGGATCATGGAAATTTAGAGGTTCCTGTCCCAGAGACACGAGAAATCAAGGACAAGAGGCTCAAGTATTTACCCGAAATTATAACAATCAATGAATTGCTTTATCTGAAGGTGTCGGAGGCAATTAAGGAAGGGGTCGTCCCTTTAATCCTCGGTGGAGATCATAGCCTGGCAATCGGAGCTCTTGCGGGCTTGGCAACAGAAGGCCGTAGTTTTGGTTTGATTTGGTTTGATACGCATGGGGATTATAACTCATATGATACCACGGACAGCGGAAATATTCATGGGATGTCCTTGGCTGTGTCCAATGGAATTGGTGCGCAGGAATTGACATCTATTGGGGGAAAACAAAAAAAGATACGAGAGGAAAACACTGTAATTATAGGGGCCCGTGAAATAGATTCCAAAGAGCGTGAAATGCTTCACCAATCTAAGATCACAGTGTTTACTATGCGGGATATTGATCAAAGAGGAATGAAGGAAGTGGTCGCTCAGAGCATAAAAATCGCCTCCCAGGGAACGGATGGAATTCATGTTAGTTTTGATGTAGATGTCATTGATCCAGAAGAGGCACCAGGTGTTGGAACTCCCGTTATCGGAGGAATTACATATCGGGAGGCACATTTGGCAATGGAGCTCCTAGCGGATTCTGGCTATCTATCGAGTATGGATATTGTTGAAGTGAATCCGATCTTGGATCATCAGAATAAAACAGCCGAACTAGCGGTAGGGCTGATTTGTTCTGCGTTTGGTAAGCGTATTTATTAGTCAATGAAACTTCCCCTCCAAAAGGGCCTTTCTTATAAAACGATTGTGGGTTAAAATGGAAGGGTACCATACCAATAAACTGAAACTTTTGTGGCGAGTCTTACGTATTGAGAGCAGGAGAATTAATGAGAGCTTAAAAGAGCCTTGGGATAGGAGCCGGAATGGTATGGAAGATGCCGAGATCATTCGGCAAGTACTAGCAGGTCATCACGAACAATATGCTGATCTTGTTCGACGTTATCAGGAGCCTTTAATTCATTTTTTGCGACGAATGCTTGGTTCGGAGGAGGATGTTTTGGATTGTGCGCAGGAGGCGTTTCTAGCCGCTTACCGCAACTTGTATCGATACTCGGAGGCTCATCCGTTTCGGGCTTGGTTATATGCTATCGCTCGTAACAAAGCCCTTGACCTCCTTCGTAAACGGCGTAGAGAAGTTCCGTTGACTCTGAATGAAAACCTCGTTGATCATCAACCTAGGCCTGAGGAAGTTTGGATAGCGAAAGAACAATCTTCCATGCTTTCTGAGGTGTTAAACGAGCTTCCTGAACATTATGCCCAAACACTCTATTTGCGTTATAAACAAGAACTTTCGTACGAAGAGATCGCCATGGTATTGCAGGTTCCCGTAAGCCGGGTCAAGACCTACCTCCATCGGGGAAAAGAAAAACTACGTCAGCACTTGGAGAGGAGGAATATCTATGATGGAGACGGAGAACGAGTTGTGGACTCAACTATTTCAGGATAAACCAATTCCCCAAGCAGCATTAGAAAGTTTTCAAGCTCAAATCATGGCTCAGATTGTGGCACACCCTGTGAATTTTGGAGTGAAGGTCCTAGCTGAGCGCAGAAAATGGGGGCTTGGGTTAGCTATAAGCTTACTGGCCATTGGATTTGCTTTTGGAGCATTTTTATGGTTTGAAGGAAATCTGCTCTATCCAGGGTTGCAGGTGCTACTGGTCATACTCGCTGGGTTGCCGTTCACCTCCGAGTTCCAGTATATCGGACACCAAATCTTACAGGGTATGTTACTTTTCCGTGAGCTGAAAACAGGTCTAATTCTTCTATGGGGTGTGGTTTCCTGGCCAATTCTAGGGGTGTTATCCGTGATGGTAATATTCAGAAGGTTTAACCCTGTTCACGATGGAAAGCACTCTACTTAAAAGTTAAAATAACTGATTGTAGAGTTTAGCCGTGGTTTAAACAGATGAACAAATAGAGAAAGAATTTAAGAAGAGAGATGGGATATCCCATGGATGCGATTAAAGCGTTTTTCAAAGATCAGGCACAGCATCTGCGCAAGGAAGTATGGGAGGTTGCCCGCCAAATCGGGGAGCATCCAGAGCTCGGATATAAGGAATTCTTTGCGTCCGAGGTGTTAAGCCGTTTTCTTCAGCAACATGGGTTTGAAGTAAAACGTGGGATTGCCGGAGTAGAGACAGCTTTTTTGGCTCGATTCTCGGGTACACGTCCAGGTCCTCGGGTTGCTTATTTGGCGGAATATGATGCTTTGCCAGAGGTGGGGCATGGCTGTGGACACAACTTAATAGGAGCAGCCAGCGCAGGTGCGGCAGTTGTCTTAAGTAAGAGTTTGGAACTTTCGGGTGAGATTTTAGTCATTGGCTGCCCGGCAGAAGAAACTAGTGGAGCGAAAGTGACTCTCGTTGAGCAAGGAATTTTCAAGAATGTCGACGCTGCAATTATGTTTCATCCAGGGAGTCAAAATGTTCCGGTTATCTCCAGTCTTGCTCTGGATGCGTTGGAATTTACTTTTCACGGACGTGCTGCTCACGCTGTTGCAGCGTCATCTTTTGGGATTAATGCTTTAGATGCAGTTATAAATTTTTTTGTTGGAATCAATGCCCTAAAAAAGCAGATCTCGCCGGATATGAAAATTAACGGAATTATTACAGAGGGAGGATCCGTCCCGAATATTATTCCAGAACGTACTGTAGCTCGTTTTTATCTGAGAGCCCGAAAACGCAAAGATTTGGATGAATTGAGAGGAAAAGTGATTCGTTGTGCCGAAGGAGCTGCCTCGATGGTTTCGGCAAAGATGACTTGGCAGAAATTCGAGTTTTCATATGATGAGATGCATACAAACCAGTCATTGGCTGAATGTTTCACTAAAAACCTTCGCGAGTTAGGGGTCAATCAGATATCTCCCCCTCAAACTGCTATGGGATCTGTGGATATGGGAAATGTCAGTTGGACAGTTCCGGCAATTCATCCGTATTTAACGTTAGGAGCAGGCAATGAAATCCCGCATACTCGAGATTTCGCCCAAGCGGCGCTTTCATCAGATGGGGAAAACCTTGTGATGCTAGCAATGCAGGTGCTTGCCTTTACAGGTTCGGATGTATTAAGTGATAAAAAACTCTTACAACAAATAAAGCGTGAGTTTCGATTGGATAGGTGAAATATTGGTTATCCAATGGCTAACCGCCACTATAATCATGGTTCGAGGTTCGAATATCGAATTCGGGGGTAACCCCCCCTCTTTTTTGTACCAAATTAGAAAGAATAATTTCGGGTGGCATAAGTGCAACTAAGGCAGCCGCCTGCGCTAAGGCTTGGCGCCAGCCAAGTTTTCTTTATGGCAAAGGATTGTATTTTTATGCGGGGATATGTATAATTATAGAAAGAATTAATCCAGAGAATGGAGGGACACGATATGAAGGTCGGTGTTCTTGGGGCCACAGGTTATGCAGGGCAGGAATTGGTGCGTTTGTTGCAACGCCATGAAGAAGTCAATGAATTGTATCTCTCTTCGTCTAGCGTAGCTGGAGAGGATTATGATTCGGTTTATCCACATTGGAATGGTCAAAATGTAGGGGTTCTGCAGGATGAAAATGTACCGGATCTGGATGTGCTTTTTTGCGCGCTTCCTCATGGGTTAACAGCGGCAAGAACAAGTACTTTCTTATCCCGCAATATAAAAGTCATTGATCTAGGAGCAGACTTTCGATTGAATTCTTTCCAGGTTTATGAGGAATGGTATAAGATCAAGCATCCCGCATCAGAGTTACTTAAAGATGCAGTATACGGTTTGCCAGAACTTTATCGCGAGCAAATTAGGGGTCAATCTCTAATCGCCAATCCGGGTTGTTATCCAACAGCGACCTTACTGGCGTTGGTCCCCTTGCTTCGCAAGAATTTGCTTCATACACGAAATCTAATTATTGATGCCAAATCTGGTGTATCCGGGGCAGGGAGAGGGGTCTCATTAGGCTTTCATTATTCTGAGGTTAATGAAAATTTCAAAGCGTATGGGGTGGCTACTCATCGTCATACCCCAGAAATAGAACAAGAACTGTCCCGGGCTGCAGGACAGCCGCTCATCGTTAATTTTACGCCCCACTTAGTTCCTATGACGAGAGGGATGTTGGTTACGATCTATGCTGGGGTTCAGCAAGGGGTTAAAGAGGAAGATCTTCGCCGCTGTTGGCTGGAACAGTATGAAAATGAAGAATTCATTCATGTTTTGCCGCAGGGGACTTGGCCGCAGACGAAGTTTGCCAGCGGAAGCAATAATGCTTTCTTACAATTGACCGTAGATCAAAGAACAGGAAATGCTGTCTTAATCGCTACGATTGATAATCTAATCAAGGGCGCTGCAGGGCAAGCTATTCAAAATATGAATCTTGTGATGGGATGGCCTGAAAGCCAAGGAATTACTGGAACGGCCCTTTGGCCCTAATCCAAAAAAGGAGAGTGCGAATTCGTGGGTAATGTTGAAGAATATTGGAAGTCAATTGAAGGCGGTGTAGCTGCTCCGAAGGGGTTCTATGCGGTCGGCGTCCAGGCAGGCATAAAGTATAAAGATAAATATGATGTTGCGTTGGTTTTTTCGCAAGTTCAAGCGCAAGCTGCTGGCGTATACACCCGAAACCTAGTTAAAGCACACCCTCTTTATTTAACCCAGCGTCATTTGCACGATGGTTTGGCCCAAGCTATTGTAATCAATAGCGGGAATGCCAATGCTTGTGTAGGGGAATCCGGCGATCAAGTCGCGTTGGCGATGGCTGAAGTTGTAGCCATGTATACCGCTATTCCAGTTGAGGATGTTCTGGTGGCCTCAACTGGTGTGATCGGGGTTGAAATGCCCATAGAACGGGTCTTAAATGGAATTCGGAAAGCGAGTGCAGAGCTCCTTGGAGATATGGTCAAGGGCATTCGCGGGCAGAAGGACACGACAGATTACGGAGCACATCGGGCCGCGCTCGCTATTATGACGACGGATACGACCGTCAAAGAACATGCCTATGAATTTCCTTGTTCTCAAGGAGGCGCGATCACAATCGGCGGGATGGCTAAGGGGTCAGGCATGATTCATCCGAATATGGGAACCATGTTAGGTTTCTTGACGACCGATGCGAGTATTCCCTCTGCGGAATTGCAGCGTATCTTGCGTGAAGCTGTCGATGAAAGTTTCAACATGGTGACAGTTGATGGAGATACTAGCACCAATGATATGGTTCTCTTTTTGGCAAATGGGACCTCAGAGATGACTTTGAGCGGGGAAGATTTGTTGAACTTTGAGAAAATGGTGAAGATGATCTGCATCCAGTTAGCCCAAGATATTGCCCGAGATGGGGAGGGCGCCAGCAAGTTTATGGAAGTCACGGTATCTGGAGCTAAAACAAAAGACGATGCCCGGAAAATTGCCCGGAGTATTTGTGGTTCCAGCCTAGTAAAAACTGCACTCTTTGGTGAGGATGCGAACTGGGGGCGGATTTTTACGGCTGCAGGGTATGCCGGGGCGGAGTTTGACCCCCAAAAAGTGGATATCTTCTTAGGGGACTTAGTCGTCGCTCAAGCGGGAAGAGGGGTTGCATTTTCAGAAGAAAAAGCTAAGGAGATTCTTCAGTTTAAAGACGTTCATATTAGCTTGAACCTTCACCTTGGGCAAGAATGCGCAACTGCCTGGGGGTGTGATCTAACCCATGAGTACGTCACAATAAATGGTAGTTATCGAACTTAAGAGTGGAGGTGTTGAAGATGACTCCAATAGAACAGGGCTTAAGCAAAGCTCGGGTTTTAGTGGAAGCCCTTCCGTATATCCAAAAATTTGCAGGCAAGACGGTTGTGATTAAGTATGGTGGCCATGCCATGATTGATCCTGTCTTGAAAGAATCGGTTATCATGGATGTCTTGCTCTTGCATTCGGTTGGAATTCGGCCCGTAGTAGTTCATGGCGGTGGGCCGGAGATCAATGCCATGCTGAAGAAGGTTGGGATTGAAAGCCAATTTGTACGGGGATTAAGAGTCACTGATGCGCAAACTATGGAGATCGCGCAAATGGTTTTATTAGGGAAGTTGAACACCGAGATGGTCTCTCTCCTCAATCGCTTTGGAGGGAAGGGTGTCGGTTTATCCGGTAAAGACGCACAACTACTCATAGCAGCTAAGAAACCCATGCAGATGGCGAATAGCCAAGGCAAGATGGAAGATATTGACCTGGGTTATGTTGGAGAAATCCAAAGCGTCACACCCGATATTTTGCACACCTTACTGGGACAGGGATATATCCCCGTTATTTCTCCAGTTGCCAGTGGAGAAAATGGGGAAACGTATAATGTGAATGCGGACACGGTTGCTGGAAAAATAGCGGAGGCATTGCAGGCCGATAAGCTGCTTCTGTTGACTGATGTGCGAGGAATACTACGCGATGTAACAGATCCAAACTCTCTCATTTCTACGATTTCCAGAGGGGAAGTGGCAACACTGGCGGATCAAGGAATTTTAAACGGTGGAATGCTGCCCAAAGTAGAATGTGCAGTCTCGGCTTTAGAGAGTGGCGTTGGAAGTGTGCATATCCTAGACGGTCGATTAAGCCATGCTATTTTACTTGAATTGTTTACCGATGGGGGCATTGGAACAATGTTTGCGTAATCGTGGTTGTTCGTTGTACGTGGTTCGCATGATAAACGGTAAACGGTAAACGGTAAATAGTAAACTGCAACGACTATCGAACAACGAACATCGAATATGGGGGGTATAAAGAGATGTTAGAAGGCATATCAACTGAAGAAATCATTGAACGCGGAAAAAATGTAGTAATGAATACCTATGGCCGCCTAGCTATGACGATGGTCAAAGGGGATGGCGTATGGGTGTGGGATTCTGAAGAAAAACGTTATTTGGATTTCCTGACGGGCCTAGCGGTCAACTCACTTGGGCATAGCCATCCGGCGATTGTCCATGCTGTGCAAGAACAGGCCACAGAAATTCTGCACACTTCAAATCTATACTGGATACCGAATCAAGTCGCTTTAGCGGAGCGCTTAGTGAAACATTCTTTCGCCGATAAAGTATTCTTTTGCAACAGCGGGGCAGAGGCCAATGAGTCGGCGATCAAGCTTGCTCGGAAATATGCTAAGAAAAACTTTGGGGCGCACAAATGCGAAGTAGTCTCGTTCAAGAATTCATTTCATGGACGGACCTTGGCAACTCTCACCCTTACAGGACAAACAAAATATCAGGAAGGGTATGATCCTCTTCCTGTAGGATTCTCTTATGCCGCCTTGAATGATATCGAGGACTTAAGATCTAAGGTCAATGAAAATACTGCAGCAGTCTTCATCGAGCCTATTCAGGGTGAAGGGGGAGTAATTCCGGCTGAGACAGCGTTTCTCCAAGCAGCGCGTGTTTTGTGTGACCAATATGGAGCCTTGTTGATTTTTGATGAGGTGCAGTGCGGCATTGGTCGGACCGGGAAACTCTTTGCCTATGAATGGAGTGGAGTGGCTCCGGATGTTATGACCTTAGCTAAAGCCTTGGGTGGTGGGGTGCCAATCGGAGCAATGTTGGCAAAAGACGAAGTTGCGCAAGCTTTCCAGCCGGGTGATCATGCTTCAACCTTTGGGGGAAACCCTCTGGCGACTGCGGCAGGGTGCGCCGTCTTAGATGTGATACTCGAAGAAGGATTTTTTGCAGGGGTTCAAGAACGGTCCTTATATTTTCGAAAAGGACTTGAGAAACTGGCCCAGAAGTATCAGACGGGTGACCCTGTCCGAGGACAAGGGTTTATTTTAGGATGGCCGGTTTCTAAGTTGGGTCCAGAGATTGTAGAAGCTTGTAGACAAAACGGCCTTCTGATCAACTGTGTTGGTGGCCAGACCTTACGTTTCCTTCCCCCGCTCATCGTTGAGAAACCAGAAATGGATAAGGCCTTGGAGATCTTGGATGAAGTCTTTCAGGAGCTTTGGTAATTCCAGAGGTCAGAAGGCGGAAGCCAGGGTTCAGGGGTAAAATCGCAACAGGGCTTGGTAAAAAACTAATGGCAAGAGATATAGGGGATTTCATAATGAAGAAGGATTTTTCCCGAGGAGGGATGAAATGAAAGCAGCACTCGTACTTGAGACTGGGAAAGTTTTAATGGGAGAGTCTTTTGGAGCAACAGGAGAGGCCTTTGGAGAAGTGGTTTTCAATACAGGTATGACGGGCTATCAAGAGGTTCTGACTGACCCCTCTTATGCCGGACAAATGGTATGCATGACTTATCCTCTCATTGGAAATTACGGGATAAACAGACTAGATGACCAATCGGAAAAGGCCCAGGTTCAGGGGTTTATCGTGAAAGAGGCTGCACGTAATCCTAGTCATTGGCAGATGGAGAAGAATCTCTCGAGGACATTGGCTCAAGCCGGAGTTGTCGGTATTAAAGGGATCGATACTCGTGCTTTGACGCGGATTATCCGGGAACACGGTGTTTTGCGTGGGGTTATTACAACTGAGACTGAGAACCTAAATGAATTGATTCCAAAGTTGAAAGAATGGCTGGTTCCAGCAGATGTTGTGGCTAAGGTCAGTACCCCGAAAATCTACACCTTACCTCCTGCTCAAGCCGAAAAAGATCCGTTTCATGTTGTGGTCATTGATTTTGGAATTAAGAAAAACATTTTGCAGGCGATGCAAGAAAGTGGGTTCCGTCTGACAGTCGTTCCGCATAGTGCCTCGGCAGAGCAGATCATAGCTCTACAGCCAGATGGCGTCTTTCTGTCCAATGGGCCAGGAGACCCTAAGGAGGTTGGAGTGGGAATCGAAACGATTCGAGGTTTGATGGGCAAACGACCCATTTTCGGTATTTGCCTTGGGCATCAACTTTTGTCACTCGCTTTGGGAGGGGACACGTATAAGATGAAGTTTGGGCATCGGGGTGGAAATCAACCGGTCCAAGATCTTCAATCCAAAAGAGTGACGATTACCTCCCAAAATCACGGTTATGCTATTGCCGAAGAAAGCTTGGATCAGACTCCCTTGCACATCACCCACCGCAACCTCAATGATCAAAGCGTCGAAGGAGTTAAACATCGGGATTTTCCTGTATTTTCAGTTCAATACCACCCAGAGGCTGGACCAGGACCGAGCGAATCCCTTTATCTTTTTGACGAGTTTGCGCAATTAATGCAGGAATGGAGGGCTAATAATGCCTCTTAACCCGGCGTGGAAAAAGGTCCTGGTCATCGGGTCCGGTCCGATTGTGATTGGGCAAGCCGCAGAATTTGATTATGCCGGGACCCAAGCGTGTAAGGCCCTTCGTGAAGTGGGGATTGAAGTCGTCCTGGTCAACAGTAATCCCGCAACCATCATGACGGATGTAAAAACAGCTGAGATTACCTATATTGAACCTTTGTTGCCTGAGTATTTAGAGGGGATTATCAGCAAAGAACGCCCAGATGCTCTGTTACCCACTCTAGGTGGGCAAACAGGACTTAATCTGGCTATGGAACTTGTCCATAGCGGGGTCTTAAAGCGTTATGACGTGGACCTCATTGGCTGTGATGCTGAAACGATTTACAAAGCAGAAGATCGCGATGCGTTTAAAGAAACGATGCTCTCACTCGGAGAACCTGTAGCCGAGAGTATCATTGTGACAACATTGGAAGAGGGGGAGCTCTTCGCCGAAAAACAGGGATTTCCGTTAATTATTCGCCCAGCTTACACGCTTGGAGGGACGGGCGGAGGAATTGTAAAAAACGCCAAAAACTTAGAAGAAATTTTACCAAGAGGGTTGCAGGCCAGCCCGATTGGACAATGCCTTGTGGAGCGAAGTGTGGCAGGTTGGAAGGAAATTGAATATGAAGTCATGCGGGATGCCGCTGATAACTGTATTACGATTTGCAACATGGAAAATATTGATCCCGTGGGAATTCACACTGGGGATAGTATCGTCGTTGCCCCGTCACAAACGTTAAGTGATGTTGAATATCAGATGCTTAGGGCGTCATCCTTAAAGATTATTCGAGCCTTGGGGGTTAACGGTGGCTGTAATGTTCAATTTGCTTTAAATCCAGTAAGCCGAGAATATGTTGTGATTGAAGTAAATCCTCGAGTAAGCCGCTCAAGTGCGCTCGCTTCGAAAGCGACCGGATATCCAATTGCCAAAATGGCGGCACTTCTGTCCGTAGGATTTACCCTTCCAGAGTTGACAAACCCGGTTACCGGAAATACCAGCGCTTGTTTTGAGCCAGCCCTTGACTATGTGGTTGTCAAGTTCCCTCGTTGGCCTTTCGATAAGTTTCCAGCCGCAGATCATCGTCTCGGTACGCAAATGAAAGCGACCGGAGAGGTGATGGCCATGGAACGAACATTAGAAGCGGCGCTGCTTAAAGCCGCGCGTTCTTTAGAAATTGGCAGTGTAGGTCTTCGGATTGCAGCCTCTGGAGGCTGGACCGAGATGGAGATCGAAGACAAGCTGTCCATCACGGATCATGAACGTTTTTTTGCAATCGCTGAAGCGTTCCGACGGGATTGGACAATTATCGAAGTACAAATGCTCACTCAGATAGACCCCTTTTACCTATTTAAAATCAAAGACTTGGTTCTACTTGAACAGCGGTTGCAAAGTGAGTCGTTAACGACGGAGTTATTGCATTTCGCTAAAGCCCAAGGATTCTCTGACTTAGCCATTGCCAAATTAACGGGGCGTTCGGAAGAAATGGTTCGTAATATGCGCTTGGCTGATGGAATTGTTCCTGTTTATAAGACCGTGGATACGTGTGCAGCAGAGTTTGCCTCATCAACGCCTTATTACTATTCTAGCTATGAAGAAGAGGATGAGGTGTTGACTGGCACCGGTTCTAAAGTCGTTGTCTTAGGTTCCGGACCTATCCGAATCGGGCAAGGGATCGAATTTGACTATTGCTCCGTCCATGCCCTTACGGCTTTGCAAGAAGCAGGTGTAGAATCTATTATGGTCAATAATAACCCAGAAACGGTATCGACGGATTTTGATACAGCGGACAAATTGTATTTTGAGCCTTTGACGTTGGAAGATGTGCTTCATGTGTTGAATAAAGAGAAGGCTGATGGAGTATTGGTTCAATTTGGAGGACAAACGGCTATTAATTTGGCAGGGCCACTGAATCGTGCCGGAGTTCGAATTTTAGGTACCCAAGTCGACGCGATCGATATGGCAGAGGATCGGGAACGTTTTGCTCAGCTGTTAAGCCATTTAGGAATTCCTCAATCCGAAGGGCGAAGCGTTACGGCTGTAGAGCAGGCTCAAAGAGTTGCAGAGGAACTCGAATTTCCGGTTATCGTTCGCCCTTCTTACGTTATCGGAGGACGTGCTATGCAAGTGGTGGAGAATATAAATGAGCTGGAAGACTATTTGAGGCGGGCGATCCACTTATCCCCTGAACATCCGATTTTGGTGGATAGGTACCTGGAAGGTAAAGAAGTTGAAATCGATGCCGTCTCAGACGGAGAAACCACTGTGATAGCGGGTATTATGGAGCATATTGAGCGGGCGGGAGTCCACTCGGGGGATAGCTTGGCGGTATATCCGCCGCAAAGTTTAACACCAGCTGAAATCGATCAGATTCAAGACTTCACCTGTCGTATTGCCGAAGGAAGCGGCATCAAAGGACTTATCAATATCCAATTTGTAGTCGTTCGAGGCAAGGTGTATGTGCTTGAAGTCAACCCCAGGGCAAGTCGCACAGTGCCGATTCTTTCCAAAGTCACGGCGATCCCCCTAGTTAACCTGGCGGTTCAAGTATCCCTTGGGAAAACCTTGAAAGATTTAGGTTATACGCGGGGCCTTGCACCTGAGGTACCGTTTGTCGTAGTTAAAGCCCCGGTTTTTTCCTTTGAAAAGTTGACCAAAGTCGAAACATCGCTGGGACCTGAAATGAAATCGACCGGTGAGGTTTTGGGGATGGACACTCAATTCGGGCACGCTTTGGCGAAAGCTTTTGCTGCCTCTCATATTCCACTTCCGAATGAGGGAAATATTTTGGTATCGGTGGGTGAAAAGGACCGCCCAGAGGCGATTACCTTAGCTCGACAACTAGCTCAGCTGGGGTTTGGTGTCAAAGGGACAGGCGACACTGCCAAGGCCCTAGCCTTGTGCGGGGTGAAAGTTGAAGAGGTGAGTGAGTCCAGCGAAGCTCTTCGAGAAGCTGTTCGACATCGAGAATTTGCCTTTATACTTAGTACGCCTACTAAAGGCAAAACCCCTGAACTTACAGGCTATTTATTGAGAAGGCTAGCAGCAGAACACAAGGTTCCCTGCTTTACGTCAATGGATACCGCGAAAGCGGTTGTCCGAGCGTTACAAGAGATACGGAGCCAAACCACTCCCCAGGTGCTTTCGTTGCAGGAGTATTTGGAGCTGTAGAGGAGTTTATAGGGCTGAAGTCTTTCTAGCATCCTACATCGGCGATAGTGTTTGTTGTAGGATGCGGCTTCAGCGATAGTCTCCACTGGAGACTATCGTGATTAACACACGCTAAGAAACTCCCATTTGCTTTGGATGAAAAGACTGGGCGCTAATTATTGTAGAAAAAACTCCTGCCGGACGATTTGTCGAGCAGGAGTTTTTATTGTGATCAGGTTAGAGCTTTGTCCCACATTGTGGGCAATAGGCTGTACCCGTATTAGCCCTTCCGCAAGAAGGACAATATCGGGGTGAATCTTCAGGGGAGGGAGTAGGAGGCGAAGGCTCTGGTTCTGACTTATGTAAGTCAATCTTGGGTTCCTCAGTTTCGGGTGAGGGGGAATCTATGGCTAATGATTCAGAGGACGGTGGAGTATTTATTGTTTCTTGTGTTACTTGTGCTTCTTGGTAAGGCATGGCCGAATAAGCGGTTGAATAGAGTTGCGGTTCCTCTTCAATTGACATTACCCAAACAATCGCTAAGACTGCAATAAAGGGACTGACTACAAGGGAGGCTATTCCTGTGAGGGCATGTGAAATTCGGCCAATAATTTGCAGTGCGATTTCAATCAGAATAACGGTTCCAATGTATCCCCAAAGTATCCCCAGGTGCCTCTGGAAGAATCTCCAACTGCCTCTCAGCGCATCCCAAAATCCTTCGTTGCTGTGAGCCAAGAGGTATATGGTAGATGTGATAAGCCAGGGTAATGCATATAAGCCGATAGCAGTAATAAAAAGCCCGTAAACAATTAAGAAAGCCACGAGCGTGTAGTGAGAGTGGCTCAAGGTATAGGCGCCGAACAGCCCAATGATTAGGAGGAGCAGCTTGATCAGAAGAAGAAAACCTTGCCAGCCAAGGATACGGAAAAAACCCTTAAACTTAAAATCTTTGAAAGTTACCTTTTCTTCTCTATAGGCCTTAGCGGTCAAGTTGAATAGTCCAGTATAAAAAGCGGATCCGAATAACCAACCGACAATAAGTATCAGCAAAAAAATTCCGGCTACGCTTCCAGCAGCCGATAGAAGATTGGGTAAACTACTCAATGGCCCGCCGAAGAAGTTAAAGGGACCTAGATTTGATGATCCGAACGGACCAACAAAGGGACTTAAATCTGGAGTTGGAGGTATCCCGGGGACAGGCATCCCAGATGAAAATGAGCTACCATTGCCATGAGGAAAAGCCCAGCCAAATTGGCGCAATTGGGCTATAACACTCATAACCGTGGCAACTATTAGAACAACACCAATGCCTAAGAAAATAAAGGACCAGCCATACAAGGGGAGAGCTTCTCTCTTAAATGTTGTCCAAGCCAATTTAATACGTTCGGACCAGGTCAAGGTCATGTGCATTCCTCCCTAAACACCCTCAAATACTGGTTTCAAATCAACAATAAGATCAGTAAGAATAGAGCCTCTTATCTTGTCATCCTCGGTATATATCTCTGGGCGACCATAGTAATATCCGGCTCAACGACTCTTTTAGTATTCTCATTTTCTTTTTCATCATCCATCGATAATCTTACACAAAATGGCGTAGGATAGACTTTGCAGGGTTAAGCTGAAAGGTAATCTCCCATCTTTCATCTTCCTGCCAAGTGAGATAATCGGAATATGAATATTCTTTTCCTTCACCTTGTGATAAGGGCATAAAATCACTCCCATTATTCTACTGTAAGAAACCAGGAAGTCTGAATAGTTCTGGTTTCTTGGTTTCGCTAAAACTGTTGGTTGTGAAAGAATGCTATCCCTCAATCGAGGTAAAGACTTGTTTGAATAAAGTAATTATGATGTGACTGTGGGTGTCAAATCAAGGGTCATGGATCGAACTTTCCTTAATTCTTATATTATACCAGATTTTAGATCTGCTTTCATCTCATAACTTGACAGATTCTTGAAGCTTATGGCTTGAAGGTACTTTTGCAGCATTGTATACTAAGTAAGATTCAAGAAATATAACTGTATGTCCTAGCTAATAGAGGTGGAATTTTATGAAATTTGGTTATGGTATAATCCTAACCATGTGAAAAAAGTGATTTTAAGTATTGTATTATTATACACCGAAAAGTATAATAATACATAACGAAGGGATGGGTGAACATGAAAACAATAGAGCGATCAATATTTAAAGGACGGGACTTTATATCGCTTCATGATTTTTCTCAAGATGAATTAAGTTGCATTTTAGATGTAGCTAGAGAAATTAAAGCAGAACAAAAAGCCGGACGGCCCCATACAATTCTTCAAGGCAAGACCTTGGGGATGATTTTTACGAAGTCCTCTACACGGACCCGGGTTTCCTTCGAGGTAGGAATGTACCAACTCGGGGGGCATGCGCTCTTTCTTAGCGGTCGGGATATCCAATTGGGAAGAGGAGAAACGATTGCTGACACGGCGCGTACTCTTTCTCGAATGGTCGATGGAATTATGATAAGGACCTTTAGTCATCAAGAAGTCTTAGACTTGGCCAAGTTTGCTACGATTCCGATTATTAATGGATTGACTGACTTGCTTCATCCCTGTCAGGTTCTGGCAGATCTCATGACCATTCAAGAGTATAAAGGTCGTTTAGCGGGCTTGAAGCTAGCCTACATTGGAGATGGGAACAACATGGCTCATTCGCTGCTGTTTGGCGGAGCGAAGATGGGATTGAATGTAGTTATAGCTTCTCCTCAGGGGTACAAGCCGGATCCGTCGGTTGTTGCCTTGGCCCAGGCGGATGCCAAAGAAAACGGCGGTTCTGTAGAAGTGATTGATGATCCTTTAGAAGCTGTTAAAGGTGCAGATGTGCTTTATACGGATGTTTGGGCCAGCATGGGTCAAGAAGAAGAAGCAAAAGTGCGTATGACGGCTTTTGAAGGGTATCAAATCAATTCAGATGTAATGAAACGAGCAGACCAATCCGCCATCGTTATGCATTGCCTTCCAGCTCATCGTGGAGAGGAAATTACAGATGAAGTAATTGAAGGGCCTCAATCTGTAGTATTTGATGAAGCAGAAAATCGTCTGCATGCTCAGAAAGCGATTATGGCGTTAGTGATCTAGGCAGAAGGCAAGTCCAGGATCATTTCCAACTTGCATGCATCTTAAATCGAAGGATTTGAGTCAAAACAAATAGTTTTTAGGTTAAGTGTGTACTATAATCAGTAGATTAACACGACGATATTAATACAAGGAAAAAAGGGAGATCGGACAATGAAAAAAGTCGTTTTGGCCTATTCCGGTGGGTTGGATACTTCTATTATTATTCCCTGGCTTAAGGAAACTTATGGGTATGACGTAATTGCCATGGCAGCAGATCTCGGGCAAGGGGAAGAGTTGGCCCCCCTTCAGGAAAAGGCCACCAAAAGTGGGGCAAGCAAACTGTATATCGAAGATCTGAGAGAAGAATTTATCACGAAGTTTATCTTTCCGACTTTAAAGGCCGGAGCAGTTTATGAAGGAAAGTATCTCTTAGGGACTTCCTTTGCCCGTCCTCTGATTGCTCGTCGTTTAGTGGAAATTGCTGAGCAGGAAGGTGCCGTTGCGATAGCTCATGGCGCAACGGGCAAAGGAAATGACCAGGTTCGCTTTGAAGTGAGTGTTAAAGCACTTAATCCCGATTTGGAGATTATTGCTCCCTGGCGGATTTGGGATCTCAAGTCCCGAGAAGATTGCATCGACTATGCTGAAGCACGTGGAATTCCTGTCCCAGTGACCAAAGATCGTCCTTATAGCATGGACCGCAACCTATGGCATTTAAGCCATGAGGGTGGGGACTTGGAAGATCCGTGGAATGAACCGATTCGTGACCTTTATTTACTGGGTGTTTCCCCAGAGGATGCGCCCGATGAGGCGATTTACCTCGAACTTGGGTTTGAACAAGGGGTGCCCACAACTTTAGATGGTAAGACGATCGCTCCTGTAGCTTTATTGGAAACCCTCAACGAAATGGGTGGAAAAAACGGGATCGGAATTGTCGATATGGTAGAAAACCGCCTCGTTGGGATGAAATCGCGTGGCGTCTATGAGACACCGGGCGGAACAATTCTTTATATGGCTCATCAGGCGTTAGAACATCTTACACTGGATCGTCTTACGCTCCATTACAAAGAACAAATAGCCTTAAAGTATGCGGAAATTGTTTATGATGGAGTATGGTATTCCCCGCTTCGTGAAGCTTTAGATGCCTTTGTCGATGTGACCCAGAAAAACGTTACAGGTACGGTACGAGTGAAATTATACAAAGGTAATTGTACATTAGCGGGTGTAAAATCCCCCTATTCGCTCTATAATGAAGCGTTCGCAACGTTCGGTGAAGACGGCGTATATGATCAAAAGGATGCGGGCGGATTTATTAATCTCTTTGGGTTACCATTAAAAGTAAGAGCTTTAATGGAGAAACAGTCAGGGTTGCGTAAATAAGAGCGAAGATTAGCCAGCGCCGATATCCGGCGCTTTCTTTTATATAGTCAGAAAGCATAACTTGTAGGGGCAATTTTTGAATTGCTTCTACGGAATAAGTTCAGATAAGAGATCCGTCCCCCTGTTTCGCCTAGACAGTTAGCTGAATTAAAGGTATAAAAGATAGAGAAGACGTACAAAGATACAAAAAGCAACGAATGAAAGGAAGATGCAACGTGAAACTCTGGGGAGGACGTTTTGAAAAGACTACGGATGCATTGGTGGAAGATTTTCATTCCTCAATTCGCTTCGACCAACGCTTGTACAAACAAGATATCCTAGGGAGTATCGCCCATGCTAGAATGCTCGGTAGTGTTGGGGTTATCTCTGAGGATGAAGCAAAACATCTAATTGAAGGACTTAGAGAAATTTTAGAAGATATTCAGGCAGGAAATGTGGAGTTCGAGATTGGTGCTGAAGATATCCACATGAATGTTGAGAAGCTTTTAACTGAGCGAATTGGACCAGTTGGAAAGAAACTACATACGGGACGTAGCCGGAATGACCAAGTTGCCTTGGATCTAAGACTCTATTTGAGGGAGGAGATTGACCAAACTAAGAATTTAGTGGAGCAGTTGCTGCAAACGCTTCTTCATTTAGCGGAAGAGCATCTTGAAACCTGGATGCCCGGATATACGCATTTACAAAAGGCACAGCCGATCACGTTGGCCCATCATTTAATGGCCTATGTGCAAATGTTTTTGCGTGATCTCGGTCGACTTAAAGATACACGGAAACGTTTAAATAGTTCTCCGCTTGGATCAGGGGCTATGGCCGGAACGACGTTCCCTCTTGATCGTGCTAAAGTGGCTCAGGAACTGGGTTTTGATGGGGTGACCTTAAACAGCTTAGATGGGGTGAGTGATCGGGATTTTGCCTTGGAATTTTTAGCAGCCGCATCCATCCTTATGATGCATCTTAGCCGTTTATGTGAGGAACTTGTTATTTGGTCCAGTGGGGAATTTCAATTTATCTCCATGGATGATGGGTATTCCACAGGCTCAAGTATCATGCCGCAAAAGAAAAACCCTGATGTGGCAGAACTGGTGAGAGGAAAAACGGGACGGGTATATGGTGATCTGGTTGCTCTCTTGACCGTTATGAAAGGGCTTCCACTCGCTTATAACAAAGATATGCAAGAAGACAAAGAACAGGTCTTTGATGCGGTGGATACGATTCAAAAGTCTTTGTTGGTGGTAGAACCGATGCTGAGAACGATGCAAGTACACAAGGATACGATGGCTTATGGAGCTAAAGGTGGGTTTACTAATGCAACGGATCTTGCAGACTATATGGCTAAGAAAGGGGTACCTTTCCGTGAAGCTCATGAGTTAGTCGGTCGGATCGTATTACACTGTAGTAAAAAGGGAATTGGGTTGGAAGAGTTGAGTTTAAGTGAATATCAGGAGCTTTCCCCTATTTTTGATGAGGATCTGTTTGAATCCATCGGGATTGAGCATTGCGTCCGAGCTCGAAGGATCACTGGAGGTCCTTCGCCAGAAACTGTTGCTGAGGGAATCAAGGTTAGTTGGGAATTAATGAAGGGACTTGTGTGAGGGACTTGTGTGAGGGACTTGTGTTACACTGCGTCCTAGGCTGAGGTCGGGGAACGAAATGTTGGGAGGACGGCACATTTCATGTGCGCTGTCTAGTGCGGATTGATAGGACTTGTGTCACACTGTGTATTTAGACTTAAGAAACTGTGAATGTTGAAAAAACTGTGCATAATGTGGATAAGTTTGTGGACAATATCAAAATAAATCGGTTTTTGACGTGGATAAACCTTGTTAGACAATGAATAAGTGGACATAACCTGTGGATAACTCATTGAGAAATTTTTTGGAGTGCAGTCTTTTAAGTTCTTAACTTCGGGAAATTTCACTTTAGGTTTTTATTTTGTATTAAAAGAAGGAAATACTGACTGAAAGGTCGAAATTCTCACGCATGATTTTATTAAGATATTACATGCTATAGATTAAGAGTTAATTAATTCAAACTATGGAGTGTGAGTGTGAAGCGAGGCTATTGATCAATGGAAAATCTAACAATGTTAACAGATCTTTATCAATTAACGATGATGCAGGGTCATTTAGTCAACGGATATCAGCATAAGGAAGCCGTATTTGATGTTTTCTTTCGCACACTTCCGTTTCAGGGGGGGTATGCTCTAGCTGCAGGGCTTGAACAGGTCGTAGAATATATTGAAAATCTAACGTTTAGTGAAGAGAATTTGGTGTATTTAAGAAGTCTGAATCTTTTTAATGAGGATTTCATCGAAGAACTGCGTAACTTCCGTTTTACAGGTGACATAGATGCGGTTCCGGAAGGGACGTCAGTTTTTCCCTTTGAACCACTTATTCGGGTCAAGGGGCGCATTTTTGAGACGCAGCTTCTTGAGACGGCTATTTTGAATTTGGTTAACTTTGAGACCTTGATTGCAACGAAAGCTTCTCGTGTGATGGCAGCGGCAGACGGGGCTTCGGTTATGGAATTTGGTTTGCGAAGAGCGCAGGGACCAGATGCGGGAATTCTGGGAGCACGAGCCGCTTTTATCGGAGGATGTCAATCTACGTCAAATGTTTTGGCAGGAGAACGTTATGGTATACCCGTTTCAGGAACCCAGGCTCATAGCTGGATTCAGTGTTTCCCATCGGAATTGGAGGCATTTCGAGCATTTGCACGTACTTTTCCAGATAGCTGCTTGTTGTTGGTGGATACCTACAGCGCACTTGAATCTGGTGTCCCCAATGCTATTAAGGTCGGGCTTGAGCTGGAAGCAGAAGGGCATCATTTTCAAGGAATACGTTTAGATAGTGGGGATTTAACATATTTGTCCAGAGAAGCTCGTCGTATGCTCGACGAAGCAGGACTCAAGAATGCGATTATCGTAGGGTCTAATGATTTAGACGAAGAGACTATCTTCGCCGTCCGTGCTCAAGGGGCGAAAATTGATGCTTGGGGCGTCGGTACCCATCTCATTACCTCTAAAGATAGCCCCTCATTAGGAGGAGTATACAAACTGGCAGCGGAGGGAGAGCAGGGTGTTTTTCATCCTCGTTTAAAGGTCTCTGAAAATATATCCAAGATCACAAACCCGGGAATAAAAAAAATAGTACGTTTTTACGATCAAGCTGGAAAATCAATGGCGGATCTCATTGCTCTAGAAGATGAAGTGTTCGTCGAGGGAAAACCTCTAACTATTTTCGATCCCATTCAAACGTGGAAACGAAAAACCCTAACAAACTTTCGGACGCGAGAACTTTTAATTCCAGTATTTAGAGGCGGAAAGCGGGTTTGTGAATTGCCAAAGCTCAAAGATATTCAGACCTATGCTAGAAAGGAATTAGATACTTTCTGGGATGAAGTTAAACGCTTAACGAATCCACACCGCTATATTGTCGATTTATCAACTAATCTCTTTGAATTGAAACAACAGTTACTCTTAACGATCCATAAAGATATTAAAGCAAGCAAATTATAATTAGGAGGTTGAGTAAAGATGTGGACAGATGATCAATTAACAGAGCGTATTAATCAAGCAGTCGACTGGTTGCGTGAAAAGGTCACTGAGGCAAATGCAAAAGGTGTAGTGGTTGGGATCTCCGGGGGAGTTGATTCTGCTGTGGTTGCAGGGCTTTGTCAACAAGCATTTCCGGATAATTGTATCGCAGTGATTATGCCTAGTCATTCTAATCCAGAAGATAAAGAGGATGCATTTTGGGTTGCTGAAGGCTATGATTTAAGACCTTTGGAAGTGGACTTAAGTGATGTCCATACGAAGATATTTGAACAGGTCAAGAGAGGTCTGGAAAATCAAGGATGCAATTTAGTGGGAGAAAAAATGAGCCAAGGAAATTTAAAGGCTCGTTTACGTATGTCCACGTTGTATACCGTCGCAAATGCTCTGAATTATGTTGTGGTAGGTACAGATAATGCCCCCGAGAGTTATACCGGGTATTTTACTAAATATGGCGACGGCGGTGTGGATCTCTTGCCGATTAGTTCGCTCACCAAAACAGAGGTGCGCGCTTGGGCGAGGATGTTGGGACTTCCTGTGAACATTGCTACCCGTGTTCCTACAGCAGGATTATGGCCGGGACAGACGGACGAATCAGAGATGGGGCTAACCTATGATTTGATTGATCGTTACTTATTGGGAGAAGAGGTCCCGCCTGAGGAAAAAGAACGCATCGAAACCTTACATCGTCAGAGTGAACATAAACGCAATCTTCCTCCCAGTCTTGAACTTCCTAAACTTGAGAGGTTGGACTGACGTGCGAATTGGAGTAGATATTGACGGCGTTGTTTCCGATAGTTACCCAGTTTGGTTGCAAGAATTGAATCTGCACTATGGAAAGAACATTACGGTCATCACCGATTATCAATTGCATTTAGTTTTTGATGTTCCGAGTGATGATATGAACAACTTTTTTGTGGGTAATGTGGAACGCTTGCTTATGACGCCTAATCCTGTTCCCGGCGCTAAAGAAGGGATTGAATCCCTTCTCAGAGAGGGGCATGAGGTTATTTATGTTACAGCTCGAACACCTGAAGAGAAAGAAATCACAGTGCGGTGGCTTAGTAAGCATGAAATTCCTCATGAACACGAACGTGTTCTTTTCTCAGGGTTTAAAAGTAAAGTGGATTTAGTTAGGCAATGGGGAATTGAGGTTTTTATCGAGGATTATCAAGTGAATGCTAAGGCGATCGCTGAATGCGGAGTGCCGGTATTATTACTGAATGCCAGTTATAACCAAGATAAGCAACTCCCATCGGGTATAATACGCTGTCAAAGCTGGAATGAGATTCTAGCAGGAATGCGGGCAGTTCAATCCAAAGAAAAAGGGTCAGCCATTAAATAATGGCTAACCCTTTTTCTTTGGGATTACAGTAATTTAACCGACAATTCCTAATCCGACTTTATAAATATCTCCTGCTCCTAAAGTAAGGACAAGATCTTCGGGGGCAATTGTTTCGGTAAGATAAACTTTAATTTCATCCAATGTCCCAATGTAACTAGCCTGAATGCCTTGTTGTTGGATCAACGTGGCTAAGGTAACGGGAGAAACGGTGTGATGTTCCTGTTCACGGGCTGAGGAGAAAATGTCAGCAATAACAACTTCATCCGCTCCTTGAAAAGCTTGCGAAAATTCTAGTAAGAGCTTCTCAGTTCGGCTAAAAGTATGGGGTTGAAAAATGGCGCGGATGCGGCGATCAGGGAAGGAGAGTCGGGCGCCTTCTAAAGTAGTACGGATTTCTGTCGGATGGTGTGCATAGTCATCAACGACTAAAGCGCCATTTTGGTTACTGCCAATATGCTCAAAGCGACGTTTCGTCCCACTGAACAGGCTCAAGCTACTTAAGATTTGTTCAATGGGGATACCAATCTCATGGCATACCGCAATCGTTGCTAAGGCATTAATAATATTATGTCTGCCTGAGACATTAAGAGCTAGATCACCAACATATTGCCCTTTAAGCATAATTTTCATAGAACTTCTTTCGTCTTTGAATACGATCTCTGTTGCCCGAACATCCGCAGATTCGGAGAGGCCAAAGGTTGTAATCGGTGCAGATCCTATAATGGATTGTAGGCTCGGCTCTTCGGACCAAATGTATATATGTCCGTGTGTAGGTACTTTTTTTGCCAATTCAGCAAACGCTGAAATAACATCTTCCAGGTCATTAAAATAATCGGGATGATCAAATTCGATATTGGTTATAATCAAGTGCTCAGGAGAGTAATTAAGAAAATGGCGTCGATATTCACAGGACTCTGCTAAGAAAAATTCCCCTTTTCCGGAGTGAGCATTTCCACCAATACTAGGGACGTCACTGCCGACAACGATGGTTGGATCTAATTCGGCTTGGAGCATGACCAGACCTATCATCGCGGTCGTCGTAGTTTTACCATGAGTCCCAGTTACGGATATGCCACGTTTTTTGGAAAGTAAGCGCCCGAGATATTGGGGATAAGTCAAGACTGGAATATTTAGTTCCATAGCTCGAGCAATCTCTGGATGTTGATTTGTATAGGCTGCAGAGGTGACCACTAAGTCCACGTTTTCTACGTTGCTAGGCGAGAAACTCAAAACGGGAATTTGGGCACGTTTTAGGACACTGTCTGTGTAAAAACTTTCTTCGACATCAGATCCGGTAATGATCGCATCTTCGATTTGAGCGCTGATTTGAGCTAAAGCACTCATCCCGGTACCTTTTATTCCAACAAAATGAATATGTAATGTCAAAACATATCGTCCCTTCCGTGTATAAACTCTACCCCCCATTATACCCAAACTTAAAGTAAAAAGTATCATTTTATACGAGGAAAATTTTTACTAGCTGTTATTTGGTGGGGGTTTCCGCTCGTAGCCAGTGATCATGGCCTGAAGACGGCTGATATCTTCAGTTAGACTTAAATAAATGTGGACAGGGATTGTCGCCATAAAATAGATGCTAATGGTAAATTTTATCCAACGGAGGACTTGAAAACCTCCCACCAACCGCCAAACCCAAATAAGATGTTTCCCTTGCCAATAAGAGGCTAAGCCGAGTAGACTTGCTATCAGAAAAAGAAGTACCCATGAAAAATAGATCAAAAGCTGCCCGCTATTATATTTTCTGCTTGGTGGAGGAGTAGACCGAAGGAAGAAATAATAGGCCATGAGTTTTGGAAATCGCTTAAAGTCATTAATTCTTGGGATTAGAGAATAATCTTGCCTGAGCAGAGCATCTGCAATGCGTATGGTCATAAATCCCGATGCAAACCAGGCTGAGGCGATATGAGCTATAAAAACTTTCCCATAGTTTAAGGCTAAGAAGCTTGCGGGTTTGTGTAATTCAAGGCCAGTCAAAATGAGTACAGTTAGACTAGCAGCGAAGCCCCAATGAAAAACTCTAACCCAAATTGGCTGAAATGGAATAGTCTTTCCCTTTATGTTTCCCTGTTTAAGTTGTCTTATGACAGCTTTTCTGATTTTTACATGTCGTTGTTTCATGTTTTACCGTGCCCCAAAAAAGATTTATCCGATGACTAACCGCCACAAGGACTTGTATTTCTTAAGCGCGAGACAAGTGACGCTAAGCCCCTCGATAAGTTCAACTGAACTTCAGATGGAGTTGAAACTTCACTTGAAGTAGGTGTCCTATATCCGATGAATTCTTGATTAGACGGGTATTTTTAAGGTGCGTAAATTTTCTCCGTCAATAAGATGAACACTACAAGAGAAGCAAGGATCATAGGAGCGAATGACTCGGCCAGCTTCTTTAAGCTCCTCGGATTGTATTTTTAAGCCGAGTAGAGATGATTCCCCGACGCTGCGGGTTCCTTTTTCATCACGTGCACCAAAATTTATAGCAGAAGGCGTAACGATTTGGTAGTGCTTAACTCGCCGGTTCTCTACAGCTACCCAATGCCCTAAGCTCCCGCGCATGACTTCATGAAGCCCGATTCCTACCCCAGAATCCTGTCCTATTTTTGTATCAAGCGTCTCCGCCCCAGGCTCCAGACGATTGAGCCAATCTAGAGCGGTTTTGGCGATTTTCTTAGTTTCAAGTGCACGTGCCCATAGCCGAGCGATTGCGCCATGACCGATAACCTCTTCTTTGTTAATAATAGCCCGTGCCAAAGGGCCTACTTCTACAGGTTGACCGCGGTAACGAGGAGATTTAACCCAGGTGTATCCTTTGGCTTGGCTGCGGTCGGGGATTGTATCCTCTTCCATGGGATGTAGAGGACCATGAGGTTTATACCAAGCATTTGTAACATCTTCCGTTACTTGTTTTTCGTCAAAGCCTTCTCGTTTCCCTTCAAGGATTACACCATGGGAAAAAAGTGTACTTCCTTCTGCATTTGGAAACCCTCCTACAGACATATAATTCCCTACCCCTTTACCCAGGTCAATGTACTCGGGATAGCGCTCCTTAATCAGTACAATATCAGGGAGCAAGACATCATCTATAAATCTTATGATCTCCATCAGATACCCACAATACCGATTCACCTTATCGGCATCAACCTCCATAGTGGCACCACCGGGAACAAGCCCATGGCCATGAGGAGCCTTGCCTCCAAAAACTGCAAAAGCAGCATGGGCAACACGAGAAATATCGATAGCCTTGAAATAGTGATCAGTCAGAGTTATATTCTCTTTGCTGGATAAACGTAGGTCTGATTCTGAATGAGGAATAAATGGAGCAATATCTGGGCCACGAAAATAGTCTGGCAGGGCATATAGATAAAGGTGACGAAGATGGTTCTGGATTAGATCACTGGCCAGAATCAGATTCCGAATTAAGAGCCCATTGGGGGGGACGTTCATCCCTAAAGCCTTTTCTATCGCCAGCGAGGCTGTTACAGCATGAGCAGATGAACATATGCCACAAATACGTTGAGTATAATAAGGCATATCCATGGCAGAACGTCCAATTAGAATTTGTTCGAACCCTCGATAAAGCGTATCTGAAATAAAAGCATCTTTTATTTCACCGTCTTCAAGCCAAGCCTCCAATAACATGGGATTGTGAATTCGAGATACAGGAAAGATCGTTTTCTTCTCCAGAATAGTCACTCCTTGTTTGGCACATGCCAGCTAGTTTTTTTCAAAGTTACCTGGGTTTTTTCTTTAATCGATACTGATGGAAGGTTTTAACCTTTTTAAGGGAAGGTCGATGTTTAACCTTGACGGTAGATCTTAGTAGATTTTTTTGAATGCGTCCTTTAGATAGGGACGTGGCAATATGTCCAACAATAGCTACGGATGTCACTCCTAAGACTCCAAGTCCAATTTTGTCTGTAGCAACTTTTGTCCCACCAGGAAAAGGAATGTCGGGTGAGTGAGCAGTAAATGGTGACATTAAATCGGGGTAACCAGGTTCAGTACACCCTATACAAGGCGAATTACAGCCGATTGGCCAATTGAAACGGTCATTCCAACGGCGGACCGGGCAGTCGGCATAGGTAACCGGTCCTTTACAGCCAACACGAAAAAGGCATTCCTTCTGTCCGATCTCTGTGGCAAAAATCCCTTGGTCATAATAACGTCGGCGAGGGCAGTTGTTATGGACGGTTTCTCCATAAAATAGTTTGGGCCGTCCATATTTTTCAAGTTCAGGTTCACCATATAAGGCTAAATGAAGTAGAGTCCCCATAATCCAATCCGGATGAGCGGGACATCCGGAAACGTTAATGACCCTCCGTTCAGGAAGGATGTTTTGTACGCCCGTTGCCTGGCTTGGGTTAGGGTAACCGGAAGGCGGGCCGCCGTATGTTGCACAGCTCCCAATGGCAACGACGTATTTTGCTTTAAGCGCAATCCGACGAACAAGATCCAGTCCTGTAATTAGTTTACCATTATCATAAGCAACATGATTATAATGACCACCGTCACGTTGAATCATAGCGCCTTGCACGATGAGAATATATTCGTTGGGCATCGTTTCGTATGTTTCTTGAAGAACTTGATAGGCGGCATCCCCCTGAACTTGCATCATACTCCAATCGTAGCGCCAATCAGTAATGTTTGAGAGGATATCAGAAAAAGTAGGTGTCCAAATATTATCAAGGGAGATACTGTCCCCAGTACAGGTGCCTGTCTCAATCATCACCACCGGAAGTTTATTAACTTCACCTGCTGCTACTGCTTGTGCTAGAGGAGGGGTAATGAGCTGATAAAAGTTACCAAGAATAGCTCCTTTAACGACTAATTTTAAGAAATCACGTCTACTTAGCATTTCACTCCCCCTTGAAAGGGTATTATTTCCACAAAGGGTCAGATAAACACCGACTTTTAGCTATAGTGAAAAAATAATAATGAAGATGGAAAAAAATATTTGACGAAAAGGCAAAAATAGAGTAAGATTACTATCGTCCGTGAAATGCCGATGTGGCTCAGAGGTAGAGCAGCTCACTCGTAATGAGCAGGTCGTCGGTTCGATTCCGACCATCGGCTCCACACAAACACTACTCCCGCAAGAGATTGCGGGATTTTGTTTTTTATGAGAATAGGTCTGTTTTTACAAATCGTCGCCAAATCGTCGCCCAAATGTACATTAACCACCATTCAACACAAAAATTCATCTCTAAAGGCCTATTTTGGAGATGAATTTTTATTCAAGGTAATGTATTGAATATTACGGTTCAGCCTTCCGGGCACAGGACCATTTATGGAATACTGTCATTAGGAATGGGTGTAGGTAGAATACGATCCTTAAGGACGAGTATAAAAAAAATCTGAAGCATCTCGGGATTGTTCGATACAAAGAAGCCAACCTTTCTTCTTCCATTCCTTGATTATCATTTCGGCTTTGAAAATTAGTGGCAAGCTGTCAACAAAATTGTGGCAAAACCTTTACATGGTGTAGATAGACTTAAAAAAGTCTGGCTAAAGAAATACCATCGGCAACAGCCTTGCATGAAAAATTTAATTTGCCCTCGGAAACATTCCAAAATTCTTGTGCTAATTCTAGTGCAGTCTGTTTATCTTTAGCATTTACAGTCATTCCAGTCCTTACAATCCATAACGATGGCTCATTATTTGAAGAATCTTAGGCAAGGTTTTTCTTAGGAAAGGTAATAATTTTAGCACTTGTTGGAATAGGTTGCGCTGGCTCGGGTTCTTTTTTTGTAATAGGTTTTAAGGCATTCTCGATGGCACTCGCTGCTTCATCTTTCATACTGGCATATACGTGTCCATAGAGACGTTTGGAAGTGGCAGGATCCGCGTGACCGGCTCTACGTGCAATCTCGTTGTCGGGAACTTTATTGGCAATCATGATTGTAATGTTGGTATGGCGTAAATCGTGAAAACGTATTTTTGGCAGATCGTGGTTTTTAAGAAATTTCTGGAACCAGCTCGTGATAGTATCTGGGAACATAGGCTTGCCGTCATCCTGGCAAAAAACTAAATTGTTATCGATGTAATCGGTTCCTAATTCGTCTCTAAGTTTTTGTTGATTTGATAGGTGGATTCGCAGTGCATCCATAACTAACTCTGGTACTTTGATGTCACGTATACCCTTTTTGCTTTTAGTTCCTTTGATGAAGATACCTTTTTCCTTGGTATATTGAACTGTTTGCCTTATCCTGAGGATACTGTCATCCCAGTCAATGTCTTGTCGTCGTAGGCCAATGGTTTTCACCACGGCGGGTGCCTCCATAAACCGCAATTGAAACCATAGCATATTTGTCTATAGGTTCATTTTTGGCACATTCCAGCATGGCAACTGCTTGGTCTGGCTCGTAATAAGATGCAACATCGGAATCCGGTCGCATCGGAATCTCAACAAAATCGGCAGGGTTCTCCCGAATCATTTTCCATTTTACGGCTGTCTTTAAGACTTTATGGAGAATGCAGTGATGTTTAAAGACCGTTGATTCAGATAGACCTCCCGGCTTACCGTCTTTTCTGCCCTCGGTACGTAAGCAGTTATAATACCTTTGTAAGTGAAGGGGCATAAGCTGGTCAAGGGGATTTGAGCCTAATTGTGGCTTTGTGTGTAATCGGAACATTGAGTCATAAAATTCATAAGTTCTGTCACCGAGTTTTTGTGAGCCATAATCCTTCAGCCACACGTCCAGGTATTCACTAAAGGTTAAGGTAGATGGTGGAATGTAGGTCCCATTTCGATATTCGAGGAGTATCCGATCTGCTTCCTCTTCGGCTTTGCGTTTATTTGTGATCTCAGTCGGGATATAATCTCTATCCCTCTCTCCGTCAGCGTTACGTCCCTTGTCAATAACGATAGTGTAACGGTTCTTTGAACGCTTTTCGACATGTGCCCTCATTCCGAATTTCTCCCTATGTTATC
>NZ_MASS01000007.1 GCF_001707885.1 Desulfosporosinus cupriresistens | reverse complement strand
ATCCGACAAACGCAGTTTCCTCAATTCAAACAGCTAATTCTTCATCCAAATCCCCTTCAATAGCCCAGGTTACCAACCCTACTACCACCCAAACCAATTTCCCTGTTGCGCAAATCGCTAAGGATATCGGTCCAGCTGTTGTTGGCGTTTCTAATTTCCAATCGAGCCGAAGTTATTTCGGCGATTCAGGGCTTCAAGAAGTTGGAAGCGGTTCTGGTTTTATTATTGATGCTCAAAAAGGTTATATCGTGACAAATAATCATGTGATCGATGGAGCCAAAAAAGTTACTGTCAGTTTGAGCGATGGACGTAATCTTGATGCGAAAATAATTGGTGCCGATCCACGTACAGATCTCGCAGTATTACAAATATCTGATACCAAAAACCTTACTGCTGTTAAGCTTGGAGATTCTTCAAAAATAGAAGTTGGTGAATCAGTGGTTGCTATTGGAAACCCTGGTGGTACAGAATTTGCACGCTCCGTGACCACTGGTGTCATCTCTGCGACGAATCGCACACTTGACATACAAGGCGAGGCAAGCTTCAACTTAATCCAAACAGACGCAGCAATAAATCCCGGAAATAGTGGCGGGCCACTCGTGGATTATCAAGGACAAGTCATTGGAATCAACTCGGCAAAATATGCAGAATCGGGCTTTGAAGGAATGGGTTTTGCTATTCCTATTTCAGACGCCACCCCCACTATACAACAATTGATCACTTCAGGTGTCGCCAAACATCCCGCACTCTTAGTGAGTACAGACGATCAATACAACTTATACGCGCAAAGCAATAATAAACCTCTTGGAGCCTATATTTCAGAAGTGACGCAAAATGGCCCCGCAGCTAAAGCTGGAATTGTGAAAGGGGATGTCATCACCAAGATAAATAATGTTCAAGTTCAGAATTCATCAGACCTTATTCATGAACTGTACAAATATAATGTTGGAGGCAAAATAACCATTACCTATATCAGAGATGGTCAAACGAAAGAAGTTCAGGCAACGCTTGGAGAAATTTCCTCAAATCAGTAAATGGGTGAAACTTAGTCTCCCTAAGCAGTAACGAAAATTCCAGTTTGTGTCGAAAATAAGACAGGCTGAAAGTATTAGTAATACATTCGGCCTGTTGCCTATGGACAAACTTTTACAGTTCCAATATTAGAGAATTGCATTGCCTTTGCTTTGGCAAATTAACAGGTTTTTCAAAATAACAATCGTGTTTTTCCATGCTGGGATAAAAGCTGGCAAAGATTTATAATTACCTGAGCAGCAGAAAGCATTGACGGAGACAAACCAAGGACATTTATCACAAGCAAAACAAAAATCAAAAATTTCGCGATATGCCTTCAGCCATTAAAACATGCGTGACAAAGATGCTGAGCATCACAGAGAATTTGAAAACGGCTATTGATGCTGGAGAATTTAGCCCAAGTATTAAATGTATTAGCAGTAAATGAATAGTAAGTAAAAATCCCGTTTAGACTAATTTCTAAACGGGATTTCCTTTTTTCTCAATAAGCTGGAAATATGGGATACGATTCAGGAATACCTATGAATCCTATCCCTTTAATTTTTTATCATTTCCGACTGAATATTTTTTGCTAAAATGAGTCAAGACCCCGCTTTAGGGGTGTGTCCTACGTTACCGTGACAGGTAATACAGCTAACCTTTCCATCAATCATGGGTTGATGACTTATTGGTGGCGCATTCGAAGCAGACCCAGGCGCTAGAGTAATGTTTTTGGCTTTTGGGTACGCGCTGTCTTTACCACTATGACAATACAAACAAGCATCCGTATGTGGCGTCCATTCGAGTTTAGCAGGGACCTGATTAGTGAAATGCAGATAAACCTCTTTGTAACTACTCAATTTCCTTACTATGTAGCCCACATTACCAGGTGCAGCGTGACAACTCAGACACTCGACATCTTTGTGTGGCCCTGTTTCCCACGATGCAACCCGAGGCGCGATCTCATGACAAGAAGTGCAAAATTGTGGTCGAGAGGTGTAGTGCATCCCTGCATATGCTCCAATAATCAACACTACAACTACTATTAATCCAATAAGGACAGTTTTTTGGGTTCTGCTAGCTTTAGCAGGTTTTCCCTCGCTTGAAGCCAACCTCATCACTCCTTTTTAGTGACTTATACTACTCTTCATTACGCAATCTTATTGTAACTACAAACTTTAGAATTTATGTATTATGTAAATTTACGAGGAAATAATTTATGAAATTTTGGCAGGATAACATTTCGTCGTTAGTATAAAAGGAATTTTTTTCGGCAAACTATTTATGTTTAAAGAACCTGAGAAGGAGGGATTTTTTCAGTGAATCGACTTAGAATTATGGTATTAAGTCTAATAGTTTTAGTAACTATCATGTTAGTAGCTGGCTGCAGTACTCAGCAACCTACTCCAACACCTTCAACTCAAACGACTCCAGCAACCCAGGTTGCAAATGTGACTGCCACCTATGTTGGTGAAAAAACCTGTCAAGGTTGCCATCAGAAAACAAACTACGACAAAACGCCCCATTATCAATCCTTTAAACCTTTATCAGCTTATAAACTAGATAAGACCTATGGATCGATTACCGTATATGACGGTGCAGCCGATAATGCAAAGTCAACAACAATAGATTTAAGCAAAGCCCTTGGGGTAGAAATGGATACCTATGTAGTGGCTGAAATCCCTAAAACTGCTGGTTTTGCAAAACAGTTCTATCGAGTGGGCAAACTCGTCAAAAACCCTGACGGCACGTATAAGATCGATAGTCCTGGCTTAGTCACTGGAACCCAGAATTGGTCAGCAGGAGATTACAGCTGTGCTAAGTGTCATAGCCCTGGTATGGGTGGTGGTGGAACACCTGATTACACAATAACCTGCGAAGGTTGTCACGGTCCTGGTAGTGCGCACGTCGCCGCAACAACGAACGAGCAGAAAAAAGCAACTATGGTGTCGCCCACTTCTGAGATTTGCTTAACGTGCCACAAAAGTGATCCAACGAAAGATCCTAAGTCAGGTGCTATTATTGCGACGAACCACTATGGTACACGCGACTATACTTTCAGCAAACACAACACTACTGGTATGATCAATAGTTGCTTAACTTGCCACGGCCCACACGGTACCAACGCGACTGGCCGATTACTACGGAAAGATAATCCCAACGACATTTGTGTAACTTGCCATGCGGGGAAAAATTACGACGTGAAGACCATAATGTGGGATAATAAGTCTGATCCTCACGGTCATATGACTGCTGACCACAGTTTCACTGCTGTTCCAGAGTCCGCTACTAAGGTCAATCCGACAACCAAAAACGTAGAAATTGTAGATCCAACGGTTCTAGACATGATTAAGAAAGCATTACCAGACCTAGCCAAGTAACACGAAATAAGAAAGATCAAGGCTTGTCCGTAGGACAAAGTCTTGATCTTTTTTTGTGTGGTTGGGAAATCAACCATTTTATTCATAAACCTCTCGACCATGTCCGCTGGGATAACTTAGCTTCCAAAGGAAACTAATCAGGGAGATTGGATCCAAGAAGAAAGCCTGAAAATGTTCGGTGACCTGCCTATATATCGTATACCCAAATAAATAAACTTTTTTAGTTGAAGCCAGCACTTTGTGCTGGCTTCAACTAAATCCCGGGTTAGGATATTTGATTATGCTCTTATAGTTACCATTACTCCAATCGGCACAATCTTGGAAAGTTCTATTACATCCGAATTGAACATTCTGACGCATCCTTTGGACACTTGTTTACCAATGGATTGAGGATCATTGGTACCATGAATTCCATAGTGGGGTTTACTTAGTCCCATCCACATTACTCCAAAAGGTCCTCCCGGATTGGGGGCCTTATTTATAATTCTAAACGTACCCGTAGGTGTTGCAGTGAGCATCTTTCCTATGCCAACGGGATAGGTTTTAATCACATTACCATCCTTTAACAAGTAGAGTTGCCTATTGCTTTTGGAAACAATAATTGAATACGCCACTTAAACCACCCCGTGTATTGATTATTCTCCTCAGCATCCGCGATAGCCGGTATCATGAGCGTTAGTCTTCAGGTTGTGTAATAATTGATTAAACGTATTTGGCTGGCTCGTTGCGGACCATGAATTTTGAATTCCCCAAGCGTACCAAGGATAACAGGGAATTCTATCACATGAGGGGCAATCATATTCTGTTCCCCAAGCGGTATTCCCACTGCCGTCATATACATCCACGTGCACATGGCCTCCTACACTCATTAAGTTCCCATAAGAAGTTCCGTATTGTTTCATTACTTCAATTCTGCGAAAACCAGCATGATACGCTGCTTCTGCAACTTGAATAAAGCTTTTTCTTGGGACTGTAATATCAGCTGCCAGCCCTGCACCATGTGGGTTTGATTCTCTGCGATAGCCACTCGTAACTATAATGGGTACTCCTAATAAATACCGCATTTTCTGCAAATCATCGACCAGTTTTTCCATGACACCATATGGATGGATTCTCTTAGGATTAAATTCCTTCATTTTGAAATTATGGCGGATGTGTTGATTATCCCGGTAATAATGACATTTGCCATTATAAGAACGTAAAACTCCATAACCATAGGGCACGTGATTAAGGCACCCTGTATCTTTAATGCCCACGTAATTCCCCCCTATCGAACGTCAATCTAACTAAAGCAATATATGTAAGGAGATCGTATTTGGTTATAATATAAACTTCAGGTACTCTTCACCCCAGAATCCATACTCTTTTTGTATATAAGAAACAAGCTTGGAAAAATATATTCTCCAAGCTCAAAAAAATAATTAATAAATCTTCTACAATAAATTGTCGGATTATGATATTCTGGAACATGGACAACGGATAAGCAATTAAGGAGGAATAGTCATGCTTGAAATACAGGGAGTATCTCTAGAAACAGATGGAGATAACCACGTTGAGATTCTGAAGAATATAAATTTAAAATTCTATGATAAAAAAATATATGTTGTCACCGGTCCAAATGGCGGAGGTAAATCTTCATTGGCCAAAATCATTATGGGTGTCTATAATACTACCACAGGTAAGATTCTACTCGATGGGCAAGACATTACAACCATGAATATCACCGAAAGAGCTCGTCTGGGTATTGGGTATGCTTTTCAGAGTCCACCTCGTTTTAAAGGAATCAAAGTCAAAGACCTTCTAAAGATGGCTGCCTCGTATAATCCTGAAAAAGTTAATATTTGCGATTTGTTGTATGATGTAGGTTTATGTGCCCAAGATTATCTCAACAGAGATGTTGACACCAGTCTCTCAGGAGGAGAAATGAAAAGGATCGAAATTGCTACCGTGCTTGCACGGAATCTAAAGCTTGCAGTTTTTGACGAACCCGAAGCAGGAATTGATTTATGGAGCTTTCAGAAGCTTGCGGAAACGTTTAAAAATATCCATATGAAATATGATACAACGATCGTTATCATTTCTCACCAGGAACGTATTATGGAGCTTGCAGATGAAATCATTTTGATGTCCAATGGGACAATCAGCGCGCAATCCGAAAGGGATATAATTCTTGCTGGAATTTTAAATACTGATGCTTGTGCATGTAGCACTAAATGTGAGAAAGGGGTTGGTCAGAATGTTGAATGCATTGGATAAATTAATGCTGGAAAAAGTGGCCGATCTTCATGAAATACCCCAAGGAGCTTACAATATTCGAAAGAATGGAGCAGGGGTCCAGCGGAATACAACGGCTAATATTGATATCATAACCAAAGAGGACAAATCAGGCATTGATGTAATTGTAAAACCTTATACCAAAGGAGAAAGTGTCCATATTCCGGTTATTGTAACTGAGGAGAACATCAATGATGTTGTCTATAATACCTTCGAAATCGGAGAATACTCAGACGTGTTGGTCGTTGCTGGCTGCGGAATCCATAATTCAGGAGACCATGCATCACAACACGACGGAATACACAACTTTTTTGTGAGAAAAGGTGCCAAACTTAAGTACGTAGAGAAGCACTATGGACAAGGTGAAGGACAGGGTCAGCGGGTTTTAAATCCAAAGACCATTATTGAGGCAGAGGCAGGCTCTGTTGTCGAACTTGAACTTATTCAAATAAAAGGAATTGACCGCACTAAAAGGGATACTGAGATCCGACTTATGGATAATGCCAAGCTTGTGGTCACAGAACGGCTCTTGACCTATATGGATCAAGAAGCAGAATCAAATATTACTGTCGAATTACAAGGTGCGGATTCTTCAGCCCAAATTATTTCACGATCCGTTGCCCAGGACGATTCAAAGCAAGAATTCTATTTCGATTTAGTAGGACGAAATAAAGGCCGTGGTCATATACAATGCGACGCCATAATTATGCATAATGCTCAAGTTCTTTCGACCCCTAAAATTTCAGCCTATCATAGCGAAGCGCAACTCGTACATGAGGCAGCCATAGGGCGGATCGAGTCCGAACAGTTAATTAAATTAATGTCAATCGGGTTTTCGGAAAAGGAAGCAGAGGATACCATTCTCAATGGCTTTCTTAAATAGATAATACCTAGACTAATCTGCAGCGTCATACTCTAGCATTTAAAGAAAACTAAAGCTGTCGCCTTCGCCAAGCCTCGGCGAAGGCGACAGCTTTAGTTGCACGTAGAAAAAAAGGCCCGAGATTTCTCGAGCCTTTTTCATCGTAGAATTTAATATATAATTTCTTAGGCTCTAGCTCTCTGACGTTGATCAGGCACAGCAGGTGCAGGTACAGATTTTTTAATAACGTTAAGTGGCCTACCAAGAGGCAATATTTCACGTCCATAAAAGTTCTTATAAAATATGGCCGCTGAATAATAGAAGCCAATGATGGAAACAATCAATTCAGACCAACCAGCTAGTTGAGTAAACATAGGAGCAGGACCTACATTAAATGTAACTGCCGAAAGTGAGAAAAATAGCACATCAATGAACAGAAACAACACAACAAAAGGAACGTTCACTTCTAAAGCAGCTACTGTTGTAAAAAGAGAGAAAATAAGGTAACCCAAAAATACAAATCCCAACATTTTAGGGTCAACAGCAGCTTTCATGCCTGGGCCGAACGCTCCGTTCATAGTTAACCATGAAAAGGCCATACCTACCCAGAAAAAGCCATAAGCACCCAGAGCTGTGCCACCCAAAACGTTGCCCTTCTGAAAGTCAATTTTTGCAGCCATAATTTGAACAATACCACCCAATAAACATGCCCACACAACAAGCAAACCTGTTGCACTATGATCAGTAAAACCTAATTTGGAAGTTGAAGCTATGAGACATATCATCGCCAAACCCAAAACACCAAAAGCCGTAGGATCTGCACCACTATAATTAACCTTTACTTCTTGTATACTCATCTTCGATTTTCCTCCTTAGTTTGTGATAGTTGACCTGTAATATTATATATGTCTTTATCTTTACAAATTATTTTATGCGTCACTCTACCTCCCTTCATCTAAATTTTACTTCTAAACAGCCGTGTTTATGGTTCGCTCTAAGAAGTTATTGTATATATAACACGCAAACGCACAAACAACCTTCACACTAACAATTCTGCACAAAGACTTAAACACATAATAACACAAACAATTCAAATTTGTACGAATATTTTAACTATTTTTATTAATAAATTTATTCAGATATGTTATGAGATGTTATATAAATAAGAATTATTTTCTCTAGGAATAACCTACTGCCTTCGTGTCAGAATATGCCCATCAACATAGGATGGAAGATTGTCCAATAAGAGGGAATGGCTGCTCTATTGAGCTAAATTAAGCTGATTACTGCGTACTAAACTTCTGATATTTAAAACTGTACAGCAAATCAGTTGTAGTATTAATGCCTTTTTTCTTCAAGTCCTCGACCATTGCCAAAAAAATTCTGCCAGTTATGATCGAATCCCCTAGCGCCGTGTGGCGGTCCGTTAAGGGCACCCCATAAGCTTCAGCCAAATCGTCGAGAGAATGGGTTTTATGGTCGGGAAAAAGTAGATGTGAGATTAAATAGGTGTCTAAAACCAAAGGGCATAACTTTTCTCCACAGTTTTTTTGCAATTGGGCATTAATAAAACTAAAATCGAAAGCACCGCAATGAGCAACAAGCATTGAAGACCCTACAAAATCCATGAATTTATTACAAACTACGATAAAATCCGGCGCTGTTGCTACCATTTCATCGGTGATACCGGTTAATTCTGTTACAAGTGGAGGAATTCCACGGTTAGGATTGATGAATTGGAGAAACGTCTCATCTGTAAGCTGGCCCTTGTCAACAACCACCCCTCCGACAGAAATAATTTCATCCCCTTTATGAGGATAAAACCCAGTAGTCTCGGTATCGAACACAACAAACCGGCTGCCATCTAAAGGTAAGGAAGGCCATTTCCGCAGACGAAAAGCGGTTACTCTTTGGCAAAAATCCTCCTCATCGACCGTGCAGCAGAATTTATAAAAATTCATGAATATACTGATCTTACTGGTCATCTCTCAGTCCTCCCTTACAAATGGCCTTAAACTTGGAAAGCCAACCCGGTTACGGTTTGAAGACGGTCAACTGCCAAAAAACTCTCGCGCATAACAGAGCGTTCTCTTTCGCTGAGGTTATTTGGGTTAATATAGTTATCCGGGATGAACCCTAGACCCAGTTTCCGTAGGTTTTCTCGCATCCTGAACATCATAAGGGATTGAAAA
Source organism: Desulfosporosinus cupriresistens (assembly GCF_001707885.1). Classification (GTDB taxonomy): domain Bacteria; phylum Bacillota; class Desulfitobacteriia; order Desulfitobacteriales; family Desulfitobacteriaceae; genus Desulfosporosinus. The sequence goes on along the minus strand of NZ_MASS01000007.1, from coordinate 100,882 downwards.
GCAGCTTCGTAGTACTCGGCATCATCGGCGGAGATGGCTTCAAATTGGACTAGCTTCTTCAGTCGCGCTAAAGTATTAACCTCAACAATACTTTCCCGCATAGCAAAAATACGGATACAGTCCACAATATGAACGCACGCAGATTTTTTTAGATCCACTTCGTTCTTATGGTCTTTATTCTTTTCCAATATTACGTGTTTGAATAGGTTAAGAGGTACCCTATGGCTTAGCGCATCACTTGTAAGGAAATGAAGAAGGGCTGGAGTGGTTCGAAACAAATGCAACGTATAATCACGTAATGTCTGGGCCAAATAATCTTGTCCAAAAACCGGTCTGAAGTCCAAAAAAATTGTAAACTGACGAACAGCATCGGGATTAGGCGTGCTTGCCCACTGGAGTACCGTACTTTTCCAAGTTGTTAATGACAGACACCATTCGGGATTTGTGGGCATAATATTTCCAGGACATTTAATTAGACCACAAAGGTCTAATCCGTCTGTTACATATTGTGCCAGTTCGCGAAAGTAGTCTTTAATTTTCCCTTCCTCTTCAAGTGAAACATCGGCATATATTATGGCACTGTCTTGGTCCGAAGAGGGAGTTAGCTCTTCACGACCGCCACTGCCCATGGTTAACCAGCAATAATCAACCGACGGCCGACCAAGACCCTTTTCAACCATCAAATTCTCCGCCAGCAAAAGCAACCTTCGAGTTAATATGTCATATAACTCTGATACCACTTCCCCGATTTCACTAGCGGAGGCTTTTTCACTGATCATCGTAGCCACTGTTTTGTTAATTTGTTTGATAGCTTGTGCCAATTCTGGGATACTTCCGGCAAGTTCTATGTCTTTAACAATCGTTAAGGAACTCGTAATCCTTGCCCTAGTTAAATCTCCAATAGTGACAATGCCAATGGGTCGTTTTTTATCCGTGACCACAATATATTTGCCATGGCTTTTCAGCATAGTAAGCAGTGCTTGGTAGAAGAAGGCATTAGCTATCAACGTTGGGGGGTCTTGTTGCATAATATCAACAGCGACAACTACCGAAGGGTTGCCGTCGCGGGCAAGTACTTTACTAATAATATCCCGTTCACTAACTAAACCTAGCATCTTACCATTGGCATCTGTAACAACCATAGAACTGATTTTTTTCTTTGTGAATAAACGAGCTAAGTCGTTGATCGGAGTGTGCGGCTGACAGGTTTCTACAGGAGCGGACATAATGTCATAAACCTTTTGTTTGAAGCGTTCAAATCCTAAACCGAACGACTCATAAGGTTGTTCTTGGAGCATTTCTTCGTACAACCCACACATTCGATCCGTTAATACGCGGTTAAAATAGCGAGCAACCTCCTGATAGTTGTGTAAGAGATTCTCAAAGGCTTCTCTTCCCAACACGTAACAAGTTAACTCAGCAATTACCTTTGCAGATGCGGGGTATCGTTTACCAGTAAGAATCACTGTTTCTCCAAAGAAGTCTCCCTGACTTCTTAGTCTTACCACTCCGTTTCCTGTAATGATCTCCACAACTCCAGATAGAACTAAAAATAATGAATCCAGTGATTTTTCGCCTTCTATGAATACAAAACTACCTGTCGAATAGGTCTTAACTGGAATCGTTTTGCTCAACTCTAATAAAACATTTTCAGGCAACTGATCAAATGGTTTAAATTGTTTTAGAGAAAGCAGCATATCCATTCCCCCTCGAATTTTAATTATAGTTCACAGGTCAGCTTTTCTTCGATAACATGAGAAACTACGTTTGTGATTATATAGTATACCATTACTTTGTCAAAATGTTATGAATATTCTTTATACATCTCGTATAAAACTATTATAGAAGCTCACTTTAATGGCGGCTGTTTTAAGTGTACTTCTTTTGCAGTGAAGTCTTTCGTAAAGTGAACTCGTTCAGCTAAAGCTGAACATCGAGACTTCGGTGGGGGAGTCTACCGAAGTAGAATAAGGAACACCCACTTGAAGAAGTGAGTGTCTCAAAATTAATTAAATTTTTTTATTATTTAATTAATTTTGAATAGTCAGAATATTTGGAGGTTTTTTGGATATCTTAGTAGAACTTTAGTCCATAATGGTACAGCCATCCGGTTAATATTTTCTTATGTTTAAAAATTATTTTTATGTTTACCAGCTAAGAAAAATTTAAATTAACGAAAGGTGGGCTATTCTTCATGGATGTCGACAAACTATTTTATAAAAACCTTTTTAAGAACCTATTTTCCCTTCCTTGCCTTGTGGAATTCTGGGATGAAGAGGTAGTGCAGTATGGTGAAGGAGACGCGCAATTTCATATTATTATGCGGAAGCCCATACCTAAAGCGGAGATTGTCAGGGATCCTTCCTTGGCTTTCGGTGAAGCCTATATGCATGGCAATCTAGAAATTAAGGGAAGTGTCCGAGATGTCGTTGAATCCCTTTTTAATAACAAAGACAGTTTTTTATACAGAAACCCCACTTATTTGAAGATGACCAAGTTTATTTCTTCTAATGGAATTAGAAAAAGCAAGGAAAATGTTCAATATCATTATGACATTGGCAATGATTTTTACAGATTGTGGCTTGATGAAACAATGACCTATTCTTGTGCGTATTTTCGCTCTCCAGAAGATACCCTAACTCAAGCGCAAAAAAACAAAATTGATCATATTCTACTTAAACTCAATTTACATGAAGGGCAGAGCTTGCTGGATATTGGTTGTGGTTGGGGAGAATTAATCCTAACAGCTGCGCGGGAATACCGAGTTAAAGCTTTGGGTATTACGCTTAGCAAGGAACAGTATGATAGAGTACGCTTTAAAATTGATCGTGAAAACCTAAGTGAACTGGTGGATGTACGCTTGCTAGATTACCGTGAAATTAGAGATCAAGTATTTGATCGGGTGGTCAGCGTAGGAATGCTCGAGCATGTTGGAAAAGAGCACTTAGAAGAATACTTTTCCACAGTACAACATTTACTTAATGATCAAGGAATTTCCCTGCTGCACTGTATTACAGGAAGGGATGGTAGCGGAACAAACTCTTGGATTAATACCTATATTTTCCCCGGCGGTTACATTCCATCTGTTCCCGAACTAATCCAACATATGGAGAAAGATGGATTTTCTCTCTATGATGTCGAAAGTCTGAGGAATCATTATACTCGGACCTTAGAACACTGGGCTCAAAACTTTGAACAGGCCCTCCCGCTAGTTCGGGAGAATAAAGACGAAACTTTTATCCGGATGTGGCGCCTCTATCTTAATTCCTGTGCTGCTTCATTTAATAGTGGCAACATAGATCTGCACCAGTTATTATTCAGCAAGGGCCCACTCAATAACCTTCCTTGGACCCGCAATTATATTTATAGTTCAATGTGAACGTTCCAGAGACACTTTACATTTCAATCATCCAATCCTATCTCCAGACGCTTTTCAATAGATGATACTTCCCCTGGGAGTCTTTTCCGCTTTTCACGTCCTTATCTAAGGTCCGTTATATTTTCTAATAATTTTGAATATTTAGAAAATACGTTGCAATTCCATTGTTATCAGAATATGATATGGATAATCAGTTTCAAGAAACGTTGTGGCCCATACGACTTTAATAGCTTTCTCGCCATAAAAAGCGGGAAATATAATCCTTGCACCCTTGAAATTGAGTTTAGAAAGGAGGTGAAGATATGTCACATGGACCAGCAACCGAATGGAAAGAGAATAAAACTCTGGAAAAAAAGAAGGCCCGATTAGGAGTAGTCATGTTTATTATCTATACTGTCATTTACGCGGGATTTATTTATATCAATGTATGGGATAGTCAAGTTATGCGAATTAGTGTTGGGAGCTTTAACGTAGCTATTCTGTATGGTTTTGGGCTCATTGTTTTAGCACTTGTGCTGGCTATTATCTACAATCAAATTTGTACCAACGCCGAAAAATTGACCGACGTTAGTAAACGATAATGATATTCTTTGATAAATTGAAGGGAGGTATAAAGGATGAATTATAGTGTTTCACCAGGGGCTGTCGCCATTTTCATTTGTTTTGTCATATCCGTTCTCTTCATATCCTTTTATTTTGCTCGCAAAACAAAGTCAGCAACCGATTATTATGCTGCCGGCGGATCAATTCACTGGTCAATAAATGGAATCGCCTTTGCTGGGGATTATCTTTCTGCTGCATCGTTTCTTGGAATCTGCGGTATGATCGCCACGTATGGCTTTGATGGTTTCTTATATGCCATTGGTTATCTCGCAGGTTGGATTGTGGCCTTGTTTATTGTAGCAGAGCCTATGAAACGGCTCGGAAAATACACCTTTACTGATGCACTTGATAGCAAATTTAATTCTAGAGGAATCAAGCTTTTGGGGGCATGTAGCACACTCTTGGTTTCAATGTTTTATTTGATCCCTCAAATGGTTGGTGCGGGATCACTGGTAACTCCTTTACTCGGCTTGCCTTTCGAAGCAGGTGTGATAATGGTTGGAATTATCGTTATTGCCATCGTGGCAACTGCAGGTATGGCTTCAACCACTTATGTCCAATTCTTCAAAGGAGCTTTGTTGATTACCTTTTCGTTAATTTTAACATTCCTAGTGCTTTCACGCGGGCTGTCAACTTCACCGGATAAAACAGACACCGCCTATCACAATCTTATAGTCTTAAAGGTCAGCAGTATAAGTGATACTACTGTAAAAATCGAGGATCCTTCCTATAAAGTAATGAGTTTAATTAAGACTAAGACTAAGAGTTACGTAAAGCTCTCCAAGGATAATATTGAGAGCATGTGGACTCTCAATGCACCCAAGAATATCTTAGAAGAAACAGAAACAATCACTAAGCTTGCTAATGGATCCACTCTCTACAATGGAGAGCCAAAAGAAAGTAACAAGTTTTTTCAGGTTGGTACATTAAGTCAGATTGACGGTCAAAAACCTACTGGAAACACTGCTGTATCAACAGGTTCTTTAAATCCTTTCTCCTTAATCGCTAAAATCAGTAACAGCACAGTAACTCGTTGGGGTCACGAAATAATTAAGGATGGGGACAATCTAGTAACAGTTTATTATCAAAATCCCACGTCTGGTAAGGATATCTTGAGTCCTGGTCTTAAGTACAAAGTTGATCCTGCCAAAGGCGCAACGGCAACTAACAGGTTTGATTTTGTCTCGCTAATGCTTGCGTTGTTTTTAGGTACAGCATCCTTGCCGCATGTTTTGATTCGATATTATACTGTTCCAAGTCCTTCGGCTGCTAGAAAATCTACCCTCGTTGCCATCACGGCCATGGCTATCTTTTATATTCTTACTTTATACATGGGTTTAGGGGCCATGACTGGTGGGGTTCTTGATCTTACCAATGACAATATGGCAGCACCGTTATTGGCAAAATCTATTGGTGTCGCAATTTTCGCCATGATTTCTGCTATTGCGTTTTCCACCGTACTTGGCACGGTCAGCGGTCTAATTGTCGCAGCTTCTGGGGCTATTGCTCATGATCTTATGGATAGGTTCTTCAATATGAAGTTGACCGACAAGAAAAAGGTTTTTGCCGGGAAAATGACCGCAATAATTGTAGGCTGTATCGCCATGGCATTAGGAATTCTCTTCAAAAAAATGAATGTCACTGTTCTTGTAGGATGGGCATTTGCTGTTGCAGCTTGCGCTAACTTCCCCTCGATTATTATGATCCTATTCTGGAAAAAAACCACTGCAGCAGGAGTGATTGGGTCAATCTTAGTAGGATTGATAACTTCTTTAGGAATAATTTTGTTTTCCCAGGACACATACAGTAATGTTTATCAACTAATAGGTGCAACTGCTCCTTTTTCCTTTAGTAATCCAGCACTTGTCGGTGTTCCGTTGAGCTTTATTACCCTTGTTATTATCTCCTTGTTCACCCAAAAGAGTAGTACTAATCTTAAGGCGGTTTCGCAGATTGGATCTTAACTCTGCTTAATTATTACACGGTCAAGTTGGCTCACTTCTCTATATGAGCCAATACTAAGGAAGAGAGAGGTTGCATTAATGCGGCCTCTCTCTAGGCATTATTATAATCATATTTGTACAAGCGCAGAAAAATTATCGTGGTTAGTGGTTAAGTTAATTGATATTCTCGATAATTTGAAAGGAGGTTATAAGGGATGAATTATTCTGCTTCGCCAGGGGCTATCGCCATTCTTATTTGTTTTATTATCTCCGTTCTCTCCATATCCTTTCATTTTGCTCGCAAAACAAGGTCAGCAAGCGATTACTATGCCGCCGGTAGATCAATTCACTGGTCAATCAACGGAATTGCCTTTGCTGGCGATTATCTCTCTGCTGCATCTTTTCTTGGCATCTGCGGAATGATAGCTACTTATGGATTTGATGGGTTTTTATATGCCATTGGTTTTCTCGCGGGTTGGATGGTAGCATTGTTTATTGTAGCGGAACCTATGAATCAACTTGGGAGATATACCTTTACCGATGCGCTTGATCGCAAATTTAATTCTAAAGGAATAAGGCTTATGGGGGCAGTTAGCACCCTTTTGGTTTCCTTGGTTTATTTAATACCTCAAATGGTTGGTGCGGGAACATTGGTAACTCCTTTGCTCGGGTTACCTCATGAAGCAGGGGTTGTAATCGTTGGATTTATTGTTATTGCGATAGTGGCAACTGCAGGTATGGCATCAACCACCTACGTCCAATTCTTCAAAGGAGCTTTGTTAATTATATTTTCGTTAATCTTGGTATTCCTAGTGTTTTCACGCGGGCTGTCAACTTCGCCGGATAAAGCGGACATCGCCAATCATAATCTTAAAGAATTAAAAGTCACCAGCATAAGTGATACAATGGTGACAATTGATGATCCTTCCTATAAAGTATTAAAGATCATTAAATCTAAGGCCAAGAGTTATGTAAAGCTCTCCAAAGATAATGTTGAGAGCCTATGGACCCTAAATACACCTCAGAATATATTGGAAGAAACAGAAATAATCACTCAGCTTGAGAATGGATCCACGCTTTACAATGGAGAACCAAAAGCAAATAACAAGTTTTTTCAGGTTGGTACAATGAGTGAGATTGACGGGCAAAAAGCTACTAAAGACACTGCGATAACAACGGGTTCTTTGAATCCTTTCTCCTTAGCAACGAAGATTAGTAATGGCGTAGTCGTGCGTTGGGATCATGAAACAATTACAGATGAGACCAATCTAATAACAGTTTATTATCAGATTCCTATGTCTGGTAAGGATATCTTAAGTCCTGGTCTTAAGTTCAAAGTTGATCCTGCCAAAGGTGCAACATCAGCTGATAGGTTTAATTTTGTATCCTTAATGCTGGCGTTGTTTTTAGGTACAGTGTCCTTGCCTCATATTCTTATTCGTTATTATACTGTTCCGAGTCCTTCGTCTGCCAGGAAATCTACCCTTGTTGCTATCGCAGCTATAGCCTTATTCTATATTCTTACCCTCTACATGGGTTTGGGAGCCATGACTGGTGGAGTTCTTGATCTTACTAATGAAAATATGGCAGCTCCGTTATTGTCAAAGTCTATTGGCATCGCGATTTTCGCCATGATCTCAGCCATCGCATTTTCTACCGTACTTGGCACAGTCAGCGGTCTAATTGTCGCAGCTTCTGGGGCTATTGCCCATGATCTGATGGATAAGTTCTTCAATCTGAAATTGACCGACAAGAAAAAAGTTTTTGCCGGGAAAATCACCGCAATAGTCGTAGGCTGTATAGCCATGGTTTTGGGAATTCTCTTCAAAAATATGAATGTCGCTGCTCTTGTAGGATGGGCATTCGCTGTTGCAGCTTGCGCTAATTTCCCCTCGATTATTATGATACTTTTCTGGAAAAAAACAACTGCAGCAGGAGTGATCGGGTCAATAATCGTAGGACTGATAACTTCTTTAGGAATAATTTTATTTTCCCAGGACACATACAGCAATGTCTACCACCTTGTTGGTGTTGTAGCTCCCTTTGCCTTTAGTAACCCAGCGCTTGTAGGTGTCCCCTTAAGCTTTATCACCCTAATTGTTGTCTCCTTGTTCACTCAAAAGAGCAGTGATATCAAATCGGTTTCACGGATTGTAACTTAAACTATCAATCCTAAGGAAAATAGAGGCTGCATCAGTGCAGCCTCTATTTTCCGTATCAAAACAAATAGGCTATTTTCCTCAGCTCCATTATACGAATAATTTCGCCTAGATGCGATCATATAGACGATAGTGTTTTAATACACGACAAAATAAGTATTGTCTGTCCTAAATACACCTGTTATAATTTTAGAATATCCTTTAGTATATGATGTGCTTTACATCACACTTATTTAGCAGGAGCACTCAAAGGAATTTATAAGGGAAAGGAAGTATGGTAGAACGGAAAAAACTAGCCCTAGAGCCAACTCAGAAAAGGAAATATCTCTAAATGGGGTTTTCTAAAACATTATGGAGGGGATAGAATGGTTAGTATGGCAGGCAAAATGAAATCGAGTAATTTAGTTAAGATAGGGTCAATGCTCCTGATTATTGCATTATTAGTTACTGGGTGTGGAAATAGTTCAACCACTACGACTGACAAAAAGGCCATTAAAGTTGGAATTGTAGATACTTATACCGGCGGAGCTGCCGTCTATGCTAAAGACTCCTTAGATGGATTTAAACTTGCTGTAAAAGAAATTGCCGCTAAAGGGGGTCCGACGATTGAGTTTGTCACCCGTGACGACGAATTCAAGCCGGACAAATCAACAAGCTGGGCAAAAGAACTCGTGATGAAAGAAAACGTTGACTTTCTAGCAGGAACTACGAATAGTGCAGCCTCACTTGCCGTTTCACAATTTGCTAAAGAGAATAAAGTACCCTTTATCGACTGGGGCGGAATGAGTGACAAAGTCACAGGTGCAGCAGGCCATCGCTATGTATTCAGCACTTTGCCCAATACCGCAATTATCGGCAAAGCAGGCGCGGTCCAACTTTCCAAGACGCCTTATAAAAAAGTCTGGTTAGCTGGCAGTGATTATGAATATGGTCATTCTGTAATTTCTAACCTTTGGTCTAATTTAACCGCACTTGAACCTGACGTTAACAAAATGGGAGAAACTTGGTGGCGTGTTGGAGAAACAGATTTCACGCCATATATCAACGCTATTCGCAGTGCTAAACCTGATGTGCTTGTAGTTGGCACTGGAGGAGCTGATATGGTAGCCTTTATGAAAGCACTCAAAGCAACTGGACTTCCCCAAGAAATTCCAGTATGGGCACATACCAGCTATGACCCTGCGACCCTAAGGCCTTTGGGTGATCAAGCGCCTGAAAATGTTCTTGGTACAAATCCATATTTATCAAATTATCCAGATACAGCTGAAAATAAGGCGTTTGTCGCAGCTTTTAAAAAGGAATATAATCGTGAACCCGCTGCGTTTGCCTTGTATGGATACATGGGAGGAGAATTCCTAGGTCAAGCGATTGAAAAGGCTGGCAGTACTGATAAGGAAAAGATCATTGACGCTATGGAAGGCTTAGTTATTGATACACCGGTAGGCAAAGCGACTTTACGCAAAGAAGACCATCAGGTGGCAATTCCCATGACCTATGGTGTGATAGCTAAGGTAGACGGGAAAATTACAGCCTCAGATCTTCACACTCTCAGTCCTGAAGAAATTATGCCCTCTATTGACGAAATCCAAAAGCTTCGAGCAAAGCAATAACAAAAGATTAATGGGCGGGCCGCCAGGTACCGCCCATTTACGTAATCTTACACGACAGGGGGATGACACATGGACTTCGCAACACTCGCCAGCCAGCTTTTTATAGGATTAAGCAGGGGAATGATTTTCTTTATCGTGTCGGCAGGGTTAACTCTCATATTTGGAGTCTTAAGAATTACGAATTTTGCCCATGGATCACTTTATATGTTAGGGGCTTTTATTGCTTACTCAATCTCAATATTTTTTGGCCAAGGCCCAAATGGGTTTTGGTTAGCCCTGTTGGTTGCCCCTATCGCGGTAATGTTAATTAGTCTTGTAATCGAACGCGGGTTGCTTAGATTTATCTATAACCAAGAACATTTAATGCAAATGCTCTTGACTTATTCCCTAGTACTTATCGCGGGGGACCTTGTCAAAATAATTTGGGGAACAGAATTTAAATCTATGAATATTCCTACGATTTTAAGGGGTTCCTTTAATCTTTGGGGAGCGTCCCTTCCGTCGTATAATGCCTTCCTTCTTATAGTAGGCCCGATGGTTGCCCTTGGTTTATGGCTTTTTTTATCCAAAACTCATCTTGGCAAGATATGCCGAGCAACGGCTACTGACCGAGAGATGGTTGATATATTAGGTATTGACAGCACTCGAGTGTTTGCTCTAGTTTTCGCGATGGGCGGATGGCTTGCAGGACTGGGAGGGGCTTTGATAGCGCCAACGACTACTATCTCGATGGGTATGGATGCAAATATTATAATTTATGCTTTCCTAATCGTAGTCATAGGTGGATTAGGCAATGTATGGGGAGCACTCATTAGTTCTATTATTATGGGGGTTGGGGAAGCATTTGGGATATTGTTCATCCCAGGCGTTGCCATCATTATTCCTTATGTCATAGCGGGTGTTCTTCTAATTTTAAAACCTTCTGGTTTGTTAAAATCTGCATGGTAGAGAAAGGAAAACATTTATGTCAGCGAATAACTCAAGTACCTTAAAGATTCCACAGGGAAAGTTCAGAGCCTATCTCGGCTTGGGGTTGTCAGCCACTGGGACTCTGATACTTTTAGCGATGCCGACTCTGATCTCCCAATATTATGTTTACTTGCTAGCAACTGTTTTTACAACAGCCTTACTTGCCACCAGCTTAAACTTAGTTTTAGGGTACGGAGGACTTTTGCATTTACACCATGGAGTATTCTATGGGGTTGGTGCCTATACTGTAGCAATTATTATGACTAAAACCTCTTGGCCATTTGCTGTTGCGGTTGTCTTGGGTCCCCTGGTTGCTGCCCTTATAGCCTTAGTGATTGGATGGTTTTGCGTACGATTAAGAGGCCTATATTTTGGTATGCTTACGTTAGCTTTAGGGCAGTTGGTTTGGGCTATTATTTATCGATGGAATGCGCTGACGAATGGAGACAACGGAATTCATGCTATACCTGTTCCTGAATTTCTTACTTCTGTAAATTCAGTCTACTATACGACTCTGATTGTTCTATGCATATCTCTAGTAATTCTTTATCTGATTAGCAAATCTCCTTTTGGTCTGACATTAGTTGCCACTCGTGACAATCCCATGCGCTCTGAAAGTCTAGGAATACACGTCAAAAGACACCGGCTGACAGCGTTTGTCATCGCTGGATTCTTTGCAGGACTTGCCGGTGTATTATTTGTTTTAATCGAACGATCTGTGGCCCCTTCCCTACTCTCTTGGAACAAATCGGCAGAAATTTTAATCATGTGTTTAATGGGAGGACTTACTGTATTTATGGGCCCGACATTAGGCGCTGTCATTTTAGTCGTTTTGTCAATGTTTGTTGGTCTCTACACTGAATACTGGCTTCTTGTCCTTGGTGTGCTGTTACTCATCCTCGTCCTGTTCCTTCCTCAAGGTATTCTTGGTTATTTAATAAAGAGTAATAATAAAAAAGGCGGAGTGTGAAAGGAGAGAATTTGAATGCTTCAAGTTGAACAACTTAGAAAAGCGTTCGATGGGTTTCAGGCAATTACAGATGCCAACCTTTCTGTTCCGAAGGGAGAGGTAGTGGCGGTAATTGGACCCAATGGCGCCGGCAAATCCACTTTATTCAATTTAATAACTGGGCATCTACAGGCGGATTCAGGTCATGTCCGTTTCAAAAGCAGGGAAATTACGAACTTGGCTCCCCACAAAATTTGTCACCAAGGAGTGGGGCGGTCATTTCAGTTGATAAATATTTTTTCCAGTCTTACAGTCTTTGAAAATATCCAAACTGCTGTTATTGCCAAACATCACCTGGATAGGAAATTATTCAGACCTGCCAAAAGACTTCTTGTTGAAGAAACACTTGGGGTTTTGGAAAGTTTTGGACTTGTTGAGTTTAGAAACCATTCATGCAATTCTCTTTCTTATGGAGATCAAAAAGTCTTGGAAATAGCGATTGCTTTAGGAAGTAAACCAGATCTTCTTCTTTTAGATGAGCCAACTGCTGGAATGTCACCCGATGAGACACGCAGAATCGTAAATCTTATTAAAAAATTATCTCAGGAGGAAGGTCTTACGATATTGCTTACTGAACATGATATGGATTTGGTTTTTGACGTTGCTCAAAAAATCATGGTTCTTCACCAAGGTCGTACGATAGCGCAAGGACTTCCTGAAGACATCAGAAACAATAAATCTGTACAAAATGCCTATTTGGGGGAAACGGGATGATGTTAGAAGTTAGAGACATTCATACCTATTACGGTTTAAGTCATGTCTTATTTGGTTTATCTTTAAAGGTGAATCAAGGAGAAGTTGTATCTCTCCTTGGTCGTAACGGAGTAGGAAAAACAACGACACTCAAAAGTATCATTGGTATTACCCCTCCAAAAAGCGGTCAAATCTTTTTTAAAGAGCAGGACATTACAAGAACCCCTACCAAACGAATGGTCAAAATCGGGATTAGTCTTGTTCCTGATAACCGTAGAATTTTTCCAGACTTGTCTGTGCGTGAAAATCTCGAGATTGCAGACGAGATTAAAACCGGAACATGGAATTTGGATAAAGTCCATGCATTATTTCCTGTACTTAAAAAAACCGCCAATCGTCGGGGTGGAAACTTAAGCGGTGGAGAGCAACAAATGTTAAGTATTGCCAGAGCTCTTCTTGGGAATCCTGAGCTTCTAATTTTGGACGAGCCAACTGAAGGACTGGCGCCTTTAATCGTTCGAGAATTAGAAGAGCAAATTCTCGAACTATGTTCAACCGGAATATCTATTCTCTTAGCCGAACAAAATCTCAAATCCGCCTTGAAATTGGCCAATAGGTGTTATGTACTTGAACGAGGGCAAGTTCGTTTTGAAGGAACTGTCGAGGAATTAGCTGATAATGACGAAATCAGGTCGAAATATTTATTAGTATAAACCACATTATCGGGACAATTAGGCCCTGAACTGTAATAGTTCAGGGCCTAATTCAGTGATCCTACAATTTATTGTTCGCACCTTTAAACGTTGAAATAGCATCTATGAGTCTACACGCTGCAGATTTATCGGCGTTATCTATTATTTGACAGTTTATAATAGTTCTTGCTCTCTCTAAATCGTTTGTTGAATAAGCCAAAATTTCATTCTCAGACAGTCAAAAATAATAACCTTATGATTAAAAGTGGAGGAAATAATCATTTTAGTGTAGAATTTAGTTACTTAGTTTTTATAAACTAAAAGGGGAATGATACTAGATTAAGAAAGTTGGAATTCATATATTATTGTAAACGTCATCACTCATTAAATAGAGATACTAAAGCCGACAACTTAGCAAAATAGGTTGGACTAAGAAAGGGAGAAAGATCCATGCATGAGCTTGCTCAAGATTTAAATCAACAGATACAACAAGAAAATCCCCATGTTTATGACTTATTATCCGAACTCGGAAAAAACTTATACTTTCCCAAGGGGATCTTGACTCAAACTGCGGAAGCTAAACAAAAGGCTCACCGTTATAATGCGACGATAGGAATTGCAACTGAACATAATCAACCAATGTTCTTACCATTAATCCAAAAAACATTAACCAATTACGATCCTAATGATCTTTATCCCTATGCTCCTCCCGCAGGAAAACCTGAGCTGAGACGACTTTGGCGCGAAAAGCTATTAAACGAAAGTCCGTCTTTAAAAGATAAATCCTTTAGCAATCCCATTGTTACTAGTGCCTTGACACACGGTTTAAGTATAGTTGCCGATCTATTTCTTGACGAAAATGACCCTTTGGTTTTACCCGACAAATTATGGGGTAATTACAATCTTATCTTTGGAGTTCGTCGTGGCGGCAAAAGCATAACGTTTCCTTTCTATACTGAGAAAGGAAACTATAATACAGTAGGGATGAAGGAAGCCTTACTATCTCAGAAAGACCAGGGAAAGGCAATTCTATTACTTAATTTTCCAAATAACCCGACCGGGTATACACCAACTGAACAAGAAGCTACGGAGATCGTTGAGGTACTAAAAGAAGTCGCCCAACAAGGCATGAACCTAGCCGTTGTTACCGATGATGCCTATTTTGGGTTATTCTATGAGAACTCTATCAAGGAATCACTGTTTGCCCGGATCGCCAACATTCATCCTAGAATATTAGCTATCAAAGTAGATGGCGCTACGAAAGAGGACTACATGTGGGGCTTTCGTGTAGGATTCATTACCTACGCCTCCAAATATCCAGCTATATTAAATGCCTTAGAAAATAAGACATTGGGTATTATCCGCGGAACGATTTCTAGCAGTTCTCATCCAGCACAAACTTTTGTATTAGAAGCCCTTAAATCCAAAGACTTCCACAAACAAAAACAAGAAAAAATTGAAATTCTAATGAAACGTGCCTGTAAAGTTAAAGAGATTCTTGATCAGGGAGAATATAACGCTGCCTGGGACTACTATCCCTTTAATTCAGGATACTTCATGTGTCTTAAACTCAAAGGAGTGAGGGCAGAAGCCTTGCGCCTTCACCTACTGGAGCAATACGGTGTCGGAGTTATAGCACTAGGGGAAAGTGATGTGCGCGTTGCCTTCTCGTGTGTTGAAGAACCGGAACTTAAACAGCTATTTGACCTAATTTATCAAGGTTATCAGGACCTTGCCCGATAAACCGCTTATAACAAAGATATTTTTACTTTAATTAATTGAATTTATAATGAAATGGAACGGAAAATGAACTTTCTTAAAAATGCTTAGCTACTCGTTTAATCCAAAATCCACCTTTTAAATGTTTGGGTTCATAAGAGATAACAAAAGCTTTGGGAGAGAGTTGCTCAAGGATGTCCATTAACTTACGTTCATTACATCTTTTCGCTAAAACCTGCATCATGAGACGTTGACCATCCTTACCATCTGCTAACCAGGAAGTAACACCATACCCATATTCCCGCAACTTAGACGTTAGTTCGAGTTCAAAACAATCTACTGTAACCTGGACCGTCACATAACCCAAAGCCAGATATTCCTCGATACGTCCACCTGTATACACCCCCAAGCCAAATCCAGCACAGTAGGCTGCTAGATTCCAAGGGTTGTCTAGGTTTTTAAGAACTATCCCCAACCCTGACATGTAAACAAAAACTTCAAACACGGAAAGAATGGCTGCCAAGATTTTCTGGCCTTTGATAACAAAAATCATACGTAGCGTATATAAAGATACATAGACTACGTTAATTCCAATAATGGTAAGAATAAGTTTCATACACTCCTCCAATTTCAGCTAGATTAGCTATCTAGCCAGTTCCCCTTATACCAGTTGCGATTACAGTAATCTCATTCAAGGCTAGAAGCCTCATGCTTCTAGCCTTGTTTGTTTACTCAATATTCTTCTTTGTAGTGGACATCCAATGATCCCTAGACCAAATAATTGTTTTCCTTCAAGATAACATCATGTGCCCCGCCTTCAACAATGCTTGTTGAAGAAACGAGAGTCAATCTGGCAGTTTTCTGCAATTCTTCAATAGAAATGGCTCCACAACTGCACATTGTTGATTTGATTTTACTCAAAGTCAAATCTAAATTATCCTTTAATCTTCCGGCATAAGGAACATAACTATCCACGCCCTCTTCGAAGCTAAGTTTTGAACCTTCTCCAAAATCATACCGTTGCCAGTTGCGCGCTCTGTTTGAGCCTTCACCCCAATATTCCTTGACATAATTGTTTCCTAGTTTTATTTTTTTACCTGGACTTTCATCGAACCGTGCAAAATATCTGCCCATCATAATAAAGTCAGCTCCCATAGCCATTGCTAAGACAGTATGATAATCATGCACGATTCCTCCATCGGAACATATAGGGACATATTTGCCTGTCTTTTGGTAATAATCATCTCTAGCTTTGGCCACTTCGATAACTGCTGTGGCCTGACCTCTCCCAATTCCTTTTTGTTCTCTGGTTACACAGATTGACCCCCCACCGATTCCTACTTTAACAAAATCAGCTCCTGCTTCCACTAAATACAAAAAACCTTCTTTATCAACAACATTTCCACCGCCAACTTTTACTCGATCATTAAATTCTTTCTTGACAAACTCGATAGTCTCCTTCTGCCACTCACTATATCCATCCGAAGAATCAACACATAGAATATCTGCACCTGCTTTCACTAATTCAGGTACCCTTTCCTTGTAATCCTTGGTATTTATTCCGGCTCCAACTATATATCTCTTGTCTGCGTCTAACAATTCCAGAGGATTATTTTTATGTTCCTCATAATCTTTTCTAAAAACAAAATAACAAAGGTTTTGGTTGTCGTCAATAATTGGTAAACAGTTCAGTTTATGTTGCCAAATTAAATCATTAGCTTCACTAAGACTGATTCCTTCTTTTCCCATTATAAGTTCTGAAAATGGTGTCATGAATTCCACTATCTTTTTGTCCAGATTATCTCTGCTGATTCTGTAATCTCTCGTTGTCACAAGTCCAATCAACTTGTTCTGAGGAGATCCATCTTCTGTAATAGCAATTGTGGAATGACCCGTCTTTTTTTTCAAAGCAATGACATCTTGCAAAGTATGTTCAGGAGTTAAATTAGCGTCACTGACTACAAAACCTGCTTTGAATTTCTTTACTTTCTTAATCATCTCCACTTGTTCGTTAATCGATTGTGAAGAAAAAATAAAAGATAAACCACCGCACTTTGCCAAAGCAATTGCTAAATTGTCGTCAGATACTGATTGCATGATCGCAGAAACAAAAGGAATTCTTAATTTCAAAGAGGATTCTTTTCCCCGTTCGAACTTAACGATAGGTGTTGTCAGACTGACATTACTGGGAATACAATCCCTTCTTGTTAAATTGGGAATTAGTAAGTATTCACTGAGAGTTCTAGAAGCATCCTCAAAATAATAAGCCACTTTGTTTTCCTCGCTCTTCATTTTTAATTTTATTATACATAAGGTTTTATAATTATTAAGCATTCTATTATGTTTTTAAGCTCATTTTCTTGCTCATCCCATTCTTGATTTGCCTTTATTCTTATAATTTCCCAAAAATTCTTCCGAACTCATCTAAGATCAAATAAGGGTAAGTGAAAAAACCGAGTACCTTGACGTCACCCTATGGTCTTTTTCCCCTTAAAGCTTGATCAATCATCTAAAATCCCCCGTTCTATTTTGGCTATCCTTCATTATTCTCTAAATCATAATCTATACCTTCTTGGATGTAAAACAAATTCAATCCAAAAAATGGTAAAAGGCTGAAAACAGGATTGTTTCCAGCCTTATGACGTTGAGTCATACTTACTTACTTACTTACTTACTTACTTACTTATTTATTTTATCTAGCCTGCTAATTTACAGAAGATAGTCAAAAATTCTTTCTCAACACTCTTGAATTCTTTCTGTGAAAAATCATGCTCCATAGACTTGGATGGAGGTATGTCTAAAATACCTAGGTCCATTAATACTTCAAACTCAAAGTGCAGCAGGATATCATCAACCTCTTTGATCAACCGTTGTTCTTCCCGTGACAAATCGGCCAAACCAAAACGTTCATAAATTATGCCTTGAAGCCTCTCTTCGATAATACAGTATTCGGATAGGTTCTGCTTCACAGGTCTTGTAATATCTGATATATAGCTTTCACTTGCGTCATGCAAAAGACAACCGAGTTGCACCCTTTCCGAATACCCTAGGCTTTTGGCCTCCTTATAGCAATTAATTGAGTGCTGAGCAACCGAGAAAAAATGATCGAAATGCCCGTTAGCTCTTGTCATAAGCGACAAGGAGTGGGCGATATCTGCGATGTTTACATCAGCCTTCACTGGCTCCAATGGGTAAAACTTAATTTTAGAATAAGTCAGTATATAATTGGACATTATGCACCCTCATTTCTGTAACTTGGTTAAAGAACCCCTTCCTTACCATTCGGTAAAATCCAAGAGATTCCTTCTATTCACCAATCGAAAATCAGGGATTTGACCACCGCAAAATACTCTCTTAAATAAACATTAGGCACGATATACCACGGGGTAGGGGACGGAATACCCACCGGGTTTAATCCATTGCGCTGAGCCAACATTTTCGAGCGGAAGAGATGGAAGTCGTTCGTAATCACAGCAACCCTCTCTAGGTTTTGAAAGTTCGGTTGCCGGATTAATATCTCTTTACTAAATCGGAAGTTCTCCATCGTGCTCGTAGATTGATCCTCTTTAAGGATACGCTCGTCTGAAATCCCATGATCCAGCAAGAAACGTCTCATACCCTCGGCCTCAGAGATCTTCTCTCCAGGACCTTGCCCTCCTGAAAGAACGACCTGGACCTGGGGGTACCTCTCTAGGAATTCTAGTCCTTTTTGCATTCTCTCCCAAAGTGTCCATGAAAGTTGTTCGCCATTCAGGCCCGCCCCTAAGATAATCAGATAATTCACCTCAACAACTGGGTCTGGGCGAGAATCTCTAATAATCGCCCCCTCGACCACCAGAAATGAAATTAATCCGATCAGGACTAAGGAAATGACACACTGCCGAATCTTTAAGAACCATGGTCTTGTAAGTCCTACAGGTATAAGTTTCTGGAAAAACGATTTGGTTAATAACGAAAAGAGCAATAAGCCTCCCGCAGCCCCAGGTAAAATAGTTCCCAGATTAACTCCCCCATTAAATAGCAGGAGTAATACAGTATCTATAATTCCTAAAATGCCCAAATAAAAAAGGAGCCCTCTCAAGATCTGCTTGATTCTCATATAGCCCCTCCTAATAATCCTCTTTGTTTGTTCTTTATTCTGACCCATGCATAACTGCTTAGGTTTTCCGACCTCTGAATATAGCTGTCCTCAATTCGTTAATATATTCTTGTTTCTCTGGCATATCCGTTGCATTCGCCTGGTCAATAGCTAATTCTATATCATAGGGTACTTTAACCAGCGTTATCGCCAAAGGACCTTCATTTTTATCATCCAAATGTCCTTCAATGATCCCATAGGATGCTTGGGTTATGTCAAGGGGATTACCGACACTTCCAACATTAAACAGAGTCTTGCCAGTAAAGCTATCTATATAAGCACCATGAATGTCACCATAGCCTACCACATCTGCTTCAAGTTTAAGCGTTGGTGTCGCTTCAAATAATTTCATCCGCTTACTCTGTTCGGTTGAAAGATAGACTCTATGCATTAGATCATTTGGGGAAGCATGGCAAAGTCTTAATAACTTTCCACTGATATAAAATTCTATATAGACAGGTAACTCCTTCATATACTTTAGTCTCTCAACGCCTAGTTTTTTCTGATGCCACCTTAAAACTTCATTGCCCTCTTGTTCTGTTAAATAATAATCCCAATTCCCTTTAATTACGACTTGACAATATTCTTTAATTGTATCGACTGCCTCAGCTGAACTAGGACCTTTGCCCGCTAAGTCTCCGAGACATAAAATTCTGTCAATATTTCTGTTAGCGATATCTTCTAGTACAGCTTCTAAGGCAGGCATATTTCCATGAATATCCGATATTACTGCAATTCTCTCCATACTGATCTCCTTATTATCTTTTAATTGACGGTAATTGCCTAGTAATGGGACTAAAACAACGTAAGCTGGTAATGATGAAATATCCTGACTTGGCAATGCACTTGCGTAATCAATAACCTATCCAGCATAATTCTCTAAAACACACTCTGTTCCTGCTTGTGTAAAAACAAATTTCATCTTGATGCAATAATTAAGGCTAAAAGCATAATTACTTTCAACCTTGTTGCTTGACTCTTAAAAGATGCCTAATCAATTCTAAAAGGGCCTCGACTATAAAAATCGAAGCCCTTTTGGAAATTGTTTAGGACACTATTTAAGTATTGGCGCGATAACTTTTTTCTCTGCCCGCTTTTTCTTTTTTTCCTTGTTCTTAGGACTCTTGTCTCCCATATTCAAATACCCCCAATTGCAAATTAATACAAGTATTCCATAAAATTCATAAATCCATACTTATATTTAGCCCCACTACAATAATTTACATGTATTTAGATAATGTCTAAATTTTACCGCTTGCCAACTCCCTTCCTCTTGTGCTAGAATACATCCATCACAAGATTTGAGCACAATAAAATTGCATAAAAAACTCTTATTCAGAGTAGGTGGAGGGACTGGCCCGATGAAACCCGGCAACCGGCATTTATGCACGGTGCTAACTCCTGCAGAGAAATCTGGGAGATAAGAGGAAAACCGAATGGTCACTCCGCGGGTTTTCTTCGCGGAGTTTTTTGTTGTGTTTAAAACGTTGGAATCCCTATCAAAGGAGGTCCGCACTTGATTCAAATCAAGCAATTAGTAAAAAAGTACTCGTCCCGTCAAGAGACCGTCATAGCTATTGACGATGTTTCTCTGCACATTTCCAAAGGTGCCATATACGGCATTATTGGATTAAGCGGTGCTGGAAAAAGCACGCTTGTGCGTTGCCTGAACCTTCTCGAAAAACCCACGAGCGGTCAGGTCGTTATTGCTGGCCAAAATCTGACCCAACTTTCAGGTAGAGCACTCCGTGAAGCACGCCAAAAGATCGGAATGATCTTCCAGCACTTTTATCTTCTTCAATCACGATCTGTTGCCGAAAACATCGCCTTCCCTCTGGAAATATCTGGTCTTTCTAAAAGGGAAATCAAAACACGTGTTGAAGAATTGCTCCATCTTGTCGGTCTAGAAGACAAAGCCGATGCTTATCCCTCTCAGTTAAGTGGTGGACAAAAACAACGGGTGGGCATTGCACGGGCGCTCGCCACACAACCGGAGGTCCTCTTGTGTGATGAAGCTACCTCTGCGCTTGACCCGCAAACGACTCTTTCTATCTTAAACCTTCTTCGTGACATTAACCAGAAACTTGGTTTAACGATTGTCATGATCACACATGAAATGAAAGTTGTTAAAGAAATATGTACTCATGTCGCGGTGATTCACCAAGCGCGGATCGTTGAAAATGGCCCCGTCGAGTCAGTTTTTATTCAACCTCAATCGGATATCGCTAAAGAATTTATTGCCACTGTATTTCCAAGTGAACTCCCGGCGGACCTGTTAAAGGAATTTGCGACCCACCATGACTCAGAAATTATTCGCATTCAGTTTCTCGGATCACGAGCTTCCGACCCTATCATTACGGATTTACTGCGCACCTGCGAAGTCCGAGCGAATATCCTCTATGGAAGTATCGACCATCTAAGATCCACGCTGTTTGGCACCCTTACTTTAGAACTTCAGGGCAACTCCGACCAGCTTAATGTGGCTCATCGCTATTTAGCTTCTCGCGAATTAAAGGTGGAGGTGATACAACGTGCCCTTTGAGCCCGCACTATTCCTCCAAGCCTCATTTTGGAGCGATTTATCGCAGCTTGTCTCCCCAGCAATCGGTGAAACCCTTTACATGGTGATTGTTTCTACGATACTTGCCTACCTTATAGGTCTGCCCTTGGGCGTTATATTAGTAGTAACCTCTCCTGGGCATATATTGCCTAACCCGTGGGTCGAGCGCACTTTAGGAACCCTTATCAACATCTTACGATCCGCTCCGTTTATTATCCTGTTAGTGGCTTTCATTCCATTTACTCGAGCACTTGTCGGCACGTCCATTGGCACAACTGCAGCCATTGTCCCTCTCGTCATCTCTGCCTCTCCTTTTGTAGCGCGAGTTGTAGAAAGTTCCCTCAAGGAAGTTCCTTACGGCGTCATTGAGGCAGCTTTATCTATGGGAGCATCCCCCCTACAAATTATTCAGAAAGTTCTTCTCCCTGAAGCGAAAGCTTCTCTTATTCTTGGAGTCGCCATCACTACGATTAGTGTCATAGGGTATACCGCCATGGCCGGTGCGGTTGGCGGAGGGGGATTAGGGGATCTGGCCATTCAATATGGCTACAACCGTTTCCGAACCGATATAATGATTGTCACCGTTGTCATTCTAGTCGTAATCGTTCAAGGTTTACAGTCCCTGGGGACTGCATTAGCACGCAAGCTTTCTCATTAGTCTAGATTATTCTATTTCCGCGCACCATGCCATTGGCTAACTCTGCTCTCGCCGCCTTAATGAGCAAGGTTTATAAATAATATTCACAAAGAATTAATTATTAGGGGGTAAAAATTATGTTTAAACTCAAAAATCATCGCTACTTAACATCCTCACTTGTTATCTTGACTGCTCTCACCCTTGGTCTTACTGGATGCGGAACTTCGGCTGCCTCGAATGCAGCTTCCGAAACACCTGCTAAAACAGTCCTCAAAGTTGGCGCAACCCCGGTTCCTCATGCTGAAATCCTTGAATACATTAAACCAGAATTAGCTAAAGAAGGCGTTGAACTAAAAATCGTCAACTACACAGATTACGTGCGTCCGAACTTAGATTTAGACTCTGG
Source organism: Desulfosporosinus cupriresistens (assembly GCF_001707885.1). GTDB lineage: Bacteria > Bacillota > Desulfitobacteriia > Desulfitobacteriales > Desulfitobacteriaceae > Desulfosporosinus. The sequence goes on along the minus strand of NZ_MASS01000007.1, from coordinate 78,365 downwards.
AGATATTGACGCCAATTTTTTTCAACACACCCCGTACCTAGATACCTTTAATAAGGACCATGACCTCAGTTTGGTCTCAATTGCTAAAGTACACATTGAGCCCATGGGAATCTACTCCCAGAAAATCACGAAAATCGCAGACTTCAAAACAGGAGATACCATCGCCATTCCTAACGATCCTTCCAACAGTGGTCGTGCCTTAGCCTTACTAGCCAAAGCCAGTCTGATCCAGTTGAAAGCTGGGGTCGGGATCAAAGGAACAATCAATGACATTATAGATAATCCTAAACAGCTGAAAATCACCCCTATTGATGCCCCTCAACTTCCCCGCGTCCTCCAAGATCCAAAAGTCATCGCTGCGGTCATCAATACAAACTATGCTCTCGAAGGCGGACTCAACCCCACTAAAGATTCGCTCTTTACTGAAGACAAAGACTCTCCTTATGCAAATATTCTGGTCGTCAAAGACAGCCAGAAAAACGATCCCGCTTTGCAAAAGCTGGCAAAAGCTTTAACCTCTCCAAGCGTTAAAAAATTCATCGAAGATAAATATCAAGGCTCTATTGTTCCTGCATTCTAAAAATATATATGGTGCATCGTCCTTACATTGGACAAATCTAGCAGATAACAAGACTAGAAACATTATTTCCAGTCTTGTTATCTGCTTATATTATATAAAACACCTTTTCAATCAGCGTTCACCAACACCTATACTTAGCAACACTGATCTGATACTCATATTGTCTTCCTTTTGAACGGAATGCATAGCTGAAAAAATCAAGTGCTCTTTTATCTAAGCCTTCTAAAATATTAATGATACTTCTATTTCTAATATATATCTTATAAGATAAAATAATATTGAATAATAATTATTAAATAAAAGAGGATATTGTTTATATAGTGTAGAATACAGACTCTATAACAACATCAGGGAACTAATTTTATTAAAAAGGAGGCCTGGACATGAAACATCCTATAAAAGCTATTATTGCTCTATTACTCCGAGTCTATTTAGGTTATGACTTCTTAACTGCTGGCATTGGGAAATGGCAAACTGGTTTCAATGCCAAATCGGTAACTGGTTTTTTGAAAGGCGGTCTGGCTCAGACTCACGATGCTTTACTCGCTACGTCAGGAGCCACAGCAGCTGCTCACCCAAATGTCACTGATACCTGGGGCTGGTTAATAAGTCACGTTCTTCTCCCTAACGCAGGGATTTTATCTTTAGTTGTTAAAAGTGGCGAAGTCCTCATTGGGTTAGGATTGATTTTAGGTTGTTTTACAACTCTAGCCGCTTTTTTTGGGATGACGATGAACTTTGCCTTCTTATTAACTGGTACCATTTCAACCAATCCTCCAATGGTCCTAGGGTTTCTGATTATCATTTCCCTTGGGGCAGCTGCTTATGAAATTGGCATAGATCGGTTCTTCATGAAGAACCTTACATCGTCATTTCCATCCCTCAATAAAGGCTGGCTTCGTACTCCTTTTCCAGTCGAACAATAGCTATCACTTAACATATGCCCTGCCCATTGTTAACAAGGGGAGTTACCACGAACTAATTACCATCATAACACTAACAAGGGGATGTACTAAAACTTGTTACTATATTTTTCACATCCCCACTTTTGCTTCTATATCGCCAAAACACAAGCGTCCTCACTCCACTTTAATAGTGAAATGAGGACGCTTATTGATTGTTGTAACCACTTGAAATTTTGGAGACTGAGTTTTCACACATCCCCTTGTTTCTCTCTTAATATAAAATTGAGCGCCCTTTAGCTGTGCCTCCAGAACATTATGCCAATTTTTCTAGCTTCAAACCTGTTTCATGACCGTTAAGATTCTGCTTTTCCAAGCTAGCATCGTTGATTCTCTCAATTGAGTCTGCTAGAGTCTCTTTCTTTATATAGTCCTCATACACTTTGACTGCTTCAACTATTTCCTCATCTCCATCAAAGTATATTTTGATCCTGTCCATCATTTCATAGCCATTATTTTTTCTCATTTGCTGTACCTTGGAAACGTACTCCCTTGCATATCCTTCATTGATCAACGCTTTAGTAAGCGTTGTATCAAGTATGACAAACAAATTATCTTCGACGGTCATTGTAAAGCCTTCTTTAGCCGCGATAGTGGTGATTACATAATCTTTAACCAGGTCTAAGTGTTCACCCTCCACCTCAATCGAAAGTGTTTCCCCAGCTTCTAATCTAGGCACAACGGAAGCAGCGTCAAGTGCTGCCAGTGCTTTGCCGAAAGATTTTACTTTGGGTCCAAAGATAGATCCCACTACCTTAAAATTAGGCTTTAAGCTAAAGTTCATATACTGGCTTAAGTCCTTGGCAAACACAACTGCCTTAACATTAAGCTCCTCCTGAATTAAAGGAAGCATATAATCTATCAGCTGTTCGTATTTACCGTCAATTAAGATCTGTTGGACAGGCTGTCGTACTTTAATTTTGACCTGTTCCCTTGCCGCTCTGCCCAGGCCCACGAGATTTCTTACCAGGTCCATTCTCATTTCCAACTCACTATCGATCAGCAATGAATTAGTGACCGGGTAATCTGCGAGATGGACTGATAGCTCATCGGTCAAGCTTCGATAGAGTTCTTCGGATATATAGGGGGCAAAAGGAGCCACCAACTTGGACAGTCCCACAAGTATTTCATAGGTAGTATTGTAGACTGCTTTCTTGTCATCAGTGAGTTCTGTGCCCCAGAAGCGTCTGCGTGACCGTCTTATATACCAATTCGAAAGATCCTCATTGACGAACTCCTGAATTTTTCTCACTGCTTTAGTTAGATCAAAGACGCTTAAATCTAACTCAACCCCTTTTAGAAGACTGTTATACTTGGAGAGCACCCATCGATCAAGCTCTGGTCGATCCGGGTAATCAATAAAGAAGGTCCTTGGGTCCAGCTGGTCTGTATTAGCATACAAGGAGAAGAAAGCATAGACATTTCTCATAGTACTGAAGAATTTGCTCTGAACTTCCTTGAGCCCTTCAATGTCAAATTTAGTAGGAGTCCAGGCCGGAGAAACATGGAGTAAATACCATCTTAAAGCATCTGCTCCATATTGATCAAACAGTTCAAAGGGGTTCACCGTATTTCCTTTAGACTTGGACATCTTATGCCCGTCCTTATCCAGGATCAGATCATTTACCAGTACTCGCTTATAGGGAGCAACTCCTTTGATAAAGGTTGAAATAACGATTAGAGAATAGAACCAACCCCTGGTCTGATCAATGCCTTCGCAGATGAAATCAGCGGGAAAGAGTTGATCAAAATTTTCGCTATTTTCGAAGGGATAATGATGCTGGGCAAAAGGCATCGAGCCGCTATCAAACCAGCAATCAATGACATCCGTCACTCTGGTCATCGCTGCTCCACATTTTGTACATTTGATGTGAATATCATCAACATAGGGTCGATGCAATTCAACCGTTTCATCCAGCGTTTCGACTGCGTTTTCTACCAACTCTTTTCTAGAGCCTATAGATGTGGTATGCCCGCATTCACATCTCCAGATATTTAGTGGCGTTCCCCAATATCTGCTTCTGGACAAAGCCCAGTCATTGGCATTTTCCAACCAATTGCCAAACCTTTTTTCTCCGACATAATCAGGATACCATTCAACACGATTGTTGTTTTCCACTAATTTGTCTTTGAATTTAGTAACTTCAATATACCAACTTGGTTTCGCATAATAAAGGAGTGGGGTCTGACATCGCCAACAGTGAGGATAATTATGCTCCATCTTTTCCTTTTTAAAGAGTTTTCCTTCCCTATGCAGCCACTTGATGATATCTAGATCTGCATCCATGACAAAGTTACCTTCCCAGGGTGTGGTTACAAATTTCCCTGTTTCATTGACAGGCTGAAGCACCGGCAAGTTATACCTACGCCCCGTATTATAATCATCCTCACCAAAGGCTGGAGCAGTATGAACAATTCCCGTTCCATCCTCTGTCGTTACATAATCTCCTACCGTAACGAAAAAGGCCTTCTTATCTGCTTTTACAAAAGGCATCAACTGCTCATATTCTACGTACTCCAGATCTTTTCCCTTAATTTCTTCCAAGACTTCAAACTCTTCACCTAAGACTTTATGAGCCAAAGTCTTAGAAACATAGTAGATCTCATTATTTTGTCTAACCTTCAAGTAAACTTCTTGAGGATTCACAGTCAGCGCCACATTTGATGGCAGGGTCCAAGGCGTCGTCGTCCAGACTAGAAAGTACTCTTCAGCATCCTTGCGCTTAAACTTAACAACGACGGTGTTACTCTTTATTTCTTTATAGCCCTGGGCTACTTCGTGGGAGGCTAATCCTGTTCCGCATCGTGAGCAATAAGGCAAGATTTTGTGTCCTTCATAAATCAAACCTTGTTTAAAAAACTGATCTAAAATCCACCAGACACTTTCAATGTAATTATTATCGAGGGTGACGTATGGATGATCTAAATCGATCGAATAGCCCATTCGCTTGGTCATTTCCCGCCATTGCTTCTCATAGCTGAATACAGATTCTCGACATTTTTGATTGAAATCCGCAATCCCATAAGCCTCAATTTCCAGTTTACTGGATAGTTTGAGTTGTTTCTCAACCTCGATTTCTACTGGAAGACCATGGGTATCCCATCCGGCCTTTCGCTTGACTTGATAACCTTGCATGCTCTTATAGCGACAAACTGAATCCTTTAAGGTTCTAGCTATGACATGGTGGATTCCCGGTTTGCCGTTAGCCGTAGGAGGTCCTTCATAAAATACAAAGGGTGTTTTACCCTCTCTGATTTCGATACTTTTATTTAGTATCTCATTTCCGTCCCAGTAATCGGCTATTTCACTTTCCTTTTTTGCTACCGGTAGATCCGATAGTGATTTAAAGATAGACATAATCATCTTCCTTTCGCGTTGAGTTAATGTCAGGTAAAGAAAACTTGGCTGGCGCCAAGCTTGCGCAGGCGGCCGCCTTAGTTGCTCTTATGCTCCAGAAAGTATGTAACGAAGTTATACTTTCTGTTATAGTACAAATAACACAAAAATCCCCAAGTCAATGACTTAGGGACGGATTATCCGCGGTACCACCCTTGTTATTAATGGATAGCTCTAATACACTCCATTAATCGCTTAAAACATGTAACGTATGCCTACGGAGCAGCTTAGATAATTTCAGCTACCCAACTCCAAGGTGATCTTCATAAAAAACCTTCGTCACAATCTTTCAGCCGAGGATTATGTCTCTTAAAACCAGATTTTTTATTACTATCCTTTTCATAGTTGTTGTAAATATTTTAACCAATGTTCACGAGCTTAAACCTTAATAGTATTATTATATTCCAGTTAAACGAAGATTGTCAAGGACCTAATTAAAATACAACGTCTCTCATCCAAGATATATTATATGGTAATATAATAGTCTCAAAATTTCAAACCCAAAAGAATAATAAATAAAACCGTATGAGCACTAGGTTTTTGGTATAATTAGATAACAATTTAAATCAGAAATATGTATATCTCTTATCCTGCGGTTACTGTCCAAATTTGAATACGTTCTCATAGCAACAAGGAGGATGAAAACAATGTACAAAAGAATTTTAGTACCTACAGATGGCTCAGACCCCTCACGTTATGCCCTTGTCAATGCACTGGAACTAGCCAAGAAGTTTAATTCAGAGATAGAGCTTTTCCACGTAACCCCAACCTTTGAAGCCTACAGTGTAGGAGTAGGATATAGCGTTATCCTTACTCCGGAGCAAATTGAAAAAACCGCTGAGTTTGTATTCGAAACTACCTTGCGAGACATTGATATCGAAAACGTGCCCTTATCAAAGAAACATGCATCCGGCTACCCGGCAAGTAGTATCATAGACGAAATCAAAAGAGAATTTGACTTGGTAGTTATGGGCACCCGTGGTCACGGAGCTATAGCTGGAGCAATTTTAGGGAGTGTCACTCAACGCGTATTAGCCCATGCCCAATGCCCTGTACTAGTTGTAAATGGCAGAAATTAAACTTTATATAGGTAAAGAAAACTTGGCTGGCGCCTTCGCCAAGTCTTGATGAAGGCGCCAGCTTTAGTAGCATTGATGCGCTGGCCATGTATACTCATTTGCACGTTCAATAGGGAATGTAAATGAGTTGTTTCCATTTATACTTCCGATCGCATAATAGCAATCTTTCCGGTTCGAACCAACTCTAATAACCCGTATGGGCGGATCGCCTTGACAAACCCATCAACTTTTTCAACGTCTCCCGTTAATTCGACTGTAAGATTGGTTCTCCCCATATCCACAACCCGTCCTCGAAAAATATCGACCGTCTGGAGTACTTCAGCTCGTGTTTCCGAGCTTACTTTAATACGTATTAACGCCAGCTCTCGGTCAACAACACTCTCGGCAGTCAAATCTGTGACTGAGTGAACGATTACTAGTTTATTGAGTTGATTTCTAACTTGCTCAATAATCTGAGCATCGCCATTAACAACAATGGTCATTCTCGATAGCTTGGGATCGTCCGTTTGACAAACTGAAAGACTATCGATGTTATATGCTCTGCGAGCAAATAATCCAGCCACCCGGGTTAAAACACCAGGATGGTTCTCTACAAGAGCCGCAAGTGTATGCAACATGTTTTTTACCTCCCTAGCATTTCAGTAATTGGTTTTCCCGGTGGAACTATCGGCAAAACATCATCGTTCGGAGAGATCGCAAACTCTAACAAAACAGGGCCTGGATGTTTAAATGCTTCCGAAATACTGCCACGTACCTGTTCCAAAGAATCAACACGAATTCCTCGAATTCCATAGGCCTCCGCTATTTTGATAAAATCCGGATTGCCCTGGAGATCGATCTGATTATACCGCTCGCCGCTAAAATATTTCTGCAATTGACGAACCATACCTAAGACTCCGTTGTTAAGAAGTACCATTTTAATCGGAAGTTTATTATGAGCAATTGTCGCCAGTTCCTGAATACACATCTGAAAAGAACCATCTCCAGTGATCAAAACAACTATATCGTCGGGACGAGCTATTTGGGCACCCATTGCAGCCGGAAGACCAAAGCCCATCGTTCCAAGCCCACCACTGGTCGCAAAATTACGTGACTTCATGATCGGATAAACTTGGGCAGCCCACATTTGATGCTGTCCTACATCAGTAATTACCATCGTATCCTCGTTGGCAAGTTCCCCGACACATTCAATTACCATCTGCGGGGTTAGTCTGTCCTTGTCATACTTTATAGGGTAACCCTTTTTCCAAGCACGCAATTGATCCCACCAGTCTCCCACTTGAGCAACAGTATATCCCTCGAGGGCATTCGACAGTTCCTCCAGAACCAAACGAGCATCTCCAATGATGGGAATATGCGTCCTTACTACTTTAGCAATCTCCGCAGGATCAATGTCAATATGAACAATCTTTGCTTTGGTTGCAAAAAGATGTCCCAGACCGCTTGTCACACGGTCATCAAAGCGAACCCCTACGGCGAGCAGCAAATCACAATCATCCACGGCATAGTTCGCCGCTACAGCACCGTGCAATCCTACCATCCCTAAGAGATTGGGATGTCCAGAGGGGAGGCACCCAATTCCCATCAACGTCGTGACCACTGGTAAGGAGGATCTTTCTGCCAACTGTCGTAAGACCCCTCCAGCTCCTGCCGTAATCACTCCACCCCCAGCATAAATTACTGGTCTGCGAGATTTTGATATTGCTTTAGCAACTTCAGCGATCTTATCACTGTCTCCTTTGCTAGGTACATGGTACCCTTTCAAGTCCATATCAGCAGAAAAGGGTTCGATTTCTGCAGCTAAAATGTCCTTTGGAAGATCGATGAGTACAGGACCTGGCCGACCTGTCCCAGCGAGATAAAAAGCCTCTTTGATAATCCGAGGAATCTCTCGTGCGTCCTTTACCAAATAATTGTGCTTAGTAACTGGCGTGGTGATCCCTGTGATATCCGCTTCCTGAAAGGAGTCTGTTCCGAGCAGACTGGTAACGACCTGACCAGTCAAAACAACTAAAGGAATGGAATCCATATAGGCATTGGTAATACCTGTGACTAGATTCGTGGCACCGGGACCCGACGTGGCTAGACATACCCCCACTTTTCCAGTTACTCGTGCATAACCATCGGCTGCATGCACTCCCCCTTGTTCATGACGTACAAGTATATGTCGGATAGGACTGTCAAGCAGTGCATCATACAGCGGAAGCAATACTCCACCTGGATAACCGAAAATCACGTCAGCGCCTTCCTTTTCCAAGGCCTCTAATAAGATGGTTGCCCCTTTTAATCTCTTTTTTCCTTCATTCATACTTATCTCTCTCCCCCTCCTAACTTATCTAGTCGTTGTCCATTTCATGGCGATTGACACAGGCAAGGGCCCGAAATGGTCTTTAGATCGTAATTCGCCGAAATCCAATTTATACCTTCCTTCAAAAGAAAGAAATTTCAGTTTATTCAGAAAAAATTTTTAATTACATTATATTTAAACTTGATGCTGAATTCCATTTGGATACGGTCTCCTAGGTAAATTTATGTTATGATAAATGCTATGAAGAATATCAAAATACTAACGTGAAGGTGGTTATTATATGTTTAAAATAACTGAGAATTGCCTAGAAAATAAATCTATGACGGAATACTTCACTTCAGATGCCAAGAAAGGTTCTGAGGAATTCGAACAATTGGTTAAAAAATTCGAGTCTGAACCACAGTTCAAATTCAGAATGCGAGACCAAGACCAAGAAGTCTACTTTATCGGCTACTCGGATGACTGCACTCGTAAAAGTGGCTTTGACCCGCTAGATATGTATGGCGAGTATTATGGTTGTATTGATATCCAATATCTGAATACCAACGGTGAGTTTGAAAGGCTGTAATTATATAAGAATAAGTAGTTTTTTAATAAAAATTAAGTTGACGTAGAGAAACAAGGTTGGAAGCTTTAGACTTCTAACCTTGTTTCTCTATTTACAGTATTAAATTCAGGTGGTGACATAGAAAAAAGGCTGGATCACTAGTACTTCCAGCCTTGTTTTCTCGATTATTATTATCTAAACTCCCTCACTTCTGCCTAGCCAGGAGTTCCTTAGCAATCTCACCAACACCAACCCCGCGCTCTTCCAACATCACTAGCACATGATAGAACAAATCGGACACTTCACATTTGATCTCCTCTGGATCAGCATTCTTAGCAGCAATAATAACTTCTGCGCTCTCTTCCCCGACCTTTTTGAGAATCTTATCAATTCCCTTTTCGAACAGATAGGTCGTATAAGCCCCTTCCGGCCGCTCCAGGTTTCGAGAATGAATCACATCAGTCAACAGCTCTAAGGTCCTCCCAAGTGGTGGCTCGGGCCTTACTTCAGCTTCTCCAGTGACCTTAAATCCATCACTTGTCAAATCATAGTGGAAACACGAAAAGTGGTTCTCATGGCAAGCCATCCCCGTTTGTTTTACAGTCAAGAGCAATGCATCCTGATCACAGTCAAACTTGATATCAATAATCTCTTGAAAATGACCAGAAGTTTCCCCTTTCAACCACAGAGATTGCCGACTCCGGCTATAATAACAGGCCTTGCGTTCCCGAAGCGTTCGGCGTAAAGACTCTTCATTCATATACGCAAGCATCAGAACATCTTTGGTCTCCACATCCTGAACAATCGCGGGAACAAGCCCCCGAGAATCCCAGCTAATTCCTGTTAAATCTAAGGTTTCTATTTGATTTGCATCCATCTATATCTCTACCTTCCATATCGTAGTTCGTGTAGTGCGGATAGTTCTTAGTTGTGCAAGTTAGAACCGTCCCTGACTTGCACTCAAATCCCTCTAGCAGAGCCAGACGGTGCACATGTAATGTGCCGTCCCCCCCCGCTCTTCCGTTCCCCTCGACCCAAGCCCAGGACGCAGTGTGACACGAGCGCGACGTCTTTACGTAAGCAGACCAGCAAACTTCCGTTCAAGCGACCAACCCCAGATACGGGGCAGCGCACAAGGTCCCTTCTCGCCATCTGCAAGAAAGGCTAATTCGTGCGAAGACCGTGTCTGTTAGAAGGGTAATCCGTGCGAAAACAGTGTTTTCGTGGGCCAGCGGATGGCGCTTTTGGCACGATAGTCTCCAGTGGAGACTATCGCCGAAGGCGCAGAGCCATTAACGTACACTTTTGCGCCGTAGGATTAGTATCGCCGAAGCCGAGATCCCGAAAGGAATACTTTCCGGCGTAGGATGAACCCCGCTCCCCAGAGAAGGAGCTTGAACGGTTAGTTTGCTCTGCGTCGTAAGACCGAGCGCGGTGTCACACAAGTCCCTCACACAAGTCCTCTAACTAAAATCCCCTGCTCTGCCAAGTAGCGTTTAGCTTCCTCTATGCTGTACTCCTTGTAATGAAAGATCGAAGCCGCTAAGACGGCGTCCGCTTCTCCAAGAGTTAGACCTTCCGCTAAATGTTGTAGAGTTCCTACCCCGCCGCTCGCAATGACAGGTAGGGAGACCGCCCGACTCACAGCTCTCGTCAATTCCAACTCATAACCAGCCTTGGTTCCATCCCGGTCCATGGAGGTTAAGAGGATCTCACCTGCACCGAGAGATTCCGCTTCCTCAGCCCATTCCAAGACATCCTTGCCGGTCGCCGTCCTACCCCCGTGAATATACACTTCCCATTTCCCCGGGGCCGTGCTCCGGGCATCAATGGCTACCACGATACACTGGCTTCCGAAGGCATGAGCCCCTTCCTGAATTAGCCGCGGATTCTGAACGGCAGAGGTGTTAAGTGCGATTTTGTCTGCTCCAGCCCGGAGCATTCGACGGATATCCTCAATGGTCCGCAATCCACCGCCAATCGTGAAGGGAATAAAGACTTGTTCAGCGGTACGACGTACCACATCTACCATGGTTTCTCGTTTATCCGATGAAGCGGTTATATCCAGGAATATTAACTCATCGGCGCCTTCTCTGTCATAGAGTGCAGCAAGTTCCACCGGATCGCCTGCATCACGCAACTGCACAAAGTTGGTTCCTTTGACCACGCGCCCATCATGGACGTCTAAACAGGGAATGATCCTCTTACTTAACATATCATTCCCCCCCGTTCCTATTATTTTTCTCGTCAATCCCCTCTGAACGAGCAGCCTCCAAGGCTTCCTTCAGGCTAAATGCCCCGCTATAGAGCGCTTTCCCTGTAATAGCACCTTCAATGGAGACCCCTTTTAACGACTCCATCTGCAAGTTTTTCAAGTCGGCTAAGGTAGAAATTCCACCTGAGGCAATAACTGATAGGCCAGTTTCCTGAGCCATTTGTACGGTACTTTTGATATTAGGGCCTTGGAGCATTCCATCGCGTGAGATGTCTGTAAAGACTACGCTTTTGATTCCTACGGTTTTCATGGCTTTACCTAAATCGATAGCCAACATTTCTGTTGTTTCTGCCCAACCTTGGACTGCAACCAAACCGTCCTTGGCATCAATACCAACGATAACCCGTTTCCCGTACTTGCGTGCTGCTTCAGCGACCAATCCCGGGTTTTTAACAGCAATCGTCCCTAGAATAACCCTTTCGACTCCTAACTCTAATAGTTCCGTAATCCGCTCCATAGAACGGATTCCACCACCCACTTGAACTTTCAAAGAGACGCTCCCTACAATCTTGCGTATCGTCTCATCATTCACCGGTTCTCCGGTAAAGGCGCCGTTCAGATCGACGACATGTAAATATTCTGCACCTTGACTCTCAAAATCCTTCGCTACTTCAACAGGGTTGTCGGCGTAAACTGTGGAATCCTCCATCCGTCCCTGTAAAAGGCGCACCGCTTTCCCCTCTTTCAGATCAATGGCTGGAAAAAGTAGCATCGTCATTCACCCACTTTCCAAAGTTCGTCAGGAGTTGAAGTCCCCAAGGACTAGATTTTTCCGGGTGAAATTGTGCTCCCCAGACATTGTCCTTGCCTACGACTGCCGGAAATACGACCCCATAATCACTAGTCGCTATAATATCCTTCTTCTCACTGGGCTCTGCATAATACGAATGCACAAAATAGAAGTAGGATTCATTCGGAATCCCTTCTAATAAACGGGAAGGTTGTTCCAACTTCAAACTATTCCAACCCATATGTGGAACTTTGCCGCCAGGCGGAAATTTAACAACTCGACCTGCTAAGAGTCCTAATCCAGCGTGCTCACCATGTTCTTCTCCAACCTCAAAGAGAACCTGCATCCCTAAGCAAATTCCCAGAAAAGGGCGTCCGGAGCGAGCAAACTGGATAATAGGCTCAATCCACTCGCCACTATTTAACGCCGCCATCGCATCGGCAAAGGCCCCAACTCCTGGAAGTATGACTCCATTTACTTTAGCCAGTTCCTCTGGGGACGTCATAATCAAAGCCTCAAACCCGACCTTTTCCAAAGCCTTCTCAACACTTCTTAAGTTTCCTCGTCCATAATCTACAATGCCAATCACTTTCATTCCTCCTGGAACTCGATTATTTATAAAACCCCTTTGGTCGAAAGGATACCGCTATACCGAGTATTCAGGCGTAAGGCCAGACCAAGGGCTCTCCCAACTCCTTTAAAAGCAGCTTCCAAAATATGATGACGATTTCTTCCGGAAAATAACCTAATATGCAGAGTGAGTCCGCTCTGCACGGCCAGAGCCCGGAAAAACTCTTCCGCCATCTCAACCGGAAACTCGCCGACCATACCATCTGGACACTGAACATCCCAAACTAGATAAGGGCGATTGGAAATATCCAAAGCTACTTGTACAAGAGCCTCATCCATGGGAAGAAGGGCCTCACCAATCCGTTCGATCCCTGCTTTATCACCACATGCTTCCCGCAGAGCTTGCCCCAAAACGATACCACAATCCTCGATCGTATGATGAGTATCTACCTCTAGATCGCCACTGGACTCAAGGATAAGATCTAGATAGGCAAAGCGAGCAAAGGCAGTCAGCATATGATCAAAAAAACCTATCCCTGTTTGGACTTGAGCCTCACCGGTTCCGTCAAGGTTTAAACGAACACGAATCTCGGTTTCCTTTGTTTTACGTTCAATATAAGCTTCTCTCATGCTGGTCTCCTCTCGAAACGATAGTACCAAGAATAATTTCTAACCTTGAAAGACCAACCAAGATTAAACGCCTGTAACGCCCATGCTAATCTCTCTAATTGCTCGTAGAAACCTGTCATTTTCCTCCGGCAATCCGGCACTGATACGCAAGCATTTCCCTATAGTGGGGAGCACACCCATGTTACGGACAAGGAACCCTCTTTTTAACAACTCCTCTGCCCAACTGTCGGGATCACCCGGTTTAAAGAGGATAAAGTTCGCCTTCGTAGGATAAACCACAACACCCGCAACCTGAGTTAAGCCCTCGTAGAGTTTTTGCGTCTCGGCTTTAATACTCTGAATTTGCACTTGATACTCACTTAAATAACCTAAGGCCAAAATCCCTGCTTTTTGACTAAACGAATTGACATTAAATGGCGGTCGAGCTCGATTGATCCAGGCAATGGTCTCTGGTTGTCCTAGCAAATACCCCAAGCGGAGGCCAGCCATTCCAAAAGATTTGGAGAACGTCCGAAGTATCACCAAGTTGGGGTAATTTTCAATCTCAGGAATCAGGGTTTCCCCGGAAAACTCAGCGTACGCCTCATCAACAACGACGATTTTACCGCTTTCCCGTACAAGTTGAAGAATTTCTTCTCTGGAGAACAGCGTACCGGTAGGATTATTGGGATTACAAATTATAACCACGTGGGCCTCCGGGGAAAGGGCCGCCTTTAACATCTGCTCAGTGTTCAGATCTAGGCCGTTTAACAAAGGAACTTCCACTACTGCGGTGTCCGTAAGATGAGCGGAAATCTGGTACATGCCAAACGTCGGAGGGTGAATAATCATCGATTTTCCTAAACCGCCAAAAGTGAGTAAGATGAGTTGGATCAGTTCGTCCGATCCATTGCCAACAAGAATTCCTGCCGATGAAATTCTTGTATATTCTGCAATAGCATTTTTAAGGTCTTGAGCCATTCCGTCTGGATAACGATTAAACATTAGTTTTTCAGAGAACAAATCCTCGCGCATTCCCACAGGCCAGGGAAAGGGGTTTTCATTGGCATCGAGTTTAACACACTCAGGCATATGTTTCACTTCATAAGGAACGAGCTGACGAACTTCAGGCCGAACGAAACTCGTGGGTTTACATAACCTAGTTTCCATCTCTTTCTCTCCTTCCGCGACTATGATTTAAGTCGCACCTCTACTGCACGGGCATGTGCTTCCAACCCTTCGCTGCGAGCAAGTAAGGCGATTTGCCTGGCATCTCGCTTAAGGGCGGTTTCCGAATACCCGATCACACTGACCTTTTTCATAAACGTATCGACATTGAGAGGAGAATAAAACCTCGCCGTCCCTCCAGTCGGCAAGACATGATTCGGTCCTGCAAAATAATCTCCAACTGGTTCTGGAGAATAACGTCCTAGAAAAACAGCACCGACATTCCGCACTTGTCCTAACCAGGAATACTGATCCTCCACCACCAATTCAAAATGTTCCGGAGCAATTTTGTTGGCTAAATCCATTCCCTCTTGGAGATCGGACACACAAATCGCAGCCCCATAGGTTTCCCAGGACGCTCGGGCAATTTCTGCGCGAGGTAAGTCTTCAAGCTGCCGCTCCACTTCTGCTATAGTCTCATCTAAGAGTCGGCGAGAGGGCGAAACTAAAATTGCCGAAGCTAAACGATCATGTTCAGCCTGGGAAAGCAAATCCGCAGCCAATTCTTCCGGTCGTCCACTCTCGTCAACTAAGATTAGAATCTCACTTGGTCCGGCTAACATATCAATATCGACCGTTCCAAAAACTTGCTTTTTAGCCAAGGTCACGTAAATGTTCCCAGGTCCGGTTATTTTATCCACGGGAGAAATAGTCTCCGTTCCATAGGCTAACGCAGCGATCCCTTGAGCCCCTCCCACTTTGTAAACTTCGGTCACCCCAGCTTCAGCAGCCGCTACCAAAACTTCAGGCAGAAGCGTACCGTCCGCTCTGGGTGGACTTACCATAACAATTTCTTGAACCCCGGCGACAACAGCAGGTAAGGCGTTCATCAAGACCGACGATGGATAAGAAGCTGTTCCCCCTGGCACATAAATACCCACGCGCTTGAGTGGGAGCAGGAGTTGGCCAAGAATACTCCCATCAGGATCTGGTTCCAACCATGAGATGCGTTTCTGCTTTTCATGATACCGCAAGATATTTCCTTTAGCTGTCCGCAAAGCTTGAAGAAACTCTTCCCCCACTTCGTGGTAGGCCTCTTGAATCTCGTCGTTAGATACTCTCAACCCGCTTTGTCGCAGGTTGACGTGATCAAATTCCTCAGTGAATTGATAGATAGCCTCTTCCCCAAGCTCACGGACTCGCTTGAGGATTGCTGCAACACGCTGCTCCAGCGTTTCATCGTCTCCATACGATTTACGGGTGAGACGACTTAAATCGATGTCTTTCAGATTCTCAACCTTCATGAATTTCGCACCTCATTCTGTTCATCTTACTCTATAAGTCTGTTAATAATCTCTATCTAATTTCTGACCAATACGTCCGCTTGTACATCTTCACGCAACCGCTCGACTAGGTTTCGAATTCGTTCGTATTTCAGGCGATAGGCCACACGGTTCGCGATCAAACGAGAAGTCGCTTCAAGAATCGGCGCGATTTCGACCAGGTGGTTTTCCTTAAGCGTTTTTCCAGTTGAAACAATATCTACAATCATTTCTGCTAGGTCAACGCATGGCGCAAGCTCAATATTCCCATGCAGTTTAATGGGGCTAACCTGCATGCCCAGCCCACTAAAAAAAGTTTCAGCAACCCTAGGGAACTTCGTGGCCACTCGTTGATGATTAAGCCCACTTAAATCATACTCTCCATTCGAAAGTTTGGGTGGGACGCTAGCCTCCGGCATCGCAACCACAAACCGGCAATATCCGAATTTAAGGTCCAGTAACTCGGCCACATCTTTATTTTCTTCCAACAGAGTGTCCTTACCTACAAAGCCCAGATCTGCGGCCCCATATTCAACAAACGTTGGAATATCAGTGGCGCGGCAAATAATGATTTTAACCTTACTATCGGGAAGATCATAAAACAGCTTGCGGGAATCTTCATTAACATGGCTACATTCGATCCCTATGCGACTTAATATTTGGATGGAGTCAATAAGCAACTTCCCTTTAGGCAACGCAATCGTCAAAAAATCTTTCTCCACTAGGCATCCCCTTCCACTTAACCCGTTTAATCTTAATCAAGAGATGTTTCACCCTCGAGTCAATTATTCCTTAACTATTTATCACTTTATCTTGTTAAAGCATTAATCTATTAATATTATAACAATGCCCCTTTACTCTGGCAACCCCCCTATGAAAATAAAGGCTACTCTGCCCGGTTAATTCTTTACAGGATTTTCTAAATTACTTGTTGAATCAACGTCACACCAGCAGGACATAGTTTTAGCTCACGGACCATTCCCTGCATTATCCGAATAGCCTCTTTTGAACTCATCGAACCACGATAAGGTCGTTTCTCCGTTAAAGCTTGATATACATCCGCTACGGCCATTAGACGTTCAGATACCGATAAATCCGCTTTGCGTTCGGGATACCCACCTCCGTCGATATTTTCATGATGGTTTCCAGCCCACTCTTTAATAACTTCAAACCCCCGTACGCGCCCTAAAATCATTTTTGTATAATATGGATGGGCTTTAATTTTTTCAAACTCTTGAGGTGTAAGCCGTCCAGGTTTGTCGAGTACTTCTCCGGGAACCGCCAATTTACCTAAATCATGAAGTAGAGCAGCGATCTTAAGCTGAAAAACATCTTCCTTTGAATCTAAAAATAGAGGGGCTAAACGTTCCATAATCTCCGCAACCCCTTTGGAATGACAATATGTATAAGAACTTTTGCTATCAATAATTGCCGCAAAAACGTTGGCAATTTGCTCCACTTCTTGTTGATTAATCTGAGCGGTAAGATTCGGTTGGATCTCTGTTAGTATACCTTTTAGATTGGGGTTGATAAGGTCAAGCCAAAATTTTTCTTTGGCACTAGCCTCGAGAAACGCTTCGACCACTACAGGAGAAAAACAATGGTTTTTTCGCTTTCGCACCCAATTCCATATTTCTAAACGTTGCTCATAATAATTTTGGCGACGATCATGACGAGTTTCCAGCTGATCGGCAAGCTGCAAAATTTGCGCACCTAACGGCGCCTCTCCCTTACAAGCCTCACTCTGTCCTTCCCACGACCCATGATGCCACAGAACAAATTCTGCTGCTTGCATTGAAAAGGGCATTAATCTCATCAGTTCTCGGCCAATCTCAGAGTGTTTCCAAACACTGCTATCCTTCGGAGATGCATTCCGCAGTGATTCGGTCGCGCCAATATCATGCAGAAAGGCAGCAATATAGATATTCTCAACCAGTTCTTCTGAAAGCTCTAGGGATCTCGATATCTGCAAAGCAGTATACGCTGTTCGGGTGGCATGATGAAACGGCTGGCCCTCTGCTAAGTCGAGAGCCAAAGAAAGGGCGTGAAGTAGTTCATTGCGATCATAGATTTTCTCCTTAGTATTATTACTCAACTTTGATCAATCTCCCATCTCAAATCCAAGCACAATCCTCAAATAGCAATAGTTTATTTTTTTGTACTAAAGAAAAGACAAGCCTTATTGATAGGCTTGTCTCTTAGTAGTGAAGTCCTATGCAGAATCAAGTAAATTAAAAATCTAAGTCCTCATCCGTCAACTTCATTTTATCAAATTTTTTTATCAACTCAACTAAATCACTATTAGTAATAAAATTTTCTCCGTTTGCAGAGGTCTTATTAAAGTCTATATCGTTTAATGCACCCAGGCAACCCCTATTCTTTTCGTCAGTCTCCGCAAAAACCTTCATTAGGTATGAGTTCAAATCTTCTTTTTTCAGTTTCAATTTTTCCCAACGGGCGATTTCAGGTACAAATAGGCGATAGACCTCTCTTCTTTCTAAATCTTCTTCTATTTGACTTGGAGATAAACCCTTAGCTATGAGCTTATTTCGCCTAACCTCTCGCTCTAAATTAAATCTATCGTTTAAGCGCTTTAAAAAAAGTATTGCAATGACATATTCTTTGAATTCAGCGGCATCCCTATTACCACGTAAAGTATCGCAGGTCTCATCTAAGAAACTCTCAAATTCTGCTAGAGATAATTTATCACTCATTATTCATTCTCCTTATCAAATGGTTAATCTCCTAGCTCAATTCCAAGAGAACGCGCCGTTAACAACAGAGGATCAATTAATGGCACAAGCTTAAGCTTATCGACCGCTTGATGGAGGGGAACACGTACAATATCTCTGCCCTGAAGGGCGACCATAATACCAAACTCCTTTTCTAATACGGCATCAACTGCAGCAACGCCATAGCGGGAAGATAGCACTCGATCATACGAATTGGGAGAACCTCCTCGCTGAAGATGTCCAAGCACCGTCACTCTTGTTTCCATTCCAAACTGTTCTTCGAGATCATTGCCTATTTTAGCACCAATGCCTCCCAATTTGATCGGGTCAAATCGCCCCGCGACCATGCGTTCTACCACCATTTCTCCACCCATAGGTTTAGCACCTTCTGCTACAACAATAATGCTAAACTTCTTCCCTTGTTTTGCTCGTCGCTGGATGGATTGAGCTACTCGATTTAAATTATACGGTATTTCCGGAATCAGGATGACATCTGCACCTCCAGCAACACCCGCATACAAAGCAATCCATCCAGCATAGCGCCCCATCAGTTCAAGAACCATGACTCGGTGATGAGATTCCGCTGTGGTATGCAGACGGTCAAGTGCCTCTTGCGCTGTTTCCACAGCCGTTTGAAAACCAAACGTCTGATCAGTAGCCATTAAATCATTATCAATCGTTTTAGGGATTCCAATAACAGAAAGACCTTTATTCGCAAATTTAAGCGCGATATTTAAACTTCCGTCTCCACCAATCGCTACTAAAACATCGACTCCATGTTCTTTTAAATTTCGCAGGACATCGTCCGATCGGTCCATTGTCTTAGTAACTCCATTTAGTTTCGTTTCATACGCAAAGGGATTGTCTCGATTCGTTGTTCCAAGAATTGTGCCGCCCCGCGGCAAAATACCCGAGACATCACTTATCGAAAGGGGCATGAAATCCCCTTCTACCGCTCCGCGAAAGCCATCTTTAATACCAAGCACTTCAATCCCATTTTGATGCGCGCTTTTAGCAACAGCCCGAATCACGGCATTAAGCCCCGGACAATCCCCTCCACCAGTAAGGACTGCGATTTTCATGTTAACACTCCTTTCCTCTATATAGTAGCATTACCTTATTATAGTCCTTTGCCCAAAAGTATAAGCATCTAAAGCGAGATACATGCCTAAGAAAATTCCTCACATTAACAGCAATACATGTATGCTTAGAGAACAAGCAAATCGGCATATTTGCATCAAACCGCAAACTGCTCTACATGATGCAAGCAAGAACCGTCCCTACTTGCATGCACACCACCGTGGTACCAAATTCCGTCGACCCAAGCTCAGAGGAAGTTTCTTAGCTTAGTGAGCGCTTTAGCGGAATTGCGTCAATGAGCGCAGAGGATAAAGCGTTAAGAAACGCAACGGTTCACATGCAGAACAACCTATAGGTTTTGCGTTTTAGCTTTAGCCTCAAGCGAATAGCAATGCAGCGTGTGCGAACGGGCTAAGACACTTCCTCACACACATAAGATTTCCGGAATATGTTTTTGAAAGGCCATTTTCTGAGCAACGTCGCTCTCTATCCTCCCGAGTACCATTTCTACCCGTTTTCCCTTAGCTCGTAATGCTTGACACTGACGAATGACCTGCTCTGCATCAGATCCGTACACCAAAATATCGGCACTCTCCGTGGAGGAAAGCGGAAATTGTTCTAACAAAGTTCCCAGGTGAATGGCGAATCCTGTAGCTGGTAACGAAACGCCAAAGTCCGAGTATAACGTATCATAACGTCCACCTTCAACCACTGGGAAGCCCATACCTGGAACATACCCCTCAAAAACTGCCCCAGTATAATAGGAAAAACCTCGTAATATTCCTAAATCTAAGGACACATTTTCTTGAACTCCGAAATAATTCAAATACCGATAAATTTTTCTTAACCTTTCAACAGCTTCCTGAATCGCCGGTCGTTCACTCCAGTCAAGAACTTCATCGAGAATTTCCTCTCCCCCGTGAAAATGTGGTAAACGAAGCAAGAGCTCCTGCACGCGCGTAGGTAATCGACTTTGGCTGACCCACCTTTCCACGCCTACCATATCCTTACGGGCCAACGCTTCTTCCAGCTTAGATTGAAGTCCCTCATCAACCCCTGCTTCCAACATAAGCCCTGAAAAAATCCCCATGTGCCCAAGATTGAACTGATAGTTTTTCAAGCCCAAACCCGCAATTGCTTCAACAGCAAGGGCGATCACTTCTGCATCGGCCAGTTCCTGGTCAGAGCCGACGAGCTCCACACCCACTTGGCGGAATTCTCTATGCCTAACAGCGGTATTTCGATAGACATCAGCACCGTAACACAAACGGAGTGGAAAATCCCCACCGCGCATGCGTGTGCTGACCAGGCGGGCAATCGACATTGTTAGCTCAGGACGCAGCGCAAGAATTCGACCCTCACGATCAAAGAATTTATACAATGAGTCGTCTTGCTCAATATCCGGTTGGACGCATGCGGTATATTCAAGGGTTGGAGTCAACACTTTTTGATATGACCACTGTCGAAAAAGCGCAAGTATCTCTTCTTCTAAACGCTCCTGCACGACTAGTTCCTCTGGTAGTAAATCACGCATTCCATCTGGAATGCGTTGTCCTAAATTTGTTCTTAACATTTATAATTCTCCTTCTTTAATACACTCTGCTTTGCTGCATATCGAATACTGAATCTCTTAGTATTTGTTTATAAAAAATATCTTATTAATTATGCTCTTGTTAATTATGCTCTTGCAAACGTCGCAATATCAGTTGATACCCATCAGCTCCGAAATTCAAACAACGTTTAACCCTACTAATCGTCGCTGTGCTTACTCCTGTCGCTTCCGCAATTGCTGTATAAGTCTCATTCCTCTGGAGCATCTTAGCAACCTCTAACCGCTGAGCCAAAGCCTTTATTTCAGCGATTGTTGCAATATCTTCAAAAAATCGATAACACTCATCTTTGTCTTTGAGCAATAAAACGGCTTCGCATAAAGCGTCAGTCAACGGATCGTGTAAACGTTCATCGCTTGACATGATTTTACCTCCTCGAACGGGTTACTTTCCCCCTTTAATATATTAAAGCATTCTTCTGCTGTCAATAGTTTTTTAAACATTGACATTCGAAAACTTTCCATAATTAAAGAGAGGTTAAAAACCTTTGCTAGCAAAGTTTCTTTCCTCTCTCTTTTACCACAACCATTGATTACATTACCCAGCCGCCTCATACTTCAGAAACCAATTGATCCTTAATAATTACTAACAGCAAATTTGACTGTAACCGTTGTTCCTCCCGGATTTGTTTCGTAATTAATCACCGCATTATGGCGCGCTGCTATACTCTGGCATATCGCCACGCCTAACCCCGTCCCTCGCACTTTTGTGGCCAGGAACGGAGTACCCAGTTTTTCGAGTATCATCGGGTCAATTCCCTCGCCCTGGTCACGGACCCTAAGTATTATATAGTTTCCTAATTTATAAGTTTGAATCGTTAGAGTCCTTCCGCCTCCTTGCATTGCTTCAAGTCCATTTCTGGCCAAGTTCAGGAGTAATTGGCGAAGTTCATTTTCATTCCCCTTTGTGTCTGGAACCTGCTCAAGCTCAAGATATATTTCTTTTTCTTTATTGAGTGCATCCGCTGATAAAAGAGGAAATAATGACCTTACTATCACAGAAATATTAATTAATTCAAAGTCAGAAGTTTTGTCACTAGCCAGACTTAAAAAATCAGTAATGATCAAATTCGCTCTATCGAGTTCTTCAATCATTAATTTGTAGAATTCATGATATTCCCTGGTACTGTCCTTTGCTGCGAGTAATTGCAGAAAACCATGAACTGTAGTCAACGGGTTTCTCACCTCGTGGGCAATACCCGCTGCCATTTCTCCCACCATATTTAGTCTATCTAATCGCGCCATCTCTCGATCTGCATACTTTCGATCAGTTATATCAATAAGCACTTTGAAAATTAACCTTGACCCATCTGCGTCAATAAAGGGTTGTATAAATTTCTCATAAATACGATTTTCAAACAGCCTTTCTTTCCATAGAGATCTAACGTTCCCAAAAACTGTTGAAGTTACGCATTCATCACAAGGTCTCGCTAAGCCGGCTATAAGTTCATAACATCTTTTTCCTTCCCATGGACCAAACTTGTCTCGAAAACGACTGTTAGCAAAACGGATCTTATAGTTTTCTTCTTGAACAAAAATCAAACCGGGAAAACTATTAAATAGTGTATAGAGACGCTGATGCTCTTCTTCAACAGCTTTTTCCATTTTCTTTCGTTCTTCAATATTGCGAAGAAAAATGGAAATCCCACTCTCAGTTGGATAAACACTAATTTCAACCCAATTTCCCATGAGTGGTGCGTAAGTCTCCAATCGTGCTGGTTTCTCATCTTCCATCACCTGCAGGCAAAAATCAATAATCTTCTTACTTCCATTTTGATAAAATTCCTCAAAATCGGACCCTATTAAATTACCTGATATGTTATTTCCTTGGGCTTCAACAAAGGCCTGATTGGCATAAGTTATTACCCTTTGACGATTTACAGCTAGAAAACCGTCGCTAATACTTTCAAGTGTATTTATCAACTCTTGATTGGTTTGCGCTAATTTATGTTCAACGGCCTCTTTTTTAGCGATCTCGCTTCGAAGCTGATTATTAATACGTACCAATTCATTAGTACGTAGTTTAACTAATTCCTCTAGGTTTTTCCTATAATGACTTAATTCTTTTTCTTTACGTTCACTTTCAGTAATATCCCAAATAGAAACTACCCTTAAGCGCCGTTCTTTAATCGTTACTTCATAGGTATCAATATGTACAGGAAAAGAACTTCCATCTTTCCTTATATGCGCAGAGTTATAGGCATAATGTTCTCTTTCGTGGATATGGCGCATGATTTCGGGAAGTTTTTGATGAAATTCTGGCGCATAGACGTCATAGATTGATTTTCCTATCAACTCGTCAGCGCTATATCCGAGCATCTCTGCATATCGTGGATTAACTTTTATCAATTGTCCGGTGAGGACATCAGAAATAACCATACCCCAATAGTTCTCTGTGAAAATCCGATCCCACATATCATTATCTTCTCGTGCCTCGGCTAAAGCTTCTTCTAGCAAAGAAACCTTTTGTTTCATTGCACTGATCACTTCGTGTGTAGACATTGTTTATTCCACTCTTTTCAATAAGATCGCAGTTAGTGCTAAGCTTTATACTATTACTTCCAAGTGAATACTTAAAATGTTTATTCTATTATTCTATAACTAACTGGATTATCCTTGAAATAAAGTCTCTCATTATTTTTACAGGATATAACAATATCTTAGTAATTAGAGAAATATATTTAATGAATATATTTCTTCCGACAAATAATCCCTCATTAATGAAGACATAAAGAAACAGCGGGACATAAAGACCCTGCTGTTTCTTATTTTCCAGGTTCATGAACTTTAATAATGATATTTAGCCTATCGCTCATCCATAGCCGTATAATCACGTCTTTGGGCAACGCTCTTATAGGCCGGTCGAATAATTTTACCGGCGTTGACAATTTCTTCAATACGATGCGCACTCCAACCGACTATTCTCGAAATGGCAAAGATCGGCGTAAACATTTCATCTGGAATGCCCAACATTCTATACACAAATCCCGAATAAAAATCGACATTTGCGCTGACAATCTTGTACATCTTGTTGGATTTGCCTATCATTTCTGGGGCTAGTTCCTCTACCTTTGCATAAAGCTTGTATTCATCTTCTAGGCCTTTTTCCTTTGCAAGCTGAGCAACGTATTCTTTGAAAATTACCGCCCTGGGGTCAGATACTGAGTACACAGCATGGCCAATACCATAAATTAAGCCTGAACGATCAAAAGCTTCTTTCTTGAGTATTTTGGCAAGATAATCCTTAATTTCTTCACTATCATCCCAATGACTCAAATCCCGTTTCATCTCTTCAAACATCTGCACAACTTTAATGTTCGCCCCACCGTGCTTTGGACCTTTCAGAGCTCCTAATGCTGCGGCCATGACCGAGTACGTGTCTGTTCCAGTGGAGGTTACAACATGGGTTACAAACGATGAATTGTTGCCCCCACCGTGTTCTGCATGAAGCACGAGCGCCAGATCGAGTAGTTTAGCCTCCAGCTTTGTGAACTTACTATCCGGTCTCAGCATGTGGAGAATATTTTCAGCAATACTTAAATCCGGTCTTGGACTATGAATATATAGACTTTGCTTGCCATGATAATGAGTGAATGCCTGATAGCCATAAACTGCAAGTAGTGGGAAACAGGCAATCAGACGAATGCATTGCTTTAGTACATTTTTAATGGAGGTATTATCGGGATCATCATCAAAGCTGTATAAATCCAAGACGTTTCTTGCCAAGACATTCATGATATCCTTACTTGGTGAACTCATAATCATACCCCGGACAAAATCTTCAGGCAACGTTTGATTAAGGGCTAGCAGTTGTTCAAACTCTTGGAGTTGATCGCTATCCGGAAGATCCCCAAAAAGCAATAGATAGCAAGTTTCTTCAAAACCATAGCGATCATCCATAGTGAACCCGTCTACAAGATTACGAATATCGATACCCCTATAAATCAATCTCCCTGGAACAGGTATCATTTCGTTTTCATCAAGAATATAGGAATGCACTTCACCAATCTCAGTTAAACCAACAAGTACTCCCTTTCCATCTAGGTCTCGAAGTCCACGTTTCACATTATATTTACTGAACAACTCGGGATTGATTAAACTACTTTTTTCAGCCATGCTGCTCAATTCATCAAGCACATTTTCAAGTTCCTCTAAGTCACCATGTTTCATAAATACCCCTCTTTCATTATTTTTGAATTTTTACACTTAATAACCTGACTTCTTGCCCGACATTGTATTAACATTTAACTTGAAAAGAGTGACGTTCGACAAGGCTGAATCCTCGATTGGCTTTTCCTGGTTAGAATATTGCTGCATAATCATCTTCATAGCTTCACGCTTACCCTCCAACTCTTCGATGAATTCAACCTCCCCGAAACCAATAACACTCTGATACCGCATCGTCCAGTCGCATGCTTGTTCACCAGGAACAACCTGTGTGTCGATCTCAACTTCAAAGCAGGCCTTGGCATTTTCTCGAAGAATCAATAGTTTTAAACCTTCGTGCGCGGAATGAAAATATAATACTCGATTAGCATAACCGAAACTCATTGGGATAATATAAGCCATTCCTTCATAAGACACAGCTAATCGACATACCTGAGCCTTCTTCATAATCGCATCTAAATCTTGCTGCTCAGTGATTTCCTTATCTTTCCTACGCATTTTATTACCTCTTCTCGATTGTTTTTTTGAGCCACGAATCTTAGTCTTAAAAAAGTATGAAGAGTTACATTACACAAAAGGTTGAAGAATTCCTCCTAGAAGCAGGAAAAAATAAACTTTATATTGTATACGTTATACTTTACCCATGCATCTCGAACTAATATGACGATTTTATCTGAGATTTGAACTGTGTATCATAAAGCTGTTTATAGAGACCTTCTTTTCTAATTAATTCATCATGTTTGCCAATTTCTGCGACCATTCCATTTTCAATTACAAAAATTTGTTCCGATGCGAGAACCGTTGACAATCTATGAGCAATAACAAAACTTGTTCTATTTTTTAACAAAGGGACCATAGCCTTCTGAATATACATCTCAGATACTGAATCTAACGAGGACGTCGCTTCATCGAGAATAATAATTCTTGGGTTTTTCAAGATCACCCTAGCAATAGACACTCTTTGTTTTTCTCCACCGGAAAGCTTAATGCCTCTATTTCCTACTACTGTTTTATAGTTATCCGGCAACGTCATAATAAAGTCGTGAATATAGGCTGCTTTACAAGCTTCGATGATTTCTTCCTCCGTAGCATTAGCTTTCCCATATCTTAAATTTTCTTCTATCGTATCATTAAAAAGATATGGTTCTTGCATAACGATGCCTATCTGCTGGCGAAGCGACTCTAAAGTTACATCTCTGATATCCCTGCCATCAATTTTAATGCTACCCTTGATCACTTCATAAAGTCTCGGTATTAAATTCGTAATGGTGGTTTTGCCCGCACCACTAGAACCAACTAGAGCAACCATAGTTCCCGGATTTACGGAAAAACTGATATCTTTTAAAACCTGAACCATATTGTTATAAGAAAAATAAACATGTTCGAAATCAACCTTGCCTTTTATAAACCCTAAACTAATAACATCCTGTTTATCCTCTATCTCTTGTCGCTGATCAAAATACTCAAAGATTCTTTGAAATAAGGCCAACGACCGTGTAACATCAATATGAATATTGGACAGCTGTGAGACTGGCGAATAAAGTCTTACTAACAGCGCTACAAAAGCAATTATGCCTCCTATAGACATCTCGCCCTTAATATATAAATATCCTCCATAAAAGTAAATCAGCATTGGCCCAATCGCTATAAAGGTAGTTATTGTCATTCTATACCATCTACCTACAACCGATTCCCTTATTTGCAGACTTACAACCTCTTCATTCGTCTGTTTAAAATTTTCATATTCATCCTTTTCCTTCGTAAATATTTTGGAAAGTATGGCCCCGCTTATGCTCAGGGTCTCTTGAATGATCTGGTTAAGATCACTTCTTTTTTTCTGACTCTTTGTTGCAATTTTCCATTTCATCTTGCCAACTTTCCTAGTGGGGATTATAAATGTCGGCAAGATGATCATACCTACTACGGCAAGTTTCCAGTTCATCATGATCAATACTGTAGCTGTAGATAGGAGAACGACAACACTACTTAAAGCATTTACCACCGTAGAGTTAAATATATCTTCAATTCCATCGATATCAGAAGTTATTCTGGTAATGATCTCCCCAGGCTTGGCCACGGAGTAAAAAGTTAAGGACATATTCTGCAAATGAGCATACATTTGATTTTTCATGGTTAGAATTATATGTTTTGAAATCCAGACACTTAAGTACGATTGGGCTACTTGTAAAAGTCCCAGCATTATCGTAATAGCTATGGAAATAAAAATGTAAAGACTTAAAAGTTTCAAATCCTTTTGTGGCAAAGCTTTGTCTAATATATTTTTAATGAGTATTGACGGAACAAGCCCCAAAATCGAAGCCAGTATTATTGTGCCAATAACAAGAAGCAGTCTCAGCCAAAAGGGCCTAAAATAGCTCAATATCCTAGCGAGCATTTTTTTAGTAACTTTAGGCATTTCTATTTTCTCATTCGCAAATCTCAATCTGCCTATCCCTTGTCTCAAGTTGGTCAACTCCTATAACTATAACAGCTACTAGACTTTAATAATTATATCATAATTGTTGTTTTATACTAAAAAAGACCACGCAGTTGAGCCTACTAAGGGCAACCTCCGTGGTCTAATCATATCTATACAACGTGAATTATATCCAACTAGACTTCACCCAAGTCTTAATTTCATAATAAAGGTAACCGCAAAAAATGCTGATGATATCAGAACAATAGTTGCCCCAGTAGCAGTCCCCCAAAAATAAGATAGGATCAATCCGGATACTCCTGAAATAAGGGCAATCAAAACAGAGTATACGTGATATTGCCTTATGTTTTTAGCTATATTCCGAGAAGAAGCGGCTGGTAAAATCAGGAGTGAACTAATAATAAGTATCCCCACCCATTGAATCGAAATGGTTACGATAACTGCCATAATCATAGCGAATAGGTATTCATAAAGTCGAACATTAATTCCTCTGCTGCTTGCTAGAGATTGATTCATACTGGCCATAAGAAGTTTATTAAAAATAACGGCCCATAGAACAATAACAACAACAAACACGATTCCGAGGGTCAACAAATCGGATGAACTAATACTCAACAAATCACCAATTAGATAAGCGGAGTATTTTGTAAATCCTCCATTGCGCGAAAGTAACACTATCCCAAGCGCCATAGCCGTGGACGAAAACACACCGATGATCGTATCAGTAGAAGCTGTGTTTGCTTCTTTGACAATTAGAATTGCGATCGTAATCAATACTGAAAAGCAAAGCATTGACCAAATAGGTTTTATGCCTAATAGGGGAAATATTTTACCCACAATAACACCAATGGCAATACCCGTTAATGCAGAATGTCCCAACGAATCAGAAAAGAAAGCCATTTTATTATTGACGATCATTGTACCTAACAATCCAAAAATTGGCGTTACTAATAAAACGCCCAACAGCGCATTCTTCATAAAAGCATGCTGTAACCATCCGAAAGGCAGCAATAAGTCGACCAAACTATACCAAAAGTGCATTAGCTACCCTATCCTTCTCATCGTTTAAATTACGTTTTGACCAATCTAGGCCAAACGTTTGAATTACTTTTTCATTACTAAATACCTCTTGCGGAGTTCCCACACACTCAATCGTTTTATTATTCACAAATGCTACACGATCAGCATATTCCGCTACTAAATTCAGATCATGCGAGACCAAGATAATTGATAGATCGTAGTTTTCTCTAAGTGTAGAAACTGTTTTATAGAATAACTCTAAACCCCTTTGGTCAATACCGGATACGGGTTCATCCAGCAGTAAGATGTGAGGAATTGGATCGAGGGAAAGTGCTAACAAAACTCTTTGTAACTCCCCTCCTGATAAAGCTCCTAATCGTTTATTGATTAAATGTTCTCCCTGAGTTCTTGCAAGACTTTCGCGAACACGTTCACGTATCTTTTTGGGGTAAGTAAACCAAATAGGTATTTTTGTATGAGCTGCGGCAAATAAATCAAGTACGCTTGTCGGAGAACTAGAGTCCAGATCAAGCTTTTGCGGAACATAACCCATGGACGGTCGAATTGTTCCTTCGTCTTTGGCATCAAGAAATTGGAGTTCTCCAGTGTGCGGAATATCTCCCAGAATAGCTTTAAGCAAAGTGCTTTTCCCTGCGCCGTTGGGCCCGATAATCGCTGTCAAATCTCCACAGTGTATGTGGAGATTGACATCTCTTAATATTTCTGTTCCGCTTCGTGTAACACCAAAACTTTTTATTTTGGTACAACACAAACCACATTCGCAGGAACCTTGACAACTTTGTGCACAATTGTGATGTTTCATTTTAAGGCCTCTTGTAATGTTTTTAGATTGCTATCCATAATATTGATATAGGCATCAGCGTCCATAGGTCCCGTTACGATTGGGTCCAGCGTATAAACTTTAGCACCAGTCTCTTTCGCGATTGTATCTGCCGCTTTAGTGGGATATTGCGGTTCAGCAAAGAGAGCTTTTACATTCAGGCTTTTTACTTCGTCGATTGTTTCTGCCAATTCTTTGGCACTAGGTTCCGAACCCGGTTCACGTTCAATGACTCCCGCTATGTTCAAATTAAATTCCTGTGCGAAATAGGGGAAGGCCTCATGGAAGGTAACGATATCCCGGTTTTTCACACTGTCTAATGTTTGGTGCATTTTGTCTCTTTCCACTTCGAGCTTTTTAATGTAGGCATTAGTGTTTTCTTTATATTTAGCAGCATTAGTAGGGTCCAACGCAGAGAGTTGCTCTCCAATATTACCCACCTGGGTAATGGCATTAGTGATACTCACCCATAGATGAGGATTGTCTCCTTCATCACCTTCACCTTTAATAAGCTGAATTCCTTTACTGGAATCAACTATTTGCAAATTCGGCATTTGACTCGTAACTTTATCCATGAAGGATTCCATTCCGGCTCCGTTGGTAATCAAGAATTGTGCTCCCTCGAGATTCTTCATATCGTCAGGTGTCACTACATAATCATGAAGGCAGCCTGTCGTCGGCTGGGTCATATCGATAACCTTTACATTGGGCATATCCTTGGTAACGTTTAAAGCAAAAATGTACATCGGATAGAATGAAGCAGCGATTGTTATTGGTTTTTCACTGGTGTTGATAACTGGACTTGAACCTGTGGTTTGACTAACAGTCGTCTTTGACTCGTTGTTAGGTCCACACCCACTTAGGACTAACAAGCTTAATAGAATTAGGCTTAGAAATTTAATGAACTTTGAATGCATTGATCAATATACCCTCTTTCGCATTTGCAAATGCAACCCATTTGCATCTCCTCTACACATTATACTCTTTCACTCATAATTGTAAACCATTACTTTCCTTCTTAATCATTGAATTTCAAATTTATGTCGTGGTTGTAACACACTAAATACCCAACGTTCGACAAGTTTTAAGGCGCGAAATGTTGCTAAAAAATTTAAAAGGATTAGAATGAACATAGTGATTGTAGAGAACTATTAAAATTAAAGGGATGATCTTGTTGGAACAAAACCTTAAATATAAGGAAGTCCTTAAAAGAGAAGGTGTTAAAAGCACTAGGCACAGGTTCGCCATTCTAGAACTACTTGAACAGTCTGAATCTCCAGTGACGGCAGAACAACTGTTTATATTGCTACGGGAGAAGACAGCTTCGATAAATCTGTCTACTGTCTATAGGACTCTTGACACGTTTACGTCTAAAAACCTGGTTATTAAATCAAATAGGGTGGACGATGGTAAAGTGCGGTATGAGCTAAATCAGCATGAACACAAACACCATCTTTTCTGCGTCGGTTGTCACAAGTTGATTTCTCTGGAAGAGTGCCCAATAGGAGAACTCCAACAGACCTTAAAAAAGAAACTGGATTTCGAGGTTACCGGACACAATTTGGAAATATATGGATATTGTCATAATTGTCAAAGGATTCATTCTTGAACGACAAAATCTGCTAGTGCCTAACAAATCATTGACAGACAATTTTATCTATGCTAGTCTTAAAAAAAGTAATTGAATAATACAAAAATGAGTACACTTTCCTTCTTACTTTGAAGAAAGTGTTTAAAAGGGAAGTCAGTTTAATTCTGACGCGGTCCCGCCACTGTAATAAGGAGTAGCCTTACAATATGTCACTGGATTTGTCCGGGAAGACGTAAGGCTATGATGAACCTAAGCCAGGAAACCTGCTCATTTGAAATTCACCTTTAGCACTCACGATGGATGAGAAGGTATGGGTATTTATGTTATAGACATATTTATAACCTCCTGCTTTTGGGTGCAGGAGGTTTATTGTTTCTCTTTTTCAGCTGGGAAAGGAGGCTATCGTTATAATGAGGCTTAACTTTGGCAAAGGAGTTGTTGATTTGAATCTCCATAAGTTCAAAAATATCGTTCTATTCGTAGCTTGCATTCTTACTATATACATAGCATTCCCAGATAATACCTATGCTATGCATATTATGGAAGGGTTTTTGCCGTATAATTGGGCAGCCTTCTGGTGGATAGTTATGATCCCGTTTGTTATTGCCGGGGTGAGATCAATTAAGAAAACAGTGACCCTCCACCCTAGTTTGAAGATGTTGCTCGGTATGGCCGGCGCGTTTGCTTTCGTTTTGTCAGCTTTGAAAATCCCCTCAGTAACCGGTAGCTCTTCACACCCGACAGGAGTAGGTTTGGGTACAATTCTGTTCGGACCTACTGCCATGACGGTATTGGGTATGATTGTCTTAATCTTTCAGGCGCTTCTACTTGCTCATGGCGGGATAACAACTCTAGGAGCAAACACGTTTTCCATGGGGATTGTTGGACCGTTTGTCTCTTATGGTATCTATAAGGTTACTAAGAAACTTGGAGCTCCCCTGTGGCTATCTGTTTTTCTATCGGCTACCCTAGGCGATTTAATGACCTACGTAACGACCTCTTTCCAGTTAGGGCTTGCTTTTCCTGCGGCTTCGGGCGGAGTAATGGCTTCCGTACTAAAATTCATGAGTATTTTTGCCTTTACTCAGATACCTTTAGCTATAAGTGAAGGTATCCTTACAGTATTGGTGATTAATATCCTTAG
Source organism: Desulfosporosinus cupriresistens (assembly GCF_001707885.1). Lineage (GTDB taxonomy): Bacteria > Bacillota > Desulfitobacteriia > Desulfitobacteriales > Desulfitobacteriaceae > Desulfosporosinus. The sequence continues at coordinate 46,198 of NZ_MASS01000007.1, read as the reverse complement.
TTCTTATAGTCAAAAAGAATTGCAAATTTTGGCTGTATTTACGGGAAAAGAATTGCCCACCAGAAAACGGGGGGTGAAAGCATGAAACCAATCGCCAAGAATGGACTGTTACTGGTAATAGTAGCAGTCCTAGCCTTTGCTCCACTTTTTATGACACGCGGTGCCCAATTTGCTGGAGCAGATGATCAGGCAGAAAAAACGATCAGCTCACTCGATGCCAATTATAAACCTTGGTTTAAACCTTTATGGCAACCACCAAGCGGAGAAGTTGAATCTTTCTTGTTTGCCTTGCAGGCTGCCATAGGAAGCGGGTTCGTCTTTTATTACTTGGGCTATTCTAAAGGAAAATCCACTGCGAGCAAGAAGGATCAGACATGATCAACATTGATTGTTACGCTTATAGCAATAATTTAAAAACGGTTCACCCCGTCGAAAAATCTCTTTTTGCAATGAGCACTATGCTAGTCTGTCTAACCTCTACGACAGTGATCACCCCTCTTATCGTCTTAGCCTTCATGGCTGGAGGGATAATCATTAGAGCTGGTATCCCAATCCGGGTTTTTCTTAACCTAATGTTCGTTCCTCTTTCCTTTCTCTTTATTAGCGTTTTAACGATTGCTTTTTCAATCTCAACCAATCCTTCAGGATTCTGGCTTGCTCAAACCATTAAGGGACTAACCATTGGGATCCATTATCCGGATTTAATCACCGCGATTCATCTGTTTCTGAAATCATTAGGAGCTGTTTCTTGTCTATACTTTCTAGCCCTTACTACTCCTATAACTGAGATAATTACCGTACTTCATAAAATGAAAGTCCCCGTAATCATTACTGAATTAATGGTGCTCATTTATCGTTTTATCTTTGTCTTTATGGAAACAGCCACCACCATTCGACGCGCCCAGTCTTCCCGTTTAGGTTACGTGTCCATGAAAAGTTCTTATCGCTCTCTCAGTCGCCTTTTTACTTCGCTTCTGGGGAAAGTTTTTGTGAAATCTCAAGAACTCTACAATGCTATGGCAGCACGATGTTACACGGGAGAAATTAAAGTCCTAACTAAGAAGTATCCTATTAGCTTCAGAAATTACATTCTTATCATTGTGTTTGAACTTCCTTTGATCTTGTTGAATTTGCTTGGGAGGTCATGAATTTGCCAGAAGTTATACTTGAAGCCGTAGATTTAAAATATTCTTATCCTGATGGTACGAATGCATTACGCAAAGTGTGTTTGCAAGTTGAAAAAGGAGAAAGGCTTGCCATTCTGGGATCAAACGGTGCCGGAAAATCCACTTTATTTATGCAGTTTAATGGAATCTATCGTCCAAATTCAGGCTGTATAAAGTACCAGGGACGAGATATTACGTATTCCAACAAGGCTTTGATAGAATTACGCAAAAAAGTGGGAATTGTCTTTCAAGATCCAGACAGTCAGCTATTTTCGGCTAGTGTTTATCAAGATATCTCGTTTGGCCCTCTCAATCTTGGACTTTCCGAAGAAATAGTGGCAGCTAGAGTTAAACAAGCTTTGATCGATACAGAAACCACAGACCTTGTCGACAAGCCCACTCACTTATTAAGTTACGGACAGAAAAAGCGTGTTTCTATCGCCGGCGTTCTAGCAATGGAACCAGAGGTAATTATATTTGATGAACCAACAGCGGGACTGGACCCTCGTCATGCTCTCGAGTTTATGCAGCTTCTGAAAAAATTGCGGGACAGCGGTAAGACAATTATCATTTCCACTCATGATGTCGATTTAGCCTATTCGTTTTCAGACCGGATAGCTATTATGTGCAGTGGCGAGATCATCGGCCATGGAGAACCGAGCGAACTTTTCCTGCAATCAGACCTTATTCAACGTGCTGATTTGGCACTTCCTTGGCTGATTGAAATGCATAGCGAGTTGGTGAAAAAGGGCTGGTTGCCTCCATCTACTCCTTTGCCTAAAACAAAAGAAGATCTACTTCTCAAGATTCCGCCAAAGAGCGATCAGCAAAGTGCATAAAACAAGTTTAAACTATAGAAACCGCTCCCTAGGACAGCCGATAAAGCTGTCCTTTCTTTTTTATTTATTATCGAAAGAGGGCATTCTTAAGGATAGAACGCAGCAAATAACATAAACTACAACTCAATATGCTTTACTATTTAATCTGCGGAGGAGGCGCCTTCGATGAATCGCACAGATAATAAAAAATCAACTTCACTAGCATTCCATCCCGAACTGAGGCGCATCTTACTTGCGAACCCAACTCGTGAATCCTTGAGTACGATAATTGAATACCAACTCTTTGATCAACCCTGTCCACCCCTTGCAGACGATATTTTGGGCCTATTGCCGTATTGGGAACAGCAAGCCTGCGAAGGAAACGTGGTTTTAGCAACGCTGATTCAGTACATGACTCAGCGCTCCCCTCGCTTTATGAAAAACGAAAAGATGATTCAGGCCAACCTGCTGCGCATTCGAATATTATCCTCAACGCCGGGCATCTTCTCATTTCCGCCGTTTGAGATTCAAGAACACCTCATGCAATTTTTACAAACATCCGACGTCATAGCTGACCTTCCAGAATTAGGGGTAGTGTGCTTTTCGCTGGATGAGATAAACCCCCTGGCTTTTGATTTGACACGTTTTCGCCTGACTCCTCACAGTCGCCGCTATATCCAAAACTTATTTCACCCTGAAAGGCGTGAAGCCATCCTATCGGTTCTGGCTCATATTGCCAAGGCTTACCCCCTAATAGCTACTTGCCGTCAAGCTTATGCTCTCATGCTATCTCTTGATAACCCCGACATCTGGGCAAAACACCCCTTTTGCCTACGCCTCATAGCCAATCGCTTTTGGGAGTATAAATTAATGGCTGAATGTTGATGCTCAACATCGTCAAGTAAATAGCAATGCAGAGTGTGTGAACACGGTAGTGACTCCTACTTTAAGTAAATACAGCGTTCCATACTTGGAATATACGGGGACCATTCATCATTCGGATGATTCTCTTTTGCTTGCTCAAACTGGAAAAGATCAGCATCCATAACATCCGCATAGTGAATCACCAACGCTTCCATTAGCTTCGGTCGTTTAGGAGACTGCCATTCGTATTTTCCATGATGGCTGGTAATAATATGCACCAACTTAGATCGTAATTCACGTGGGAAATCAGGGATTTGCGCGATCCCTTCCGTTAAAATTTCGATGCCTATGATAATGTGGCCCAGAAGGCGCCCTTCCGTTGTAACCTTAATCCCTCTATCGTATGTGTACTCCCCAATTTTTCCCATGTCATGCAAAAGGGCCCCAGTCAAGGCTAAATCGCGATTAATTGCTGGGTAATGCCCCGCAATCCCATCCACGATCTCAGCTACTCTAACACTGTGCTCCCAAAGACCACGAAGATAGGCCTGATGAATTTTCATAGCAGCAGGAGCTTGCCGATAGGCCGTTCCCCATTCCGGATGGGTTAGGAACTGTTCTAACAGGTTTTTAAGCTTAGGATGGCTTATCTTAGCCAAGATAAGCTTTAGACGATTTTCTAACTCTTCAGCTGTGACGAGCGAACTCGGCAAAAGAGCACCTAAATCTACGTCTTCCTTGGGAATCATTCGGATGCTCTCAATGGTCAGATCCAGGGCGCCACGGTACTCTGAAGCAACTCCTTTGACGTTGAAGATATCCTGTTCTTTTAACCACATAAGAACTTGTGGTTTATAATCCCACATTTTCCCTTGAATCGTCCCAGAACGATCCTGGCAAATCAATGAGAGGTATGCTCCCGGCTTTTGTCGAAAGGGGACCTCTTTCCATTCGGTAACTAGAAGAGTCCCCTCAAATCGTTCCCCATTTTTACAATCTTTCAGCATTGAATTCATCCTTTCTTTTACCGCTCATATTACAACCATTATAACAAATCGCAAAGACACCGAAACCCCACCCGTTATACGAGTGAGGTTTCGGTCGTTACTCTGCGGACTTATTAATTATTAACGGCAACATCCTGAAGATTAGCATATTCTTGAGCAAACATTTTTTGGGGATCAAGGATAATAATCATCCGGTCTTCAAGTTTTCCAATACCAGTGATGTAATTTTCATTACCGACACTGAGAAAACTTGGCACTGACTGCACCTCTTCATCTTTCAACTTAACTATATCTGTAACCTCATCCACAAGACAACCTGTAGCTGATTTATTGACATTTAACATAATAAATTTGCTTTCGTTGGAAATTTCCTTGTTTATTAAATCAAACTTAATCCGTAGATTGAAAATATAATTCACATTCCCACGCAAATTTATCATGCCTTCTATCGATTTATCTGTACCAGGCAAATTCTGCACTTTATATTTTCTTGCCCGCAAAATACCGTTAACAGCTAAAACATCAATACCATATTCTTTATTATCTAATTCAAATACAACTAATTGGACACTCATCAATGATCGCCTCCCCTCTATAAAATCCCCACTTTCTAGGCATTCGTAAGATCATTTAATTGTTCTGTAAGACTTGCAATTTCCATGACGCTTACTGTCACTTGTTCAATGGCAGCTGTTTGCTGCTCAATAGTAGACGTTGTTTCATTTCCCATGGTTACTGTTTTGTGTACCGAATCCTTAATGATTGTGGTTAAATCTTTGATTTTACCAACTGTTTCTTTCGAATCGGCCGAAAGTTTCCTGATTTCTTGGGCTACAACACCAAATCCTAGTCCAGCCTCACCCGCTCGTGCTGCTTCGATTGCTGCATTTAAACCTAATAAGCGGGTTTCATCTGCAATTTCCTTAATAAAATCCATTACCTCATCAATTTTGCCGGTTATCGCATTAACATTTTTTATCTCATGATTCAAATTCGCCTGATTATTACTTATATCACTTGCAGAAGCCGCCAATTGTTCCATCGTTGCAGAAATTTGTCCCAATCCATCGTCAAGTATCGTTGTTACTGATTTAAGCTTTAACTGTTGATAAGCAGTGCTCGACATATTATTAGCAACAATAAACAATACGTTAGCCGCAGCTTCAATGCTCTCGCGCGACAATTTTCGAACTTCTTGGACTGCCTCGACATATCCTTCCTCATCCACACCGATTTCGTTGGCAATCTTACGGTACTTTTTATCGTTAGGAACATCCGTTAATACTTGTCCTCCTAAAATAGTACCAATCTGCCGCCCTTCCAGCATAATCGGTGCAGCAAAGTCTATCAGTCCTGCATGACATTCATAGATTACTGGTTTACCTGTCCGGGCGGCTTCTTCTCCACCTTTGCGATGTGATTCAGCACACCGTTTGTCACCGCATTCAGTAGAATGGGTATAATCCATACAAAATCGAGTGTAACTACTTGGATTTGTAATAGGGGTACCGTCAGGGTCAACCGTTACACTTGCCAAACCAACCCCTTTAGCAAAATCATCTTGGAATCGCTGCAAAAAATCAATGTCTATAACATCCTTGAGCTTCACTGTACTTATATCCAAGTTATCACCAACATTTTTTCCATTTGCCTCGTGATATTGACTCATTACTTTTCCTCCTACTAAATCGCTTTAACCAAAAATTATACATTCGCTTATATTCGATATTAAGGCAAATATTCCTTCTTTTCTCTTTATATTTCGACATTTCCGAGTTTTATTTCTTCTCTTATTTGCTTATTGATTTTCGGATTGAAGTTAACATTATCTAATTGATTACCCCCAATGACTTGCAACCGAATCCAAAGATGTTAGAATGAGATAAAGTTGAACGATGAGGAGGATCATGAATCTGCATGGATCTTAACCATACAACGAGCACGAAGATGAAAATTAACATTACCCAGAAAGCTTTAGAACTCCTTCAAAAAGCTAAAAAAATCGAACTATACATTGAACGCTTTGTAGTTACGGATTGCTGTGTCCCGCTTTCCACGCCTCCTGCCGTACGCAAAGGACGCCCTCTCAAGCCTGAAAATTTTTATGCCTTCGAAGTCGACGGAATTACGGTGTATTATGATCGTAATCTTATTAGCAAATCGGAAGTTACTATTGATGCTCAAGGGTTTGGCTTTATTAAAGGGCTCATCGTTACAGATTGGGTTATAAAATACTAAAGTCGACCTTCATGGCCGACTTTTTTGTCAATACAGAAACATACAAAGACAGGATTGCTGTTGTAATCCGTACTGGAAGCAATAGACAGGTTTAAACCATCAACTCAAAAATAAAGACCGAAAGACAGGCCAGTGTTGAAACCTTGAACAGACTGCCGCCGCGATAAGCCAGGATTAAGGCTGCGCTGAATCCTGCCAGGGCGGACCATAGGCTTGCCGTCGCGCTTAAGATCGCGGGAAATGTCATCACCGCCAGGGTGACATAGGGTACATAGTATAGAAAAGATTTGAGATAAACATTCTTAATTTCTTTACGCATGAAAATCAAAGGAATGAGTCTGATCAAATAAGTAACGCCCGCCATGACCAGAATATAGAGATAGATATTACCCTTCATCGGCAACCTCCTTCACCGGAAACAGGAGTGCTGCGATTCCTGCTATCAATACCGTTAAAATAATGATTTTGAATCCTTGCGAAATTTGACTGAGGATGGGTAGTTGGGCAAATAACAAACTCAACAGCATAGAGAACAAAATGATTCCCGCCAGCAGCTTGTTTCCCTTTGCCGGCGGAACAATCACCGCGATAAACATCCCGTACAGGGCAACACTTAAGGCGCTGATAATTCTTGCGGGTAAAATCCCCCCTGAAACAACTCCGCAAAATGTACCCAGCATCCAGCCCGGTATACTGACGCTCATCAAACCGTAATTGTAGAAAGGGTTCAGTTTACCTTTTTTGCAAACGGATACCCCAAATATTTCATCCGTAACGCCGAAGGCAACCAATAAGCGATGGGGAAAGCCTGATCCTGCCTCAAATTTTTGCGATAGTGAACAGGACATCAGACAGTATCGTAAATTAATGACCAGTTGGATCAGCGCCATTTCCAGATAAGTCGCGGAAGTCCCGATTAAAGCCAGTGCTCCGAATTGTCCTGCTGATGCCAGGTTGGCTGCGGACATGAACACAGCCTGAAAGGGAGTCATCCCGGCCTTCTTCGCCATAATGCCAAAGGTAAAAGAAACCGCGAAGTAGCCGAGCGCGATAAGTATACCGTCTTTGATCCCGTTTTTCCAGGAGAGATTGTTGTTGCTCATGAAACTTACCTCGAATCAGTCATCTTATTTGTTTTCATCATACTCCCCCCTCTTGACATAAGTAAAACGAATTTTTATAATGAATATATAAGATTTTCTAATGTAAATGAGGTAATCAATGAACCGCTATAAAGCCTTTATGAAAATAATCGAAACAGGAAGTTTTACCAAAGCCTCTGAGGAACTCGGCTACACCCAATCCGCCATCAGCCAGATGATCCGCGCCCTGGAGGAGGAACTCTCCACCATGCTTTTTTTGCGTTCACGCAAAGGGATCACCCTGACGCCTGATGCCGAGGAATTCCTGCCCTACATCAAAGCAATCCATAATTCCCACCGGGAGCTTGAGGAAAAACGCCGGGAAATGCAAGGACTGCAAAAAGGGATTATTCGCATCGGCACCTTTTCCAGTGTTTCCAGTAATTGGCTGCCTGATTTAATTAGGGATTTTAAAACCAGGTACCCTTCGGTATGCTTTGAACTTCACCAGGGCGAGTACACCAGCATTGCCCAGTTGATTAAGGAAGGAAGCGTGGATTTCGGCTTTGTCAATCCAGACGCCCAAGCTGTATCCGAACTCAAGACAATCCCCCTCCAACAGGACGAAATGCTGGTGGTTGTGCCTACAAACCACCCCTTAACGCACAAAAAGAAAATTTTACTCCAGGACCTAGTCAATGAATCCTTTATCCTCTTGGATGAAGGACAATTAAGCGTGCCCTTAGAGTTTTTTAAACGGGAAAATCTGCACCCCAACATTCAATACCGTGTTCATGACGACTATACGATTATGTCGATGATTGAAAGCGGCTTGGGAATTTCTATTCTGCCGAAATTAATCATCAGCAGATCCCCTTATCATATCGCAACCTTAGAGCTGTCCCCACCGATTGTCCGTACCATTTCCCTGGCCTTTAAAAACAAGAAGGTATTGCCCATTGCCAGCCGGTACTTTATGGATTTCATTGTCGAGCAGTATGGAAGGACTTCCTGAGTCGTCTGTGGAATGGAATGAGCGGCCTGTTCAATCGTACACGTATACGATTGAACAGGCCGCTCATTCCAATTAGGCTATATTGAACCGATATGTCGTCTCAAGGAAGCAGGATCACATATGAGGCATTTAATCGAAAATGGTTTGAAATAGCTGTTGTATACGATGCCACTGCAACGATAAGTGAAAGGGATTTTCAAGCAGCCTTTACCAATTACAAAGCATTTGCCAGTGCTACTTGGACAACACTGGAAGCTATCTCACACTTGTAAAGCTTTGACCATTTTGCCAGCATTAGACTGTACTGCAGTCTATCCATCGATATATCGCCGGTATCATTACTACTTTCAAAAATGATACAAGTCGCGCCCCTATATCTAGAGGTCGACAGGAAGTTGCCCCCTAGAATCTAATGGGTAATCTTCTTTTTTATTTGGTTTTATAATTCTATTTCTTAATATCTGAATTCAACTCATCAAATAGTGCTTCCGTCTTTGATTCGGATTGATCATTTAGAATAATTAGTTCAGATGTAGTCTTTATATAAATAAATGGTGGTTTAGAAGTGTCGATATATAAAGTCACATTACCAATATCTGAAGAGAACTTTCCTTTCTGAATAGAACCTAAACCAAGACCATTAATCTTTGATTGAATCACCGGAAGGTCAGCTTTTAATTGCACACTTTTAATTTCCGAAAGATCTACCGTATGGCCGACTTTTTTGTCAATACAGAAAGCATTGCTGACAGTTATATACTTTCTGGAACGTTCTTTTAACACATATATGATAGCTTTTCTGTGATTACCTTATTCTAAAATCTGCAGACTCATCTTGTAGTCGTAAATTAATGCATTGAATTCCTCCGACGAACCAGTTTCACGGATTAACGTCAGTGCTTTTTGCAGCAAACGTTTATGAACCTCTTCCCTGCCAATTAGAAAATTGATCATCCGCTTCATGTTTGGGTCACTTGTCTTCTCTAAATGCTGATGATAAAGATGACTAGTCCGTGCTTCTGCCTGCACATCCACTTGCAGCATGTCGATGGCATCAACGCTTGGGTCAATATTATCTATGGTCCATGGAACCCCTTCAGAATTTGTACAGGTAAGCGATTGCCCCCCTAATTTGTTGATTGCTACAGAAATTATCTCCATATGCCCTAATTCCTCTGCAGCAATTAACCCTAGCAGTTCTCTAACATACCGGTTTGACATATTGGAGCGATGGCTTAAGTACTGAATGCTCGATGATAATTCACTATCTTTTCCTGCATAATGTTCGAGTAACACCTTTGCAAAGATCGGATCTTGACGTTCAACATGAACCGGATAAAATAAACGCTTTCGATAATTAAACATTTTCATCCCCCCTTAGATAGGGCACCCTACCTATATCATATGAAGGAAAAATCTCAGCGGTCACAAAGGGAGACTTTTTCCACTAAACTGGAGTAAAGAAGGGAAGGGTGATGATGGCCAATGTCCTCTGGCTTTGATAATAGAATAAAGGCACATGTGCCCAAGAAGATAGTAGTTAGCTAGAAGATTCCCAGCTAAAAGCGTTTGGTTCGAATGTAAAGAAAATCGGCTGGCACCCACGAAGACACTGTCTTCGCACGTATTAGCCTTCTTGCAGCCTTAGCGCAGGCGACCGCCTTAGTTGCATTACTACAGAAAGTATGTAACGAAGTTATATTTTTTGATAAGTAAAAAAAAGACATCCCAGAAATTCTATGAATTAATGGGATGTCTTTTTTTAAAATTTAAAAAGTGTCCGGCGAGAATCTCTATATCTAAGCTCCCCTATTCCAGAGGACTAGAGCCCTTTAACACCAATATCTCTTCGAAAATGAGCCTTCGGGAAATCGATTTTCTCCACCAGTTCATACGCTTTTTCCCGGGCCTGTTGCAGCGTTTTTCCTTCAGCTGTGATCCCTAACACCCGGCCACCGGTACTCAACAGCTGTCCCTCACTGATTCCCGTTCCGGCATGAAATATAACCGAATCCTGACCACTTAGCTCAGGCAAATGGATTGGAACCCCTTTTTCGTAAGCCAATGGATAACCCGGCGCAGCCATCACAACACAAACCGCGACCTCTTCTTTCCATTCCAGCCGGGCCTCAGACAAACGGCCTTCAGTACATGCCCAAAGGATCGGCAAGAGATCAGATTTAAGTCGTTTCATTACCACTTGGGTTTCTGGATCACCAAACCGGACATTGTATTCCAGAATTTTGGGGCCTCGTTGCGTGAGCATCAGACCCAAGAATAACACACCTTGAAATGGGGTCCCTCTTTCTCTCATAACCTGTAAGGTCGGCGAAACGAAGTCTTTCATAACGCTTGCTTCAAGTTCAGCTGTCCAAATAGGAGGTGGGCTATACGTCCCCATTCCCCCAGTATTAAGCCCCAGGTCGCCCTCTAAAGCCCTCTTGTGGTCTTGAACCGGAACCATAGGGCACGCAGTTACTCCGTCTGAAAAACAAAGCAAGCTCACTTCTTGCCCCTCCAAGAATTCTTCAATAACCAACTTTTTGCCAGCTGAACCAAATCCGCCGTCCATTATTTCATCGACAGCCTGCAGAGCCGTTTCCAAGTCCATTGCTACAATGACACCTTTACCCGCAGCCAACCCGTCCGCCTTTAAAACGCAGGGGGCCCCGATGGTCCTGACATAAGCCTTCGCTTGATCAGAATCATCAAAAATTTCCCATTCCGCCGTTGGGATTTTGGCACTTTCCATTATGGTTTTAGCAAAGGATTTACTTCCCTCTAACTGAGCCGCCGCTTGAGTCGGTCCAAAAATTCGTAGATCGGCTGCTTGAAAGGCATCTACAATCCCTAAACTCAAAGGATCTTCTGGTCCAACCAAGGTTAAATCGATCTTCTCTTGGAGCGCAAATTCCACTAAGGCAGGAATATCGTTAGACGAAATAGGAACATTCCACAATACGGTCCCTGCATTACCCGGCGCAACAAACAGACGCTCTAGTTCGGTGCTTTGGGCAATTTTCCAGGCCAAAGCATGTTCTCGTCCTCCGTTGCCTACGATTAACACACGAAGCTTTTTCACTCTTTCACCTCGTCTCCCTAATTATAAAAGACGCTCATAATATTTAATGCTGAAAATGACGTCGATGCGTAAAGACCATAATTATGTTCAAACGATTAGCAGCCTCAATGACCGCAGCATCTTTGAGAGATCCACCAGGCTGGATAATTGCTCGGATTCCTGCCTTGGCTGCTGCTTCAATAGAGTCAGGGAAAGGAAAGAAAGCATCGGAGGCCAAATAAGCTCCTTTAACGTTATCCCCAGCTTGTTCAAGGGCAATATTGACGGATCCTACCCGATTCATCTGACCAGCTCCAACACCCAGAGTTTGTTTTTGATTTGTAACTACAATAGCGTTTGACTTTACATGTTTAACAACTCGCCAAGCAAAATCAAGTGCTGATAGATCCTCTTCAGTCGGCTTAAGGTCTGTCACAACATCCCATTCGCTGACAGGCGTTGTGCCTCGATCAACCTCCTGGACAAGATATCCCCCATCGACGCTTTTCATCATCCAGCCGTGATTCGTTTTACTAGCATCTCCTCTTCCAACCACAAAGAGCCGGAGATTTGCTTTCGCGCTAAGGATTTCGCGAGCTTCAGGACTGAACTCCGGTGCAATAATTACTTCATAGAAACACTCTTTAATAGCATCTGCGCAGGGCCCATCTACCACCCGGTTAAAGGCGATTATCCCACCGAAAGCGGAAATGGGGTCGGCCGCGAAGGCAATTTCATAAGCATCCAAGGGCGTCGTACCCATAGCGACTCCACAAGGATTCGAGTGCTTGATGATCGTCGCCGCACAGGATTCAAACTCACGCGCAATCTTCCAAGCAGCATCCATGTCCGCCCAATTATTGTAGGAAAGTTCTTTCCCTTGCAGCTGTTTTCCATTGGCTAGAGTTCCTTCCTCTGCTTCCGCATTTATGTAAAACGCTGCTTTTTGCTGCGGATTCTCTCCATAACGCAACTCTTGAACTTTTTGAGCCGTTAAACGAAGTGTCGTCGGAAAACTGCTGGTAGATTCAACCTGTCGTTCCAGATAACCAGCAATAAGGCGGTCATACTCCGCTGTGTGGGCAAAGGCCTCCGCTGCCAAACGCTTGCGCATCCCCGCTGAAACAGTTCCTGCTTCGCGCAGAACACTCAAAACTTCCCCATAGGATTCTGGATTGACCAGGACAACAACGCGCCCGTGATTTTTGGCTGCAGCGCGAACCATCGTCGGACCACCAACGTCGATATTTTCAATCGCCTCTTCAAAGCTCACTCCAGGCTTGGCGATCGTCTCCCGAAACGGATAAAGATTGACTACAACCAAATCAATAAAGTTAATTCCGTTTCGCTCCATTTGCTCCCGATGTTCCTCACAATCCATCGCTAAAATACCGCCATGAATTAAAGGATGAAGTGTCTTCACTCGGCCATCCAAAACTTCTGGAAATCCGGTGACTTCACTAACATACTTAACCGAAACATTAGCCTCGTCCAGGGCTTTAAATGTCCCCCCAGTGGAAATTAATTCAAAACCTAACTCCACAAGACCACGTGCAAAATCGATAATCCCCGTCTTGTCCGAAACACTGATCATAGCTCTTCGCTTCATTCTAACCCCTCCTGCTGCAAAATCTGAACCCGGCGCCCGGTTCGCTCCACCTTTCCTGAGACGAACCTGCGAACGGCCTCGGGATACAGCCGATGTTCTACCTCTAAAATTCTCTGCGCTAAACTCTCTTCCGTATCCCCCGGCAACACCGACACCGCTTCTTGTAAAATAATAGGCCCACTATCTAAACCTTCATCAACAAAATGTACCGTACACCCACTCACCTTAACCCCATATTCCAGAGCTTGACGCTGGGCGTGGAGCCCTGGAAAAGCTGGAAGTAACGAAGGATGGATATTCATAACCGGGAAATTGGCCTGGCGAAGAAACTTCGGACCTAACACCCTCATATACCCCGCCAGGAGTAAAAGTTCCACTTGATTTTCCCGCATCCAGATCAGAAGATCTTCCTCTTGTGCTTGACGATGCGGGTAATCTCCAACCGGAAAAACACGAGTTGAAATTCCAACCTCTTTGGCGCGCTCCAGCGCCGCGGCCCCCAATTGATCTGACCCTACAGCCACGATTTCAATAGGGAGACTGCCACTTTCGCTGGCCTTAATTAAAGCTTCAAGATTACTCCCCCGACCTGAAGCTAATATCGCAGTTCTCAATAAGATACACCTTCTCCGGGAACAACACTCCCCATCACAAAGTTTTTTTCTCCCAACTCATTGAGCCTCAAACGCACAGAAGCTTCATGTTCAGGACGGACAATGATGACAAACCCAACGCCCATGTTGAAGGTCCGATACATCTCTGGCCAAGCTACATCTCCAAGACGTTGCAGCAATGAGAAAATCGGGGGACATTCCCAAGTCAATGTATCGATCCGAACTCCCAGACCTGGTGGCAAAACCCGGGGAACGTTATCCGTTAATCCTCCCCCCGTTATATGAGCCATTCCTAAGATTTCTCCTCCCGGAAGAAGTGGTAAAATTGACTTAACATAAATCCGCGTCGGACGAAGAAGTGCCTCCCCAAGTGGCTCACCTAACTCGGGAAATACCTGATCCAAAGAATATGGTTCAAATACTTTCCGGGCTAAGGAGTAGCCATTGCTATGGAGTCCGGTGGAAGGCAAGCCAATCAGTACATCCCCTGCTTGAATTTTTGACCCATCAATTAGCTGATTCCGATTTACAACGCCCACTGAAAACCCGGCGATATCATATTCATCCTCGGCATAAAAACCCGGCATCTCTGCTGTTTCTCCCCCGATCAACGCACAGCCAGCCATTTCACACCCACCGGCAACCCCACCTACGACCTCAGCGAGTCGATTTGGCTCAACCTTTCCAACGGCCAGATAATCGAGAAAAAACAAAGGTTCTGCGCCTTGAACTAAAATATCATTGACACACATCGCCACGGCATCTTGCCCAATGCTATCATGCTTATTCATCTGAAAAGCGAGACGTAGCTTGGTTCCCACGCCATCCGTTCCGGAAACAAGAACCGGGTCCGGATACTTATCGAGATCCAGTTTAAAAAGTCCGCCAAACCCTCCTAGTCCGCCGATGACTTCCGGACGAAACGTCCTAGCAACCGCAGGTTTAATGCGTTCCACTACATCATTCCCGGCCTGAATGTCGACGCCCGCGTCTCGGTAAGAGTATCCCAACGTTCATTCCTCCTTATTTTTTCTGCTACTCCTCGAGTCGACGGCCCTAGCCGCAACAATTTCGAGTTTCAAAATTATTTTTACCCTGGTTCAAGGTTGAAACTGCAATCGGATACGTTCCGTTAAAACAAGCTAAACAAACAGCATCCGTGCCTAAGGCCCGAAGTAAGCCTTCCTCCGAGATATAGTGCAACGAGTCGGCTCCAGAGAACTTCCGAATTCCCTCTATATCTAATTGATTGGCGATAAGTTTTTCCCGCTCTGCTGTGTCAATTCCGTAATAGCACGGAAAAGCAACCGGAGGGGAGCTAATCAAAAAGTGAACTTCTTTGGCACCTGCTTTTTTAACCATTTCCACTAGTTTAGAACTGGTGGTCCCTCGAACGATTGAATCATCAATCATAACTACACGTTTATCTTTCAAGACACTCGCATTAGCATTGAGTTTAAGACGAACACCCACTTCTCTCATTGCCTGAGTAGGTTGAATGAACGTTCGGCCGACATAACGGTTTTTAATAAGTCCCTCTCCAAAAGGAAGGCCCAGTGCCGTAGCATACCCAAGGGCCGAAGCAGTCCCTGAGTCTGGAACTGCGATCACAAGATCCGCCTCAATCGGGCACTCCCGGGCCAGTTCAATACCCATCCTGCGCCGACTTTCGGATACGTTCAACTGATCCATCGTGCTGTCCGGCCGAGCAAAATAGATATATTCAAAGGCACAAGAAGCGCGTTCAGTTTTAGCGAGCCCCATATAGGTATGCAACCCTTCTTCGTCAATCACGACAATTTCACCAGGTTCCACATCTCTAATAAACTCCGCACCGATGGTATCAAGGGCACAACTTTCTGAGGCCAGACAATACCTATCCCCCATCCTCCCAATGCATAAGGGACGGACACCATGAGGATCTCTCAGCCCAAAGAGTTTGTCCTCCGCCAAGATCACTAGGGCATATGCCCCACGAAGATCCAACATGGTCTTGACCAGCGCATCTTCTAAGGACTCCCGGCGATAGCGAGTAATAAGGTTTATAATTACTTCGCTGTCAATTGTCGTTTGGAATACCGCTCCGTTTTTGCCAAGTTCTTCTCGCAAATCTGCAGCATTGGTTAAATTACCGTTATGCGCCAAAGCCATCATCCCTTTTTGGTAGTGTACTACCAAGGGCTGGGCATTCGCGAGCAGACTTGACCCTGTGGTAGAATAACGAACATGCCCGATCGCCATTTTACCCTTCAAGCCTTCTACAACACGGTCAGAAAATACTTCCGATACCAAACCCATTCCTTTATGCAAATCAATATTATGCCCATCGGAAACCGCGATTCCCGCGCTTTCCTGCCCGCGGTGCTGTAAGGCATAAAGCCCGTAATAAGTTAAACGGGCTACCTCCTGATTGGGAGCATAAATCCCAAAGACGCCACATTCCTCTTTTGGCTTGTCCTCTCCAAATTCGAACACGTTCGGCCCCCCTATCCCATCCTAAGCAAGAGCTTTTTTTACTCGCCGAAAAACTTCTTGATACGCCTCTTCAACTTGTCCCAAGTCCCGTCGGAAGCGATCCTTGTCCAGCTTCTCCCGTGTTTCCATATCCCAATAACGACAAGTATCTGGTGAGATTTCATCGCCTAGGTAGACTTTTCCATCCGCAACCCCAAACTCTAATTTAAAATCAATCAAGTCGATTCCCGCTTTAACTAATATGGTTCGCAAGATGTCGTTTATTTTAAGGCCTAAGGCTTGAACCTCTTTAGTATTTGCCTCACTTGCCCAGCCCATTGCGGCAACATGAGATTCATTAACCATCGGATCTCCCAAGTCATCATCTTTATAATATAATTCCACGACTGGTTGCGAGAGAACATAGCCCTCTTCCACTCCAAGGCGCTTTGCTAAACTTCCAGCTACAATATTGCGTACAACAACTTCGAGGGGAATCATGTCTAAGCTGCGCACAAGCATATCTCGATCTCCTAAAAGCTTCACAAAATGAGTCGGAATGCCTGCTTTTTCTATTTCTTCAAAGAAGAGTGCCGATAGCTGGTTGTTGACCTCACCTTTATCGACGATTTGTCCTTTTTTCTCACCGTTGAAAGCAGTTGCATCATCTTTGTAAGCGACCCAAAAATACTCACTTTGATCTGTCGCATAAACTCTCTTTGCTTTTCCTTCATAGCGTAATTCTAACTTTTCCATAATCTTAATCCCCTTTCAATAGTCGTCAGTGGGAGGAAGTTTCTTAGAATCCGTGCTCTCTAAGCTAAGAAACTTCCTCTGGCTAGTCTTTCCTGGTCATTCTTCCGAGATATCTGGGTTAATATTTTTCATCTAATTAAGTCCTAAGCGCTGGAAGATATCTATTACATGTTTAGTGTGATACTTATAATCAAACAAGGCAGCAATTTCTGTCTCATCTAAGTATTCTCGAACGTCGACGTCCCGATTGATCAAGCTTTGAAATTGTTCTTTCGTATTCCAGGCTTCCATGGCATTGCGTTGAACTAAAGCGTACGCATTTTCTCTGCTGACACCCTTTTCTACTAAAGCCAACATCACCCGTTGAGAAAATATCAACCCATACCCTTTATCAATGTTTACTTGCATTTGTTCCGGGAAAACCTGCAAACGATCGATAAGCTGGGTCATCTTATAAAGCATATAGTCCAAGGCAATGGTGCTGTCTGGCAAAATCATGCGTTCGGCAGAAGAATGGGAGATATCTCGTTCATGCCATAAGGCCACATTTTCCAAAGCAACTTGGGCATTCGAACGAAGCACTCGGGCCATCCCGCAAATACGTTCCGGTGTGATAGGATTTTTTTTGTGCGGCATGGCCGAGGATCCTTTCTGCCCTTTGCCAAAGGCTTCTTCCACTTCATGAACATCGGTTCGCTGTAAGTTGCGGATCTCGGTTGCCATTTTATCGAGTGAACTAGCGATACCCGCAAGAGTCGTCATATAACAGGCATGTCGATCACGTTGGAGTATTTGGGTCGATATCAGAGCGGGCTCTAAGTTAAGAGCTTGGCAAACATGGGCTTCAACTTGAGGATCTACATTGGCAAACGTCCCCACAGCGCCTGAAATTTTCCCAACCCGTATCTCTTCACGAGCAAACGCTAAACGCCTCTTTTGACGTCTAATTTCATCGTACCACAAAGCCAACTTCAATCCAAAGGTGATCGGTTCAGCGTGAATCCCATGCGTTCGACCCATCATGATGGTGTCGCGATGTTCCAACGCCCTTTGGTGCAGGACAGCTTCCAAAGCTTCCATCTTAGTCAGCAAAATATCCGATGCTTCTACCAATTGCAATGACAACGCGGTATCAAGTATATCTGAAGAAGTAAGGCCTAGATGAATGTATTTTGCTTCATCTCCCACATTTTCTGCAACATTGGTCAAGAAAGCCAGCACATCATGTTGGGTCACTTCTTCAAGGGCTTGTACCCTTTCCCAGGAAAAAGATGCCTTTTCTCGAATGACCTCAACCGCCTCATTCGGAACCTTTCCTAGTTTGGCCCACCCTTCGCACGCTGCGATTTCAATCTTCAACCAGAGAGTGAGGCGATGCTCGTCTGTCCATATTCCTCCCATTTCAGGAAGCGTGTACCGTTCAATCATACGTAGTCCCCTTACCTAAATATTATTAGTTTCCTTTTACTGCTCCTTGAATTCCTTCGCTTAACTTTAATTGCAATGCTTCATCTTTCGCTTCGATATCCTTTAACATCTGATTTCGATAGTTTTTTACTTTTACACTAAGGGCTTCATCTTGAATGGCTAGGATCTGCACAGCAAGCAAAGCCGCGTTGCGTGCCGAACCTATGCCTACGGTCGCAACTGGAATTCCAGGGGGCATTTGCACGATGGAGTAAAGAGCATCGATGCCTTCCATGGCACCACTACTCAACGGAACACCAATCACTGGTAAAATGGTAGCTCCTGCTACAACTCCCGGCAAATGGGCAGCTAACCCTGCCGCCGCAATGATAAGTTTCCCGCCTTGAGCTTCAAAAGCTCTTACCCAATCTACAGTTCTATCCAATGTTCTGTGGGCAGAAGAAATTTTAACTTCAAATTCAAGTTCAAATTGACGGAGAACTTTCATAGCGTCTTCCATAATTTTGTAGTCTGAGTCACTTCCCATAATGACCCCAATCTGGCTCATATTATTTCCGCCCTTCTGTTTCTATTTGCTTTGCCAACTTCTAAGTAACCTGAAGCCTGACTAGACCAAGTCATATTTATAAAAAAGCCCAGGAAGGGCAAATTTCCCCCTTTAATAAGAGTGAAACCTACCCGCCTGGGCTTTTATCCCTTCGGTGTAGTTTGATTTTTCTCAATCAAACCTGTACCACTCGGACAATTCACTTGCCCTAGGTACACTTTCGCTCATAGTCAGGCCATTTACGGTAGCCTGGTAGAAACTTGCGGACCATATCTCCGCGGTTATATGAACTCCCTATGAATTTGTTAAGTTCATTTTACAAGAAGGATCAATGAAGGTCAATAGAAAAACCGAACATTAATATATTTCTTGCTGAAAATGTTCGAAATTAAACCCAAAGATATTAGACCTTGCTAATAGCTTTTCTTGCTCCTTTCTCTTCTTACCAAAAATGAGAAAAGTAAATCGATTTTCTGTCCTATCTTTTCCGCTTCTGAGTAATTTTATAAATATGAGATGGAGGCATCCTGCACAGTTTAAGAACTTAAGTAACGCGCCGTTCCCCGACATCGTATACTACGTACGATCATGCTCAAATAACATCCCCCCTCATTCGGACGCTAAAACATTCTGTCCAAGTGAAGGAGGATATAGGCATTGCAATGTCTAGCAAATCACTCTTGGTTAGACAACTGATGAAAGATAACCTAAATCACCGCTTTAACTCGCTTTCCTTCCTTCAGGTTTGTTAAATTAGTGTCTAAAATTATTACATCTCCTGCTGACAAGCCTTGCTCAATGATCACGTCGCTGTCATTCTCCAGGCCCTTTTTCACAGGCTGAATTTTAGCTTGACCTTGCTGAATTACCCAGACAGCATCCCCTTGTTGATACGGGAAAAGGGCTGTTTTAGGAATGAGAAGTTTATTAGGAACTTCCAAAGTAGTAAATTTCACATCCACACTACTCCCTAGGACAACAGCGGGAGAACGATCATCGAGCAGAATCGTTACTTTCACTCGGTTTTCCTTAAGGCCGAGTGGAGAAATCTTCTCAACGGCTGAGGGATCAACCGCTTCAACTTTACCCGTTAAAGATTTATTGCCAACACTGGTAGCTTGAATAACTTGCACTGGACTCCCCACTTTGATGTCGAGGGCATCACTAGCTAGGACAAAGCTCTCTAACTTATAGCCTTTGTTTCCATAGATAGTCATAATTTGCTGGCCAAGTGGAATAACATTTCCTTCTTTTAAAGAAAGATCTTTGACGGAACCCTCTTGTAGGGCAACGACCGTGGCTTTGCTGATCTTATCTTCCAGTTGGTCGATTTGTGCCTGCAGAGCATTTTTTTGATTGATATAATAGATTTCTGTACCTTGAGAAGACTGATATTGCTCGTTAATCAGCTTCAACCCTTCTTTTTGCTGCTCTAAGAAATTTTCTGCTTTCTCAGACGCCGTCTGAGCCTCTTCATATTGCACAGCAGAAATCGAACCCGCTTCATACAAAGCTTT
This sequence comes from Desulfosporosinus cupriresistens, assembly GCF_001707885.1. Lineage (GTDB taxonomy): Bacteria > Bacillota > Desulfitobacteriia > Desulfitobacteriales > Desulfitobacteriaceae > Desulfosporosinus. The sequence continues at coordinate 26,022 of NZ_MASS01000007.1, read as the reverse complement.
CATTCGAGTCAGGTTAAGTTCCTCCGTCTGAGCATCCTTCTCCGCTTGTTCAATAATTAAGTTCTGTTGCGCGACCTGCGCGTCATTGGGGTTTTTGTGGTTCTGCAAGCGTTGACCTTCTAAACTTTGGTATTGAGCCTTGAGGGATTCCAACTGATAGTTCAGGTCGCTAGTACTCATCACAAAGAGCACTTGGCCCTTCTGGACTTTATCTCCATTTTGAACCTTGAGGGATTCCAGTTTCCCTTCCACTGGGTTAAAGATGGGCCACTCCTGAGCGGCGATAACTTCCCCTTCCTCGGTAAAGCCTTTTGTAAAATCTTTAGGCTGAAGAGTATATACTCCGGCTGACAAAGGCATTGCTTTCGATACTGCTACAGCAATAATAATGAGGACAGCCAGCCCCCCTGCAATTAAGAACTTTCTCTTCTTGGGGTTCCGAAGATTGAAGTTGTGTAATTTAAACGTTTTAGGCGTTTGATTGAGGGTTGTCTTTTCAATTGTCATCTTTTCATCCTCCTACCTAGTCTCTCGTCGCGAGAATTTCGACAAACGGAAGCGACTTTATCTTCTTGAAAGCCCAGCTTTGGGCTACTATTACGGAAACGGCCGTTCCAACAGCTGCACCAAGTAACGCTACTGGCGGAAGTTCTGCCGGAAGGGAGTACAGGTCATTACTCATGGCTTGAGCCATACCAATTTCCAACCCATAGGCCAAAGGGATACCTAGAAGGATTCCAAATATATATAACGTCCATTGTTCTGAGGTGATTACTCTCAATACCTCTCGCGGAGTCATACCTAAAACACGCAGGGAAGCCAATTCACGTTTTCGTTCAGACAGAGAAATAATGCTAGAATTATAGATGAGGGCAAAGCCCGTAATTCCGCCGAGAATGGCCAGCAACCAAGTGGTAAACCCGAAGGAATCCATCATTTTTCGAATTTTATCCCCTGTATCTTTAAGGGATTCTATCGAGGTGACATTACTTGCGTTGCGATACTTGCTTTTCATTTGCCCTACTTCAGACTGATCCATTTTCACAAGCATCGATGTGCTAATTTCTCCTTGCCGGAGAAAACGCTGCAGTTCTGTTTCCTCCATAAAGGCATTAAGTCCGACATATTGGGGAACGACACCTATGACCAACAAATTCTCACCCTTTTGACCCAGTGGATCTTTCCGCCAGGGACTTTCCACATAAATAGTATCTCCTGCTTGGACATTTAAAGATTTTGCTAAATGTTCGGAAAGCAAAATTCCTTGATCAGGCACCTCGATGCGTCGACCGTTTTTATCGAGAATATTATAGAGCGTAGAATCTTTAGCGAGACCCATTAGCGATACTTCTTTCTTTAACCAACCACTTTTCAAGGTAGCAGGCGCTTCCAATACGGGTTCCACTTTAGAAACTCCTGCTTCATGGGTAAGAGCAAGCTTTGTGGCACCAGTCGCGGCAGGATGGGTCAAAGATAGTTTGACGTCATAGGTTTGAACCTGTTCCAATTGAACAACCGTTAATAAGTTGGTCATGTTTTGCATTGACCAAGATACCGTCATTAAGCTAAAAACAACAGCAATACCCAGGACATTAAAAATGCTTCGAGTTGGAGTACGAAAAACATCCCGAATTCCCATCTGGGCTTGTGAAGTTAGTCGTTTCCAAAACCAGGTGATTTTCTCCAAACGAGTCTTGTTCGCTGTAACAGGAGCAGGAGGCCTCATCGCTTGAGCTGGTTCTAGACGTAAAATGTCTAGACTCCCTCTGATGCCACTAATCAAGCTGAAGAAAAGTGCTAGCGCCAAACCAATAAGCAGATACTTGAACGAAAATTCGCTTTGAAGTCCCGGCAGAGCAAAGTATTGTTTATACATTGTGGTTAGAGGGAAGGATAGGGCAACCCCAGATAATCCTCCAAGTAATCCCCCTATCGTTCCAATGAGCAAGGGATAGGTAAGATAATGCCTGATGACCTCTCGATCAGTAAAGCCAAAGGCCTTAAGTGTCCCGATGGCAACCCTTTGCTGTTCGATTAGCCGTCTCAACATCGTGTATAGAATAATAGCAGCGACTCCTAAAAAGACCACGGGAAGAGTTTTGGTCATGCTTCTGATATTGGTTATTTCGCTGGTCAAGATGGCATTGCTCATTTGATCCTTACGAGGGACAATACTTTGTAGACCATAAGGTTTTAACTCGGATTGCAGGCTATCTTTAACTGAATCAAAACTCACTCCGCTCTTTAGCGTGACCACCAGATCATTGACCTGCCCCTTTTCTTTAACCAGAGCCTTAAGCGAACTTAAAGGGACATAAGCAATCCCAAAATCTTCTGGCGAAGGATAAAGGTCTTGAGCAGTTCTCATAATGTAAATAAATTCTGGACTTTGAGCTGTTCCTGTCACATAGAAGGTAGCTTGTTTCCCTTCTAAGATAACTTTAATGCTATCGCCTAATGACAAATGATTCGCCGCAAAAAACTGAGGATCGACTAATATTTCCGATTGGTTCTCGTTTGGTAGGTGTCCTGTCAAGAGACGGATTTGGTTGATTTTTGGGGTGTTGGTCATATTAACGGAGACCATTCTCAAATAGCGATTAGAATCTTTCTGTTGATCTAATAGGCGAACGTCTTTGACAATCCGACCTTCCGCTTGATCAACTCCAGGTATAAACGTGAGAGAATTTACTTTGTTTTCCGGATACCCCGTAACATCAATGAATCCGTCAGCAAAATGTGTTTCGCTATAAAAAGCTTGTTGAGCCTTATCCATATTTTCTACGACAATTGACATCGATGTGTAAATCATTAAGCCGATGGCAATAACCACGATACAGGCCAGATAGACTCCTTTATTCTCTTTAATATCTCGCCAAGTCTTTCTTCTGAGCATTACCATGATATTTCCTCCGGCGAAAGTGGTCGCTCATTGACTTTCACGTAATCAAGTAAGCCGTCTTTTAAATAGAAGACTCTGTCTGCCATTTTAGCGATTTCAGCATTATGAGTAATTATCATCACTGTTTTGTGGGATTCACGGTTTAATTTCTGTAACGAAATTAGAACCTGAATGCCCGTTTGAATATCCAAGGCACCCGTCGGCTCATCACAGAGGAGAAGTTCGGGGTTTTTAACAATTGCCCGAGCGATAGCAACCCGTTGTTGCTGTCCTCCTGAGAGTTGGGATGGAAAGTGATCTGACCAGGCTTCCAGACCAACTTCACGGAGGACGTCAGATACCGAGAGTGGATTTTGCGCTATCTCCACTGCCAACTTGACATTTTCGTAGCTTGTGAGATTAGGCATTAAATTGTAGTTTTGAAAGACAAAGCCTACCTCGTTCCGGCGATAAAGGGTAAGCTGCTGCTCGTCAATGGTATGAAGAGGTTGTCCTTTGTAATAAAGCTCGCCGGTTGAAGCCCTGGTCATTCCTCCAATAATATTTAGTAAGGTTGTTTTACCCGAGCCACTTTGACCCAAGACAACAATGAATTCTCCTTGAAAGATCTGAAAGTCAATCCCTTTTAGGACTTCTACTTCGACTTCACCGGTGCGATAAGACTTGCGGAGATCTTTTCCCTCTAAGAGAACACCCATCCCAAATCCCTCCTATGTTTCATCTCTCAAAGACGAATACATTCCATACTTTAAGATCTCCATATACTCGTTATACTCTTCCATCAACTGATCATAGTTCTGTAATAGCTCTTGCTCCTTCCCCTGATAATTCATCACATATTTATCTCCCAGGGCTTTTAGAAAGAGCATCATAATTTCAATCGCCTTTGAAGGATTAACCCCCCTGCGAAACTTGGAATAATCAATCTCCTGAAAAAACGCAGACATATATTCATTTGAAAGCTTACGATACTTATTCTCTATTTCAGATCCAATATCTGCTTGAGAATTCACCAGAGCTTCTACAATTATCTTGCTCATTTCCGGGTTTTCATGAGTTAATTTGAGCTTGATCACACTCACTTCGCTCAATCTTTGGAAGATATCCTTAGTTTCTTGCAGAGGGTATTGATTGTACGCTTCGACAAGAGTTCGGAAGCAATAATCCACAACATAAAGATATAACCCTCGCTTGTTCTTAAAATAATGAAACAAAATCCCCTTGGAGATACCTGCCTCCTTTACAATCGTGTTAGTTGAAGCCTGCTCATATCCTTTCTCGGCAAACTCAAGGATACAGGCATCCAAAATGTTTTTCTGCTTTTCTTCACTCAGATTTTCAAAATTAGAGTACACATTTTATCTCTCCTTAATCAAACTCGCTACCGTTACAGATTATCTTGCGAGATTCTCTGACCAAATTATACACTCCATTGACCACATGGTCAATCGAAATGCATTCGTCTAGCTGGCTGTGCTAGCTCTCGTGATATACCTAAGCTAAACCAAAAATAGCCCGCGTTAACGGACTATTGATTAGAATAGTTTTTTCAGCACTAGTCAGGCAATTTGGAAAGCGCTTTTTTATTACAAACAACAACCAAAATGTCTTTATCTTCAACTACAGCATCTGCGCCAGGAGCAATAATAATCTGATCTGCTCCTTTTTTGATCGCCACCACATTGATTTTATAGACTGCTCTTAAATCTAACTCGCCAAGTGTTCTATTGACAAAGCGTGCAGAAGCAATGATCTCAAAAATACTGTAGTCTAAGGACAACTCGATGAAATCCATAACATTCGTTCGAATTAAGTTATTGGCTAGACGAATGCCCATATCTTGTTCCGGATAAATAATTTTGTCCGCGCCGATTTTCTCCAATACTTTACCGTGTAGGCTGGATTGGGCCTTAGTCACAACATAGGGGATTCCCATTTCTTTGAGCATAAGTGTAATCAGGATATTCGCCTCGAGATCATCTCCGATTGCTACAATTCCCACATCAAAATTTCGTACACCTAGGGCCCGGAGTGTCTCTTCGTCGCGTGCATCAGCCTGTACTGCTTGGGTCACATCATGCATTATGACCTGAACGGCGTGTTCGTTCTTATCCATTGCTAGGACATCATGTCCTAATACATTGAGGGTTTTGGCTACACTTGTCCCGAATCGACCTAATCCAATCACCACAAATTGTTTGCGCACGGATTTGTCCCCCTTAACCAATCATGATTCGTTCATCCGGATATTTAATATGGTCTGCTCCATTATGTCTTTTCTGAGAAAGCACAAACGCCAAAGTCAGCGGCCCGACGCGCCCAATAAACATGGTTAAAATAATGGCCATTTTTCCGATTTCAGAAAGAACAGGCGTCATTCCCATCGAAAGACCCACTGTCCCAAAGGCAGAAGTCACTTCGAAAAGAACGGTCAGTAAATCGACCCTTTCAGTTAGTGAAAGGATCGAGATTACTATAAAGATTAAGAAGGCTGCCGAAGTCGTGATAGCCCACGCTTTCTGAATAACATCCTTAGGTAAGGTCCTTCCCTTTAAAACAACATGCGGTTGACTACGATAAGTACTCAATACAGATAATATAATCGCTATGAAAGTCGTTGTCTTAATTCCCCCTCCAGCTGAACCGGGAGAAGCTCCAACAAACATAAGTCCAATCATCGAGAGTAGTGATGTTTCATGCATGCCTGCAATGTTAAGGGTGTTAAAACCAGCTGTCCGTGGCGAGACCGATTGAAAAAAGGCGGCTAAGATCTTTGTCCCTAGCGGAAGAGGCCCCAAGGTCTTGGGATTTGCAAATTCAATAACAAAAATTATTACTGCTCCCACTAAAATAAGAATTGCGGACACCTGCACAACGATTTTTGTATGTAATTTAATCGTTCTTCCCTTATTGCCCAGCAGATCTGCTAAAACGATAAAACCCAAGCCTCCACAGATAATCAAAAGCATGATTGTTATATTTACGATAGGATCGCCAACGTAACCTGTAAGACTAGAAAAATTCCCAAAAAGATCAAAACCTGCATTATTAAACGCTGAAACCGAGTGGAAGATACCATAATAAAGAGCTTTGCTAAAACCGAAATCGAAGGACCAGCGCATCGTTAGGATCAAGGCACCAATTGCTTCAATTGCAAAGGAAATCTGGATGACTGACCTAAATAGTCGCACAATACCTTCGACTGAAACGTGATTCAAAGCCTCTTGCAGCAATAAACGTTCCTTAAATGTAATCCTTTTTCTCAGAATGAAGGCAAACATCGTGGCAAAGGTCATAAAACCAAGCCCACCCACTTGGATCATCAACATAATGACTACTTGACCAAAACCCGTGAAGGTTGTCGCTGTATCGACGACTACTAAGCCCGTAACACAAACTGCTGAGGTTGCCGTAAAAAGCGCATTCAAGAAAGATAAACCACGCCCATCGTGTGTTGCCAGGGGTAAGGTGAGTAGCAGCGCTCCAAATAGGATGACCATAGCAAAACCTAAAACCAAAACTCGCGATGGGGTCATTAGTTTTCCTAATGCATTCAAGCCCTTTTCCTCCACGACTTTATTCGAGCAAAAAATATTATATCATACAAACACTACCCCTACGCGACATCCAGCATAGAAAATGACTATCGCTGGGACACATCCTATTTTGTTCGGTTTGAGTTTATCTACGACCTAAATCATCCGACCTTTTGATTTTTGTCATCATGATGACTGGGATATAACATCCCGTTGAAAGCAGTTCAACGAGATGTTATGTTTTTATTTTGCAGCCTAATAATGGGTGGTATTTACTTGATTATTAAAGCGAAACAACCCACGGAAACAATCTCGAATAGCTCTGAACACGAGTGACTGCCCACCCAAGGAACGAATACAAACCCACTGGATTATACCTTATATCCAGTGGGTTTGTTTAAGGTTTAAGCCTCATTCAAATTTTATTACAATTACTTATACTCTCTTTTACTTAAATACCCCAAAGGATACGATAAAGATCGCTAGTAATATCAAACCTAACCCTAAACTGAAGGAGATAAGCTTTTTCTCAATAGGTAGCAAGTCATACCATTCATCAGCTTCTTCGAGCTCAGGCTGGGCATTTACTACAAACTGTCCAGCTTTACCGAGTTGCTCTTTTGCCATATTCAAAACCTCCTTACCAAGTTTTTCCTACTGAGCTAACCGCCAACTATCGGTGGTGTAATGCCATGGTAGAAAAGCCAGGAAACAAAGAGACCAATCCAGAGAATAAAACCAAATAGACAGACAACATATACTCCCACAATACGACTCATGCCAGCTGCCCATAGCTTGCGAACATTAGTAACTAAACCAATCGAGAAGAAACATAACGCAAAGAAGAATGTCCGCAAAGCGTTTGCCTGGTCAGATCCTACGGTCGCGGTTTTTACAATACTAGGATTATTTAAGCCCATTATCAGCAGAATCAGAAAAGTTAAAGCAAAGCCTATGACAAATTTAGGAAAACGTTCCCATATCTCACCCGCTGAAACCTTACTTCCTGCTTTTGAGGTCTTTGATTTATCAATTCTAAAAACAGACCAGATGACCGCCAAAATGAATGCCCATATACCAATAAATACATCGATAAAGACTTTAGTAGTAGTGGCTGCCATCAGAATCCAGCCTTCTTGCCAATTGATACCTAGTTCTTTTAAGGCCTTAGCTCGGATCAACGAATCAGTGATCGCCCCACTAGCAACAGCCCCGCCGTCGCTCTTCACGGCTAAGCCCATCCAAGCTCCAGCCACCATTGGTTCGCGAAATAGCCAGCACTGAGCGAGCCAAGGCAAAAAGAGCAATTCAACAGCTACAAAGACAATAATGACTGCAGACAAAACAACGGGAATCATTTGACGGGCACGAATTGCTCCGCCAGTAGCTATCGCTGCCGCAACTCCACAGATAGAGATACCTGAAGCCAAAGGGGCAGCCCATTCCGGTGTAAATTTAAAGTATCTGCGTGCAATAAAGTAGACTATCGGCCAATAAATTAAGTACGCCTCAACCACAGCGCAAAGTCCCCGGATAATCACTGTGCTTGCCAAACCCAGAGCACCAACTGTCTTAATACCGATGGCAGCACCTAATATTACAATACCGGTTTTAATAAACCATTCCGGCTTAGCAGCCTCTTCCAAGAATTTCGCAAAACCAAGAAAAAAGTTTCCTATGATTAGACCGATGATCATAGCAAAAACAAAGCCCATCTCTCCCAGGCTCAACGACCAGGGTATTTTAAGGCTAGCTTGTTTATCGGGGGTAGCAGCAATGAAAGCATTATTACCCAAGACTAGGCAGCCAAAGGTAATCCAGTAAATGATACTAAAGCCGACGAGGTATTTGAATGGCTTTGCTCCCATAGCTACCGCGCCGATAGTCGTAATCACTAGCAAGAATAGATACGTTAACAAGGCTGCATTAATGCCCGACATACTTTGAAAGCTTTTGGACACTGGAGCCAGAGCTTTGGATGAATCGATCCAAACATTGAATTTGACCACCCAACCAAGCAGGTCTATCCCAATAACGGGACCCAGGCTTAGTAAAAAGACGAATAACCCAAGCCAGACCGCCCACCAGTCTTCACTTTTGAGTATTGACTTTTTCCGAAAAAGCTCATCACCTTCTGAGATCATGTTTTCACCTTCCTGCAATTAATTTTCAGACACGTTAAACTTAGGCAATTTTCACACCACCTCCTTACCATTTTCTATTCTTTATTTGCTAGAAATATCACAAGAATATTTAGGTATCATTATTACAAGGATTCATAAGATATTGGAAATCCTTCTTTCTTCGTTTATTTGAGCTTTATACAATTTACACGCCAAATCATCCTTTGATATAACGTGAACCCATTGCTGTATATTGTATTCTGATAAAAGTATAATGCTCGTACAATGTCGAAGTCCTAAGAAAGGTGCTGAGATAATCCGGAATTTAGTGTTATAATTTATCATATAATTGTTAGTAGTTTAGATAACAATACTGCTGCCAAAACAACAAAGAACCTTTTCCTAATATTTCAGGAAAAGGTTCTTTGTACATTTAACTGTATTTCAACTTTTCATCCATTAACATCTTATCTATTTAACTTCATCAATTAAAGCCTTAAAGCCCGGCAATGCCTTCTCAATCGTTTTATAAGCAACACAATAAGCAATTCGAACGTAACCAGGGCAACCAAAGGCTGTGCCCGTGACAATGAGAATATTTTTCTTCTTGGCCAGGTTGCAGAATTCAACATCATTCTCAATCGGAGTTTTCACAAACAAATAAAAAGCGCCTTCGGGTTTAATACATTCGTAGCCACAGGATGAGAGTCCATTATAAAGAAGTTCTCGATTCTTATTATAGGTATCAATATCTACCTTGGCATTTAAGCACTTGGCAACGACGCGCTGGAATAACGACGGCGCATTGACATAACCTAAAATGCGATTGGCAATATTTGCTGCTGAAATAATATTTTCATAATCTGCAGCCTGATCTGAAATCACTAAATAGCCAATTCTTTCACCGGGTAACGACAAAGATTTGCTGAAAGAATACCCGATTACCGTATTCGCATAATATTTTGTTAGATATGGGACTTCAACATTATCATAAGCAAGCTCTCTATAGGGTTCGTCCGAAACGAGATAAATATCTGTTCCGAATTCCTTTTGCTTCTCTCTCATTATTTCAGAAAGCTTGATGATGGTTTCTTCCGAATAGACAACCCCTGTAGGGTTATTAGGAGAATTGATGATCACTGCTTTTGTTTTTGGAGTGATCTTCGCCTTGAATTCCTCTAGATTAGGCTGGAAATCAACTGTATTAGGGGAGACTATTACCAACTCACCCTCATAGTTTTTCACATAGTTTCTGTACTCTCCAAAAAACGGTGCGAAAGTAATGACCTCATCGAGAGGGTTAAGTAACGTTTTGAAAATAACATTTAAACCACCTGCTGCGCCAACGGTCATAAGAATGTTTTTTTGGGTAAAAGCAGTACCGAATTTATCATTGATGGACTTGGCGATTGTAGCTCTTACTTCTTCATAACCCGAATTATTCATATACCCATGAATACTCATAGGATGTTCGGTGTTTAAAATCTCTAAGATTGCCTTATTTATTTCCTCCGGCGGTTCAACATTGGGGTTCCCGATGCTAAAATCAAATACATTTTCCGCTCCGTGAATTTCGGCCAGCCTTTTTCCTTCCTCAAACATGGCTCGAATAACAGAACTGCTTTTTACCTGCTCTTGCATTTTTATAGATATCATAGCACTCAACCTTTCTTCTATAACTTTATATTTTCAGCTCAGACCAATTCTCTGATGTTATGAAACCCCTATGTAATTTGCGCAATGGAAATCATATACATTATACCATAACTCGCATTTCTTTTTGTAATAAGCAGAAAATGTTCACAATTGCGACTTTGACACGAGGTATTTTACGCAAAAAAACCGCTCCACCTTCATCGATTATTTCGAGAAGGTGGAGCGGTTATGACACTCATGCCAAAATCTTATTAATCTCTTTTTCAGTGGTTCTAACCAGAGTCTCTACCCGTTCCTCCGTAAACTGTCCCCCGGCCTCCATCGTTTTTAATGTATTCTCAAATAAAGTGACCAACACCTTATTTGTTTTTGTATATCGTTCCTGGGCATTCTCGGGTTCCGCAACCTTCCCACCCCAAATTCCAGACATAATGTCAAAAAGGAAGTTCGTAATTTGCCTCATGATCATGGCCAAAACCGCTACTTTAGGATCCGTAAGCGTCACGATACTTTCATAAGTTGATGCTTGGACTTCCAGACGTCCAGCAGCCTTCAGATCTTGGTGAGCCTTGGTTCCTTTTAAAACAATTAAATGATGGTAAAGTACGTTAGCCGTAATAGAAAGATCTTTTACTAAGTCATTGCGCTTCAAAAATTCAAAGTTGACCCGGATATCTTCTAAGGATGAATCAGGCTCAAACATGATAAACCCAACACTCGGTTCGATCCCATATTTGCGGAGGATACGGATAGCCTTCTCGTTCTGGGCAACCGTCGTCAGCTTATTAATCCGCTGCAGCGAACGGTCACTGCCGCTCTCCAGTCCAATGAGAATATTGTTCAGACCAGCTTCCACCAACGCCTTAACAGTTTCATCATGGATATCATTGACTCGAGCCTCAATCCCAAACTTAATGTTTCTGGATTTAAGTAAGGCCGCCAACTGCAATGCCCGTCGCTGGCCCCTTTCACCGGGGCCAAAAAAATTAGGATCAGTAAAATAAAAAGATTTTATCTGATGTTGTGCAATTAATTGATCGATTTCCGCTATAATATTTTCCGGAGTCCGCCCCCGCCACCGTGAACCCTGTCCATAAAAAGGGTTGATGTAGCAAAAAGTACACCCACCATAACATCCCCTACTTCCCTGCAGGTTTACCTCAGGCAAACGGAACAGGGCTTCCGTTCGCACGGGAAAAGGCAGGGCGTCTAGATCACCTATTAGTTCGCGGCGCATGGCAACAATTGTACCTGAGTCATCCCGTTGGGCCAGACCAGGCATGTTCTCCAGACAATCCTGGCAATTAACAGCTTTGACTAACTGGGCAAAGGTTAGTTCCGGTTCGCCTAGGACCACAGAATCGATGTCCGGGCATTGCAACAACACGTCTTCGAAGTCTGTGGTTGGATAGTACCCATATACCGTGATATAACCAGCAAGCCGCTCCGCTTTAAGCTTGCGAAGAAAATCATACAAAACTTTGTCTGTCTGCCAATGATAGACCATATGAACCCCTATCATGTCTGGTTCAAATTCTCTTACCCTGCGTTCAATTTCCTGGTAATCGAGTCCCTCCAAGAATCCTTCGATGATTTCTACCTCATGCCCCACGCTGGCTAGCAGGCCTGCAGTATAACCAGAAAGGAGGCATGAGGCCAGAGGAGTATTGGCAATGTCGTTACACCGTTCCGAGCGGATGGTCCGCGGGTGCTCTAATAAAAGTATCTTCATTTCGCTACTCAACTCCCTGCCACATAAACACGTTTCTGCACTGCTGAATTGTTTCTAGTTTGTATCGGAAGGCACTAAACGGTTTCGGATTATAATAGGTCGGATAGAGCAGATCCGTCTCTGAGTCGATTACCCCTTGCGCCCTAGCTATTTTTTCGATCTTCGTTCCTGGTAAAATTCGAATATTATTCAAGATAATCGTTCCCAGATTCTTTTTCTTGCTATGCATTTCATAAAGCCGTTCAACAAACTGAATACTTTTTTCACAGGTCTTTTCCGTCTCTCCTGGCACATTAACCATAAAATGATAAACGCTAACCACGTCGGTTTGAGCGACGAGGTTTGCCGCTTTTAAAATTTGCGCCTCGCTCAGGTTTTTGCCCAAGACATCCAGTGATTCCTGACATAGACCGTCGGGGGAAAAGGAAAAACATTCACACCCAGCCCGTTCATATAAAGCAACATTCTTGTCATTGAGCTGATCTTCCCGCAGGAATCCGTCCCACCGAACTTTAAGCTTTCTGCGCAGTAGCTCCTCACAGATTGCCTCGAGATGACCGTGAGGAACGTTGAGTACAGGGTCGGTAAAATGAAAACTCTGAATCCCATAGTCCTTATGCAAAAGTTCCATTTCGTCCACGACGGCGGTGGTTGGTCGGCACCGCAATCGCTTCCCCTGAAGTTGCGGATAGACACAATAGGCGCAATTTAGCGCACATCCCCGTTTAGCCTCAATACCAATCGTTGGAACGTAGTTGTTAATCCCCTGATAAAGCGCAGGGTCCAGTAAAAGCCTATTTGCCGGAACATAGTTGGCCATATCAAAATTCGTGGCGGGCGGTGAAACATGCACCCTCGAACCCTCTCTAAGGCACAGCCCGGGCATTGGGGGGGGATTATTGATCGAACGGAGAAGAGCTGGGAAGGAGACTTCTGCTTCTCCGACAATGCCATAATCCAGTTCCGGTAGTTCGAGCATCAGCCGTTCTGGAAAAAGGGAAAAACCTGTACCACCAACAATTAGCTTAGCTTGGGGCAAAACGGCGGCAATAAAGCGAACCGTGACAATAAAGGGGGCAATCAGCGAGCTAGTTTTATTGCCTAAGGGATCAATATTGCGCAGGGATAAACCAATGGCCTCCGGTTGGAACGCTAAGAGTTTCTCCTTCAGCGCTCCAAAAGGATCTCGTTCCAAGTTCATGTCCAAGATATCTACCTCATGGCCATGGCTTTGCAGAAGACCAGCAAGAAGAACAATTCCAATGGGATAGACTCGTTCCTGAGATATTTCTTCAACTGAAGGAGTTTGGATCATTAGAACACGCACGTAATTCACTCCAATAGCAACAGAGCAAAATATCTAACATAGTCGCCCTTGTTGCGCAAAATCCCAAGTTTAAGTCCCGCCCGTCTGACGGTCTCAAAGACATCGATACCCGCTCCCTCCATGGCGGGCCTGGCATCCCGTGTATTGCAACACTTCCCGTTCGGAAAAGTTGCAGCGCAGGTATCACAAAGCACGCATGGGCCAGCCCAATAAGAGAAGGCTTTATGAAATCCCGCCAAAAAACCTTCTCGTTCAGCAGCCAAAACCCGTTTTTGAAATATCTTTCCTGGAGGCTCCCCCTCTAGCAGAAGCGCCTGCGAAAAATCTTTTAGCACGTCTCTAGTTTTTTGCGGGGTGGGACTATTAGGCGGACAGTGGGGATGTCCATACCGATCACAACCATACTGGCAACGGAGGTCCGTCCAATCTGAGACATGAATATCTGCTGTAGATACCGGAAGAACTTGGCTAAATCCCATAGCTTTGATCCTCGCGATCAGTCGGGTCCTGGCATCCAAGCGAAGAGTAGCAAATTTTGTTGCGTCCTTCGCGGCAAAGATTACAGCAGTGTCCGTCTCTAAGGGAATGAGCTCAGTTGTATGGAGTTTAGACATGGCAAGTTGCTCTCTGACCCAAGCTTGGGAGAAGGTTCTGCCATTGTAGGTATTAATGAACATATTTAGATCCAGCAGAGCAGCTTTTTCTGGGGAGTGTTCGGGGAAAAAATCATGAATTACCAGGAATCCTTCCGGTTTGAGACAATTTGCAGCTCGGTCTAGGATCAATGGAATTTCCTCTTCGGAATAAGCGTGAATAATATTGGAAAGAACAACTAAATCAAACCGCTCTTGTTCTACAGTCCAGGGCTCTAATATATTAGTTGGTAGGTAGGAAACCCGTTTTCCGAACTCCTGCTTGTCCAACAACTCTCGCGTATAGTTAAGGACCTCTCCAATATCTAGCAAGGTAGCCGATAGGACTGGAAAGCTCTCCAGAAAACCACTGGCAATCGCCCCTGAACCGGTTCCCACATCCAGAAGCTCTCCCTTGAGGTCAAGCCCCTGGAAGAATGGTAAGATTTCCTCTACTTTAGTCCTGGCCACATTATCCATAGCTTTGATATATTTGCGAATCCGCTGGCTAAACTGCTTTGCATCCTCTTCTTCGGCTGGAAAATTCACTCTGCCACCGGCCTTAAGGGATCCTGCCAGGTCCTGCCACCCTAGCCGTAGACCCTTGCGCCAGAGGATCGAATCCCCTTGATAATTAGGCCTGCCAATCACAAGATAGTCACTAGCCAGTTTGGTGTTAAAATAGCTACCGCTATCGCAAGCCACTAAGTTAATGGCACATAGTGCTTGAAGAAAACGCCCGAGACCAGAGCTAGGCATATCCAACACGCTTGCTAGTTCAGCAGTCGTCAGGCCTTTAGGCTCAAGCAAATTAAAGACTTCTAATTCCACTGCCGTAAACAGCACCTCGGAAAACCAGTACCCTGTTGCCAGATCTTCTAAGTACTGAGCGCCTGTATCAACCTTCAACTTACTTCACTCAACTGTCTTTGGAGCGCTTCGTCCTTAGCCTCAATATCCCGCAACATCTGAGCACGATAGTCTTTAACCTTAATGCTTAAGGCCCTATCTTGAATCGTCAGAATCTGAACCGCAAGCAAGGCTGCATTACGTGCCCCACCGATCCCTACAGTCGCAACTGGAATCCCTGTAGGCATTTGCACAATGGAGTAAAGTGCATCGATTCCTTCTAAAGCACCACTGCTCATCGGCACACCGATGACAGGTAAAATCGTCGCCCCCGCTACAACCCCCGGCAAATGAGCCGCTAAACCAGCCGCTGCAATAATCAGTTTGCCTCCTTGGGTCTCAAAACCTTTCACCCAATTGACGGTTCTATCCAACGTCCTCTGAGCGGAGGAAATTATAACATCGAAGGAAACTTCAAATTGACGCAGAATTTCCAGAGCTTCCTCCATGACTTGGTAATCCGAATCACTTCCCATAATGATCCCAACTTGGTTCATTCTGGCCCCTCCCTCGTCTAGTTTTTAACAGCTGCCTTCCGTTGTTCCAAGGTATTCTCCAACCACTTTCATGGCGCAGAAGCCACCACACATCGAGCAAGCTACATCCCCCTCCTCATTACGCTCTCCGCGGATCCGCCGCGCCGTTGGAGGATCAATTGCCAATTCAATTTGTTTATCCCAATCCAAGGCCTTACGAGCTCGAGCCATAGCTAAATCCCATTCTCGTGCACCCTTAACTCCATTCACAATATCTGCAGCGTGTGTAGCAATGCGCGTAGCTATGACCCCAGCATGAACATCTTCTGCGGTTGGCAGGCGGAGATGTTCGGCAGGTGTTACATAACAAATAAAATTGGCTCCGGAAATGGCAGCCGTTGTGGCGCCGATCGCTGCTGTGATATGGTCATAACCCGGGGCTATATCTGTAACTAAATTACCAAGTATATAATACGGGACATGATGACAAAGTTGTTTTTGGAGCAAGATAGTTGGCGGGATTTGATCCAACGGTACGTGGCCCGGGCCTTCTACCATCACTTGAACACCAGCTTCCAGGGCCCGCTTCACCAACTCTCCGGCCACAATCACCCCTTGGACTTGGGCACGGTCCAGAGAATCTTCAATACAACCCGGTCGAATAGCATCTCCAATGCTAAGTGTTACATCATACTTTTTACAAATTTCCAGCACACGATCAAATTGGGTATAAAGAGGGTTATCCTGGTTGTTGTGAAACATCCAACCTGTTAAAAAGGCCCCACCCCGGCTTACAATATCAGTGATTCTGCCTTGATTCTTTAGCCTTTCCAAGATCGATCTGTTTAAAGCTGAATGGATTGCCATAAAGTCAATTCCGTCCGCTGCTTGACGTTCAATCATTTCGAACATATCCTCAACCTTCATGCCGACAACGCTTCCGTTTTTAAAAATACTCTCCATCCCTGCTTGATAAGTTGGGACAGAGCCGACAGGTAATGTGGTAGAAGCAATAACCTTACGGCGGAAAGCATCAATATCGCCGCCTGTACTTAACTCCATAATCGCATCAGCACCTGCACCTTCGGCAACTCTTATTTTGTGAAGCTCATCCTCAAAGTCCACACAGTCTGGTGAGGTCCCGATGTTAGCATTTACTTTAGTACGAAGTCCTTCCCCAACTGCGACCCCGACCGAATTCTTGCGTAGCTTGTTTTTCATGATCACTACTCGACCTTGGGCTACCTTCTCACATAATTCTTCCGCTCTAAAGCCTTCTATTTTGGCTAATTTCTCTACCTCAGGGGTAATAATTCCTTGTCTCGCTTTAATCAATTGGGTCATCTCAATCTCTCCATTCTTCATTTAAATTCTTAGTTCTTTATTTTAGGTCTCTAGCATTGTCTTGCTTGCATTCTCACCTTTAATCACGTGCCCCTACCGATATTCGAACCCAAACCTCGCTTATGCCCTTACTCATGTTCGAACTCCGATCCACGAACTTCGAACCTCGCATTAGCCCCTACCCATATTCGAACCTCGCTTTAGCACTCCCACGGTAGTTCTTGAAAGAACTCACCAGCCACAGCCATAGCACACCCCTTTTGACATTTATTACAGAGAGGCTTTTCGCTTGAGTGGAAATCAGCAAGCCTTTCCTGGGATAACGCTAACATTTTCTGCGCTTCTACATTTTGCTCTCGCCGTGCTTTGCTCATTTGCAAATCCCAATTCTCTGCTCCAGGATATCCTTTTGCCAGATCGGCCACGTGAGCAGCAATACGCGAAGCGACTACTCCCCGGTAAACATCCTGGGCATTCGGGTAAGCAATATGTTCAGCCGGTGTAACGTAACAGAGTAGATCTGCCCCAGCTGCGCCTGCCATAGCCCCACCGATAGCAGCGGTGATTTCGTCATAGCCTGGCGCTACATCTGTCGATACCGGGCCGAAGACAAAATATGGGGCACCCTGACACACTTGTTTTTCTAATTTAATGGTTGTGGCAATTTGATTTGGTGGAGTGTGACCAGGTCCCTTAATCATGATTTGTACTCCAGCTTGTCTGCTACGCTTCACTAACTCACCTAAAATGACCAGTTCTTCAACCTGTGAACGACATAATGAATCTGCCCCTGCACCGGGTCGCATTGCATCTGCTAAGCTTAAGGTAACCTCATGTTTTTTAGCGATTTCAAGGATGCGGTCAAACATGGTATACAAAAAGTTTTCCTTACCATGATAGAGCATCCAACCCATCAGTAAGGATCCACCTCGACTCACCAGATTTAGGACCCGCTGATCCGCCTTGGCCGTTTGTAATAATCCGCTGTGCAAAGCGCAATGCAAGCCCATAAAGTCTACGCCATCTGCTGCTTGACGCTCCATAACTTGAAAAAAATCTTCCGGTTCAAGCGCTAAGGCTGAGCCCTTCGTGCGCACAGCTTCGGCAAAAGCCTGATAAATAGGTAGAGAACCTAACGGTAATGGTACTCTTTCAATGATCGTTCTTCTTGCTTCATCCATATCACCCGCAGTACTCAAATCCATGACAGCATGCGTTCCTGCTCTCATAGCCTCGTCTACTTTAAATAGTTCGTCAACTAACCGGTCCTCATCTGCATCGATACCGATGCTGGCACTAACTTTGGTACTTAGGCCCATCCCAAATCCTTGAGGTTTTTTGGGCTGGTGATGAATATTATAGGGTATCACAATCTGTCCGTTAGCAACCCGTTCCATAAGGAGTTGGACATTCATATGTTCATCTTGAGAAATCCTTGTAAAAATCGGGTTCTCTTGACCCTTTTGGGCCATTTCCATTAATGTCAAACGAAACTCTCCTTTCAATGCTTGGACTACGAGCACCTTGAAAAGAACATTTGAAGTAGCAAAAAAATAAAAAGCCTCTAATCACAAAGTGACTAGAGACTTTTCCATAATCTCGTCCACACTACTCTTGGTTCTTCGACAAGGTAGGCTTTTAGCTTGACTACAGGCAGGTCTCCTGGCTTACGGATCATCACATCTGAAGTACCTTCCGGGACTAACCCCGTGGTTACACTTCTTACTCCCCGTTTACAGTGGCGGGACCGCGCCGGACTTTCACCGACTTCCCTTATTCTCCTCTTAAGTGAGGCACCTGTAGTCTGAAATTTTCTAAGCATAGTATAAACAATAAATGTAAGTTTGACAAGGCCTTTTTCAAAAAATTCTCTTTATTTTTACTACCCCTTACATAAATTCCTAATCTGATACTTCTTCATTACTATAGATCGTATTGTTCGAAACAATATTATACTCGCCGTTCTTATGTGTAATTCTGGAGATATGTCTTATCCGAATATTACATAATGCACAATATCCAAATGCAAAATACTTTTTCCTTTTAGTTACCTCCCCATTTTTTTGCACAAAAGCACCACACTCGGGACACCAAATATCTGCTTTATTTATTAGAGTTTTTAGTTTTTCTATCTTTAACTCATTTTCCTTTTGCTCTTTTTCCCAATTCACGACTGCATCCCCAGAAAAATTATATACTTTTTTGAAAATGTCAGAGGTATAGGAGGCATCGCTGAAGGCATCGTGAAAAGGAGAATTTATTTCAATTTCTAGATCTTCTACGACGCTTTCTAAACTGGGTTGTTTGGTTAAGCTCTTTAACTTCATATAAATTTGTTGGATATTAATGAACTTGTTAAATGTTAACGATTCAACACCGAAAAACTGGCAATTATCATGTAAAGCTAAAATATCATCATGCCCCCAAGAGCATAAAATATATTCCTCACCAATCCATGAATTAAAGCTCTCAATCGCTTTAACGAAAGGTATTCCGTGGTGCACCCGACTTGTATTTATATTGGTTTTCCTCTTAACATAGGGATTCATTCTCTTATAAATTACGGGCTTAATTAATAAATCGAATTTACCAACGACGTCTAACTTCTCATTTAATTTAACTGCTCCGATCTGGACAATTTCGTTTTTTAGATCAGAATTAGCAGAATCGCCTTCTTTGAATTTGAAGAACATATTAAATTCCAAATCAAATACAATGTAGTTCATTTTAACCTCCTATATCATTTGTCTATTATAATCCCTCCTCAAACTAAACGCACATAAAAGTTTGATCCTTTATTCGCGTTAGGCTTTTTTCTTTCATCTGAGATGCTCGCGCGAGAACATTAGTGAACTAATATGATAAAAAAGGTTATGATTTCACCAAAACCTAGGCGAATCATAACCATAAGTGGTTGTTACTTTTCTCATGATTACCAAAAGCTTAACTGCTGGTAAGAAGTTATCTTTTGGTATTGGTTAAGCAAGCGATCTAACTGCTGACTAACCTCCACGACCTCACTATCAATTAGGTTACGAGTTAGACCAACTTTATTGAGTCTCTTACGTAGTCCCTCTATTCTTTTCAAAAGTTTCTTTTCCATTTGGATTCCTCCTGAAATGTCATTCTCAAGAAGAATTTTATTGCTATTTTGCTGAAATGGCAAGAATATATTATCCAATAATAGGTAATCATTTGTCGTAATATGGAAATTATCACTTAAAATTTCCATATTGACAATATAATCCATTAGATTTTTCACGTTACTCCGAGCACCCGCTTGTAACATTGCTAACAGCTTATTGAGCTTTTTATATTCTTTATTAAGAGCACTTCGTTACCTTTAGCATTATAGATCACTTTGTCACAAAATGATTTCATCAGTAAAACACCTCGTCCACTTTCTGACTCTAGTAGTTTATCAAACTCTTCTTCGTACATATTTTCTTTTGATTGAGTATCAACTTCTTTAGTATTGAAACCAGGACCATAGTCCTTGACTCTTATTATTAGCTTATCACCAATTCGTCTTGTCTTAACCTTAACTCGCCCACCGGCATAAAAGCCATTGTTCATAGCTTCGTTGATGGCTACCTCTAACATTGATACATTGCTTGGCGTGTTCCGTTCTAGGAATTCACTAATAATTATCTGAGCATTTGCAAGGTCCACTTCATTTTTTACATCCAGCATGATTTCTTGCTTATTTTCTTGGAGAATTTCAATACAAATAACTGAAAAATCATCATTTCTTTCCGGACTTTCCGCCAGTAACTCAAGCCAGTTCTTATATTCCATAAAGTTTCCATGCTTACGTATTCCTTGTAATTCTATTAGATCTGAAGCCCCATCGCTCATCATACAATAGATTTCCCCTGCTTTAAGAGGTAGGGTCACCATTTCGATATCAGGATCATCTATAACACCAAGATAACAACCCGATATGGGGACTAAAGAACACTCCTGTGGCTTGGCAGCTAGAAATAAGGTTATCCCTGCAGAGATAAGTTTAAGCATTGAAGCTTGTAAATCAAATTCGAAGTACAGCAAGGCTATAAAAGAATCCTCATATAAATAGTTCATTATTTTCTTGTTTATATTTTTAAGGACACTCGTCTCAATTTTTTCTCCATTGAGCAGGACGTTGTCCAGCATCATTTTAAAGGTAGCAGTTTGCAAAGCTGTTGCTACGCCATGTCCACTGACATCAATAATGTATCCACACAATTTTTTGTCTTCTTCAAACCACTTGTAGTTAAAAAAATCTCCACTGACTGTTCTATAGGGCTCAAAGATCGTACAGACCCGTACCATGTCACCAGTAAAAGGGTGGGGTAGGGAATCCAGCTGTACTCGCGACGCCAACAAGAGCTCCATCTGAGTTTCCTGTTCCCGGTCCAAAAGCTGCTCTTCAATTTTCTTCCGATCAGTTATATCTACGATACTGGTCGCTTTAAGGGGACTATTGTTTGCTTCATCCTGCACAGGATAACTTTGAAGCCAGAGCCAGCGTACTTCCCCGTCAGGTCTAATAATTCTAAACTCTTCGTTTGTTACTAGGTTCATATCCAGAAAATTCCGGGGGAAAGAACTTCGCATTCTTAGACGGTCAAACGGATCAATTAACTCGACCAAGGAATGTGGGTTGTCCAGTAGACTCTGACAGGACATCCCACTAATTCTTTCGTAGGCCGGACTGACATAGACAATTCTTTCCTTATTAGTAATCAGAAAGATCTCATTGACCGTTTCGGCAAACTGCCTAAATTTCTCTTCGCTCGCTCTCAGCTTGGAGTACAATTTTTTTCTTTCCGTTATATCCATCATTACTGCCAAGGTAGCCTCTTCACTTTCCAAGGTTACATTGGTCCCCTTCAAAAGCACATTAACGATTTCGCCGGACTTTTTGATAAGTTCTATTTCATAAGGGAGGCTAGCTTTTCCCTCAGATCTATCTAACAAAGCTGAGTTAACGAGCATTAAAGAACTTTCTGTCATAAAATCCTTCATATGACGACCGATACAGTCCTCTTCCCTGTACCCTAATACTCCTATGACGGTATTATTTACAAATTCAACCATACCTTTTTTATGGATAACTACAATCTGAGGAGCATTGTTTACAATTGCAGCATATCGTTCTTTGCTTTCCCTAAGTTCCGCCTCCATATTAATCATCTCAGTGATATCCTCGAAACACTCCATTTTTTCACTAATTTGGCCGTATTCATCTTTCAATATTGCTACGCTCTTTAACACATGTCTGATTTGACCATCTTTAGTCACGATTCTACAATTTTCAGTGATTAGAGGTGAGTCAGTAGCGTTACGACACAACTCGCAACCCTCGATACCTACTCCATGTAGTACCACTGAACATTCTTTTCCCATTACTTCTGCAGCAGTATAACCCGTTATCTCCTCGGCAATTTTATTCCATCTAAATATCTTTCGATGCTTATCTACTGAAAGAACAGCACTAGGGACGGTTCTAAACAGCAACTCCGCATATTTTACCTGTTCCCTTAGTTGTTTTTCAAGTCTTTTCCTCTCCGTAATATCTCTAACGATCCCCAATATTTCCGGACATTCATAACCGAGCGTGTGGACGGGTCCATCTTTTACATTAACATATTCGCCTGTATCCAATTTTCTGAGGGTTGTTCGGGATAATGAAGCTGTATTTAACTGATTCTCAGCCTTCTTGACCGCCGAAACATCCCTGCTTATAACATATAATACATTGCTATTATCCCACTTGTCTTTGATAACTCGAGTTTCCGTAGGTATTTGCCTTCCGAATTTAGTACATAGTGAGATCAAACATTGGAAGCTCTCTCCTTCCAACATGGCTTTTACAAATTCCTGGGCCTCTGTACTTCCATACAGAAGTTCAGCGTTCATGTCTCTCATTTCTTCAGGGGTATATTCCAAATTTTCTCTAGCAGCTTGGTTCGCCCGAATGATTCTACCCTTTTCATCTAAGAGGATAAGATACTCATCTATTTGGTCAAATAGCAAATTAAAGTTGCCTTTATATTGTTGATCCGGCGCAGAGTGATCATGTTTTTTAATAATTATAACGGCTACCTCCTGTATTGCAGACAGGCATTATTCTTCCGCTGTCATTTTATACTTAGAAACCTTTGTAACATTTCTCTTCTCCAAACTTTAATGATCTTCTTAGCGCTTAAGGCATTGCTCTTAATAGAACTGGGGCTCTAGACTAAAAGATTATCCATCTTGCCTAGAGCCTCAAGAATATTATTTTCGGTTTTTTGAATTAGTCTAATCGCCAGTGTGATGATTAATTATTCAATAATAAACACCTTGTCCAGCCGCGTACGTTTGATCAGTTCCATTGGCAGACCTTGAGCGCCTATCAATATAAGTCTACCTTTCTTTTCCTTAGTGCGTTTATTAATAGACACTAATGTTCCCAATCCCGAGCTATCAATATAGGTAAGTTTGGAGAGATCTATCCTCAGCTCTGTGATTCCTTGGTCAATTAACTCTAATAGATCATCCCTCAGTAATGCGGCATCACTAACGTAAATTTTATCATTTAAAAATACCATCGCTTGGTTGCCGCAGACTTTTATAGAATGTTTCATGATTTTTCTCCTGACGCGTCAACTTTGAACCTAGAAATAAGATTATGCAGATTTTGTGCCATCGCACTTGTCTGCTCAGAACTTGCTGCTACGGTTTCAATGGTTGCTGTAGTCTCTTCGATTGCTGCTGAAACTTCTTGGGCTTCCCTGCTTGTGCCCTCAATATCTTCGGCCACAATTTCAATTAATTGCACAATTTTATCAGATGAGGCAACCTCATCGTCGGTTACCTTAGCAATTCCATCGATATCACTTACTGTTTCTGTAACGGCCAACATAATGTTCTCCAACGATTTTCCTGCCTTGTTGACCTCTTCCACACCTACTTCAACCTCGGCTAGGCTATGCTTCATGGCTACAACCGCACTATCCGTATTCTCCGTAATCTTGGAAACAAGTTGTAGAATATTTCCGGCTTCTGCATTGGATTGTTCTGCCAGTTTTCTGACTTCCTCCGCAACAACGGCAAATCCTCTACCTGACTCACCAGCCCGAGCCGCTTCAATAGCCGCATTAAGTGCCAGCAGATTGGTTTGATTGGCAATCCCTGTAATGGTTTCATTAATGATGCTAATTTGTTGAGAGTATTCATTCAGAAGCGTGATTACTTTTTCTGCTTCTCTTGTCTTGTTATAAATAGTGTTCATGCACTGCCTGACTTCGTCTACAGTGGCCTTTCCTTCCTTAGCTGCGTTAATTGAAGCTTCTGATTTAATACTAGCTGAAGCCGCTTTATCCTTAGCAATCTGAATAAGAGCTGAAAGTTCGATTAGTACCTGTGAAGTTTCAATACTCGAGTTAGATGCTTCCTCCATCGACCGTGCCACCGTCTGAGTCTTTTGGGAAATGTTTGTTGTCGCCTCCGACACATCGGTTGAAGAAGCCGCCATTTCCTGAGAAGCTGCAGCCAATTCAATCGAACTACTGTTCACCGCTTGTACTATTTCCTTTTGGGCTGTAATCATAGTATTAAATGATTCGCAAAGCTGTCCAATTTCATCTTTGGTCTGAACAGCTGCCTTTACCATAAGATTTCCTTCGCTCGCCTCAGCCATTAACCCCTGTAGCACCTTGATCGGGGCTGTAATCTTGCGGGCAGCAAACAATCCAATTATAATTCCTAAAATTACAACTAGGATTGCAGAAGCTATGGCAACCATGTTTGCCTGTTTCGTGGCTTTAAACGTATTATCCATTGCTTGGTTAATTGCATTATTTTGACGAGTTTTCGCTTCATCAACTTTATTTATCAATTGCGTAGCCAACGGTGCTAATTCGTTGGTTGCAATTTCCATTGCCGCGTCCTTGTTTCCTGCCTTCCATAAAGGAATTAGTTTTTCATCGTCACCCTTTGTGTATTCATCGTTCAGTGCTTTAATCTCCACATATAGACTACGTGAATCTTCTGTACGTGCCTCTTTAATAAGCTCATCTTCCAACTTTGCATTCATATCGGCTAATCGTTTAAATTCATCAAGATACTGATCTGTTCCATAGAGCAAATAGGCTTTAATATTATAGGATTCTCCCAAGGCATTATACGCGATTTCAGTGGTTTTCTCTAGGCACGGTATCTCATATCCCTTAAGATTATTGACAAACACTTGTGCTTGAGTGCAGCTATA
Source organism: Desulfosporosinus cupriresistens (assembly GCF_001707885.1). Lineage (GTDB taxonomy): Bacteria > Bacillota > Desulfitobacteriia > Desulfitobacteriales > Desulfitobacteriaceae > Desulfosporosinus. The sequence goes on along the minus strand of NZ_MASS01000007.1, from coordinate 1,146 downwards.
AACGGTATACACGAATCCTGCCGTCGCTACTAAGATTACTAGGAGAAAATAGGCCACCATTTTTCTTGCTAATGTCATTTTCATTCATTTCCTGATCCTACGTAAGTAGAAAACAGATTCCTCCCTTACAATTTAGTGCTGAAAACTCATAGTTCTATACATCTTTGCCGCATGTTCTAAAACACTTATTCAGGAGAAATTCTTACACTGTTTATTTGACATAACTATTCAATATTCCTTCTTTTATTCTGCAGTTTCCACGAATAACAGAAAATAATTGCCTGATTAGTCTCTTAATCACCATATTCAGACTTTTTATTTGATATTTAAAGAAAGAAAAATCCATTTCGGTGCAAAAAAAGCGAGAAAAGATGTTCCCTATATTTTTCCATGGGAGCTTCTTTTCTCTTCCTGATTCACACGTCTCAACAACTTAACCCTTGTAACCCTGACTAAAGATGTGAACGTTCTTTCGTATCTTATTCTGTATTCCTAAGTATAAGGTAAAAGCTGTTTATTCAATATTAAAGACCCTATCGAGCCGCGTACGTTTGATCAGCTCTAATGGTAACCCTTGAGCACTCACCAACACTACCCGGCCCTGAGTGCGTTTATTAATAGTCACTAAGGTTCCTAGTCCCGAACTATCGATATAAGTGAGTTCTGAGAGATCAATCCTAAGGTCAGTAACTCCTTGGTCGATAATATCTAATAGATCATCCCTTAGTAACGAGGCGTCGCTAACATGTATTTTATCCTTTAAAAAAACCGTCGCATGGTTTCCGCTGATGTTAATCGAATGTTTCATACTTATGCATTTCCCCTTTTTTTCGTTCAACTAATTTTAAACTTACAGAAAAAAATATATGAGTCTGAAATTTCTCGAACAAAATTCGCAAACTTCAACCAGACCATTATAGAAAACGCAACTAATTGATACCAACCTTATTTACATATAAGTTGGCAGATAATACCGATGCTACATAAGTAGTTTGTTCTTATACGTTCGAACTTCCCATCCAGTAGTTTTTAAGTTCAAAGTAAATTCCCCCAAATTGACCATTTCGGCATCAATAACTATATTCCTGCTTAACTACAGAATAATGTAAAATAGTAATATTTTTATCCCATAGTAGACTTTCACCA
>NZ_MASS01000006.1 GCF_001707885.1 Desulfosporosinus cupriresistens | reverse complement strand
TTAATTATTTTAGAGCACATCCGGTTATAGTCAGCGAAGATGTACCAGTTGTGAAAACGAACACAGTTCAATCTGGCACAACGACTGTCAAGAATTCATATTCCGGAGAGGTACGGGGAATATACGAAAGTCCATTATCCTTTCAAGTAAGCGGCAAGGTCATCAAGCGCAATGTCGATCCCGGAAGTATTGTACATAGCGGTGATGTGCTACTTGCTATTGACACGAAAGATATTGAACAAACTGTAAATATTGCTTCAGTCCAGCTGGACACTGGCAATTCCAAGCTGAACCTTGCCGAAATTACGCTCAATCGTAATCGTGAGCTACTTAAAGCTGGTGCAATCAGTCAAGAAGCATATGATCTGTGCCAAAAAAAACTATGATAGTACTCAAGCTACGGTTCGGATGGCGTCGGCGCAATATAATCAAAGCTTAAACCAGTTAAAGTACTGTTCTTTGCATGCTGACCGTGATGGGGTGATAACAGTGGTAAACATTGAAGTAGGTCAGGTGGTTGTGGCTGGAGCGCCCGCCGTGATGATGTCAGGTGATCAGGAAGTTGTAATAAGTGTACCGGAAAACCAGGTGGGAGCAATTAAGCAAGCAAAATCATTTAAAGTCAGTTTTTGGGCACTTCCGAAGGTGATTGTTAATGGAAAAATAAGGGAGGTATCACCTGCGGCCGACCCAATAACTAGGACCTATGAAGTAAGGGTTAGCTTTGTCAATCCGCCGTCAAGTGTGAAGCTGGGTATGACTGCAACAGTTGATGTAGTTGGTGCAAAGAGTGATAAGTCGATTTATATTCCATTATCAGCGATTTATCAAACGGGAGATACGCCTAGTGTATGGGTTCTTCAAAACGATGTTGTGACCTTGCGTCCAATTAAACTGGGCAGTTTTGGAGACAACACCGTTGAAGTATTGGATGGACTGAAAGAAGGGGACATTATTGTCACTGCAGGAGTACATAAACTCCAAAAAGGGCAAAAGGTCAATAAGGCCGGTGATCAACAATGAAGCAGATCAATTTAACGGAATGGGCACTAAAGCACAAGTCGCTAATCTATTATTTCATGATAGTAACCTTAATTGCTGGAGCTTTTTCCTATATACGTATGGGAAGAATGGAAGATCCTGATTTTGTTATTCGTCAGATGGTAGTGTCGGCTGCCTGGCCAGGGGCCAGCGCTAAGCAAGTCGAGGAGCAAGTAACGGATAAAATCGAAAAGAAATTGCAGGATCTCCCGGGATTGGACTATCTGAAGAGTAATTCCAAGCCCGGAAAGGCAGTGATCTATGTAACTTTAAAGGATTCAGTCCAAGAAAAAGACATTCATACAACTTGGCTGAATGTCCGAAACATGGTTAATGATATAAAAGGTACGCTGCCTCAAGGGGTTATTGGTCCAACGTTCAATGATAATTTTGATGATGTCTATGGCTCGATTTATGCTTTGACAGGTGATGGCTATAATTATGAAGAAATGCGGCAAAAAGCAGAAACTATCCGGAGGACTATTATTAGCGTTGAAAGTGTAAAAAAGGTAGAGCTCATTGGCGTTCAGGATGAAAAGATTTATATAGAATTAGAAAGTAGTAAATTAGCCCAATTGGGGATAGATCCAAATATCATAATTAATACTATAAGAACTCAGGAAGCAATGACCCCAGCTGGAATGGTTGAAACATCGTCCGACAACATATACCTGCGTGTCACGGGAACGTCGGATAGTGTGGAAAATATCCGCCAGATACCGATTCGAGTGGCAGGTCGAACGTTTCGCTTGGGGGATATTGCCAATGTTAAACAAAGTTATGTTGATCCGATGGCGCCACAAATGTATTTTAACGGACAGCCGGCCATTGGAATTGCAGTATCTATGGAAAAGGGAGGGAATATTCTAACCTTAGGTGAAAATTTGGGTAAAACAATTCAACAGGTAAGCAATAAATTGCCTGTTGGTTTTGAGTTAAGTCAAGTAGCAAATCAGTCCCAGGTTGTGGAAAGTTCCATTAATGATTTTATTGAATCCTTAGCTGAAGCCATTGTCATTGTACTCGTTGTTTGTTTTCTAAGTCTAGGGTTACGTTCTGGAGGTGTTATTGCACTCTGTATTCCACTGGTTATTGCCGGAGTCTTTGTTTGTATGAATATAGTTGGCATTGATTTGCACAAAGTTTCTCTGGGTGCTTTGATTGTTGCTTTAGGCTTACTTGTAGATGATGAAATCATAGCTGTAGAAATGATGACTGTAAAATTGGAGGAAGGCTGGGACCGCTATAAGGCTGCTTGCTATGCCTATACGGAGACATCCTTGCCTATGTTGACAGGTACTTTAATTACTTGTGCCGGATTTATTCCCGTTGGGTTTTCCCAAGGAAGTGCTCATGAATATACCCATACTATATTTGACGTTGTCACCATTGCGCTTCTTATCTCCTGGGTGGTTTCCGTTTTTGTAGCTCCTTTAATAAGCTATAAAATGATTAAGATAAAGACAACAAACAATGAAAAACATGATCCCTACAATAAGAAATTTTACCATTTATTCAAAAAGATTCTTTCCTGGTTTTTGATCCATCGTAAATTTATTTTAGCAATTACAATCCTTTGTTTTGCTGGTTCTTTATATCTGCTGAAATTTGTGAAACAGGAATTCTTTCCGCCATCGACAAGACCGGAGTTGATTGTTGAAATGACTTTGCCGGAAGGCGCCTCGATCCAAGCTACACAAGAAGAAGCCAATAGATTTGCTCAAAAAATTATAGACGATCCCAATATTGAAAATTACAGTTATTATGTGGGAGAGGGAGCCCCAAGATATGTACTGACCATGGATCCCGTTCTTCCAGCATCTAATTATGCCCAATTCAAGATTGTTGCCAAGAACCTTGAAGCCAGAGACGCATTACAGGAAAAAGTAGATTCTATCTTTGCTAAGGATTTTGCCAATGTGCGCGGCCATACCCGGGTTCTGCTGACAGGTTCGCCCTCGCTTTATTCGGTCATGCTGCGGGTGAACGGTACCGATGATGATAAGGTTAGAGAAATTGCTGGAAAAATGCAGACTGTTATAGCCAAAGATCCCAACCTTAAAGACGTTAATTTCGACTGGAATGAAAAAAATAAAGTTTTGCAGGTAACAATCGATCCGGATAAGATTCGAATGTTGGGAATTGATAGGCAGACCTTGGCTACCAGTTTGCAAATGCAGATTTCTGGCGCAACTATTTCTGAATTCAGGGAGCAAGATAGGACTGTAGGAATTGTGTTTAGGCTTGATCCCCAAGAGAGGAACAATCTGTCGGAGCTTAATAATCTCAATGTTCATATTGGTAATGGAAAATATGTTCCCTTAAATCAAATTGCCAGCTTCAGTTACGAAGCAGAAAGCGGTTCGATTTGGCGTCGTGACCTCAAGCCTACTATTACTGTCCAAGCCGAAACAGTTGGCCAAATTACCGGGAATGATGCCACGGTACGCGTTTATGACAACTTAAAATCCATAAGGGATAGCTTGCCTGATGGATATAGCATTGATATAGGAGGATCTACTGAAAATAGTAGAATTACTCTAGGGTATTTACTTCAGCCAGTACCTGTAATGCTCATTATTATCATTACCTTACTTATGTTCCAACTTCAAAAAATGTCCTTGATGTTACTAACCTTACTTACGGCTCCGTTGGGAATCATCGGGGTAAGTTTGGGAATGCTCATAACGCAGCGTTCATTGGGATTTGTTGCCGAAGTAGGGATTCTGGCTCTGAGCGGGATGATTATTCGAAATTCAGTTATTTTAATTGTCCAGATTGAAAAACATATTGCTGCCGGAAAAACCCCTTGGGAGGCAATTATTGATTCTGCGGTTATGAGGTTGCGTCCGATTATGCTTACGGCTTTGGCTGCGATTCTAGGAATGGTTCCGCTTATGAAAAGCAACTTTTGGGGACCAATGGCGGTAGCTATTTCCAGTGGCTTGTTTGGTGCAACGGTTTTGACGCTGTTGGTTTTGCCGACTATGTATGCAGCTTGGTTTAAGGTTAGGTCAAAAGAAATTACGTATGTTGAAGAAACGACTTCTATAAAACTGTAAAATTGCTGAACAATAAAATGAAACTTGGGTGTTGCCTATACATGTAAGTGGAATCGTATAGGATTTATTTAATTAACGCATATTATAGTGGTAGGAGATAAGTCTAAACAAATAATTATACTCCTAAAAGCCTTTCCTTGCTTTTGAATAAGAGAGGCTTTTTTAAATTTCTGTGGTAATAGATACTATGACGGTAAATTTACAACAAACATCGTGACAGGTTAATGTTATTTCAAACTACTATCGATATGGTGCGAAATATTTTGGTTTGCGGTCTTGGTCTAACTAACAGCGCAAGGAAAGATGTGGTCTTAGCTCTCAGTCGTCTTATGGTGGAAATTATAGAATTTAGTAAGGATGGGGTTGACTTATTGATTGAAAATGGTTGGTTAGAAAGAGTGCAGGAAACTGCTACTCGTCAAGAATTAATACACTGATAATCTTGGTCATTGTGAAAAAAGAGCCTATACCTAAAAAATTACTTGATATTCAGTCCATACCAAGCTATCATTTTTACACCGGATGTGACTTAATAAGGCGGTCCGGCGGTCTCATTTAAATACTTTTAGCGGAGGGTAAGATTATGTTAAAGGTTGCAGTGATCGGTGCTGGAAGAATGGGAAGCGTGGTAGGCAGGCAACTGCCTGATGATGTGAAAAAGCTGATTATCGACATAGATGACGTAAAGGCGAAGGTTTTGGCCGAAGAAATTAACGGAGACTTTGCCACAACACTAGATGCCGCAAAGGTTAGTGATATTATAGCGGTAGTGTTGCCAACTGCGGGAATTGATCCAGTGATGGACCAACTTGTCTGGATTGCTAAGGATGATGCCATTATAATGAACATGGCTACCAGCGGTACCGTGAATCCGAAAATAATTGAGAAAAATAATAGAATACATATAGTAGACACCAAAATTATTGGTCATGCAAAGTCTATGGAACAGGGGGCGCCTGCTTATGTGGTCGTAAAAACTGAGGATCAGGTGCTTCTGAAAAAGATCCAAACTATTTTGCCTGGCTTTAAAAAGGTTTTGATGGGCGATGCGGATATTATACCTGATATCGCGAAAATCGGGTCATCGGAGGGTATCCGAGCAGCAATTACCATACGAAAGTTACTGAAACAATACAATATCCCTAAAAACTGGGAGGACATCGTAATCTATACGGTATGCGCAGGAACTATGCGCTCCTGTGTGGAGAATGATCTGGGGCATTTTGCCAAGCAATTAGCAGAGCGATTGGATGCTGAGGAATAGAAGCGTGGGGATGGATTAGGGGGAAGCTAGGAGAAATTATTTATGTCACATAGTAAAGAAAATTTTTCTTGACTTATAATTAAAATAATTATAAAATATGGCCAGAGGAACATCCAGTCATCCAGTGATGTTTTGGAAACAATATGAGGGAGGAAAGAAAATGAAAAAGTATGAATGTTCATTATGTGGATATATTTATGATCCGACTGTTGGTGATCCGGATTCTGGGATTGCAGCAGGTACTGCTTTTGAAGATATCCCGGAAGATTGGGTTTGTCCCACATGTGGTGCTTCTAAAGATCAATTTGAACCAATTGAAAATTAAAAGTCAGAGAGTATTGCAAGCTGCATGACCTGTGGAAACTTAATAAGCGATTGGAGGATTATGGATGAAAGAATTAAAGGGTACGAAAACGGAACAGAACTTAAAGGATGCTTTTGCAGGGGAGTCACAAGCCCGTAACAAATATACCTATTTTGCATCGGTTGCTAAAAAAGAAGGTTATGAACAAATTGCGTCCCTTTTCCTGGAGACGGCAGAGAATGAGAAAGAACACGCCAAGATATGGTTTAAAAAACTTAGCGGTATCGCAAATACCCTTGATAATTTAAAAGCAGCTGCTTCAGGGGAAAATAGTGAATGGACTGATATGTATCCCAAAATGGCTGCTGACGCCCGAGCGGAAGGGTTCGAGGCTATTGCCCTATTATTTGAAGGTGTGGCAAGAATAGAAAAAGAGCATGAAGAACGCTATAAACAACTCTTGGAAAATTTGGAACAGGGTAAGGTTTTTAAAAAGGATGGCAAAGTCTATTGGAAATGCAGGAACTGTGGCCACATTCATGAAGGAACTGAAGCACCTGAAGTGTGTCCAGTATGTGAGCATCCTAATGCATATTTTGAGGTTCTCGAAAAAAATTATTAGTCTCTCTTGAAAAGGTTTATGGAAATAGAACTATAAGTAAGAGCATTCGCAAGAGTGCTCTTTTTATATTCTTGATAACCATGGGGGATAATGCAGATGGTTATGTTGAGATATAGTGTTATGAAAGTTTCAATATTACAAAAAATTTTAATTATTGACACCATTCTTTGTGATTATTATGTTAAAATATAGTATCGACATATAACGACAAAGGCAAACTTGGTGTAAATCAAGGACGCAAAGCCACGGGTCTTCCGTAAGCTGAAGATAGCCGGGTTACCGTAAAAGTAATTACAACATGTCTTTGTCGTCAAGTCTTTTTAACTTGGCGACTTTTATTTTTGAAGGGAGGGTTAGTAATTAGGTTTTAATCCTTTCTCCAGTATAGATGGAAATGTCTAGCGATAGGTGATAAACCGGGAGGTAATTTTAGGTGAGTATTAGGCAATTGGTCGTCTTTAGATTGGGAGATGAAGAGTACGGCATGGAAATAGGTTTTGCTCAAGAAATAATCAGGATTCCAGAACTGATAACTAAAATACCGGATATGCCTCTATACGTAGAAGGGTTGATCGATATAAGAGGCAAGGTGATTCCAATCATTGACTTGAAGAAAAGGTTCGGCTACGAGAAAACAGAGCGAAGTATGGATAGCCGATTACTTATTCTGGATTTCGAGAGTGATTTGCTGGGGATTATTGTCGACGATGTCTCGGAAGTCATCAAGATCGAGGAGCAAGCGATTGAAAAGCTTAGTACTGAGATATCCAGTTTGGGCGGTAACCGTATACAGGGAATTGCGCACATTGATGAACGCTTAATCCTTATATTAAATGGCTCAAATTTAAAAACTGAAGTTTTAAAAAATTAGCTGCGAATAGGAGAAATTAATTATGATAGCGTTAGCAGGTATAGAGTCGTGCAAGACATTGGCTGAATTCTTAGCAAATTTAATACCCGGTGGAGTTGTGTTTGGATTAGTCGAAAAAGACACGTTTGTGTGGGTGAAATCGTCGGATTCATTTACATTAGACTTTATTAAAGTTGGCAACAAGCTGAGCGATGATACAACAACAATGGAAGCAATACGTGAAAAGAAGGTCTTAATTAAAAATATTCCTCGTACGGTCTACGGAATGAGAGTATCAATGGTCTCAATACCTGTAATCGATGACAACGGTGATGCTGTGGGTGCTTTTTCTATGGCCTTTCCAAAATTACACCCGGTCGCTGCAGCTTTTGGAAACTTTGCACCGATTCTAGCGGAAATGTTTCATGAGGGTTCATTTTTATATATGTCGGATTTAACCAAAATTGCTTATACTCAGCCATCACAAAAATTTGATATGCCGTCAATCCCAGTGGGCTACGAATTAAGAGAAGCGGACATTGCTTATCGGGTTATACACTCAAAACAACCGATTATCGAAGAGATTGATGCTTCAAAGTACGGAGACCCACTTTCTATAGCCAATTACCCATTATATGATGATGAAAATGAAAACATCGTTGCTACGTTAGGGATCGTTACACCCAAAAAAACGGCTGTCGCGTTGCGTGAAATGTCTGATAACCTTGAGAGTAGTTTAGAAGGCATTGCAGCGGCTATAGAGCAACTTTCGGCATCTGCTACTGAGATCCACTCGAATGAAGGTGCTTTAAATACTGATATAAATGAGATTATTAATATTTCTGAAAAAATTAACGAGGTTTCCGCGTTCATAAAAGAAATAGCTGATGAGACTAAAATGCTGGGTTTAAATGCTGCCATCGAAGCAGCAAGAGCAGGTGATGCAGGGCGAGGTTTCGGTGTCGTTGCGGAAGAAATCCGAAACCTGTCGGCTCAATCAAAGAGTACAGTTCCAAAGATTAAAGAGTTGACGGATACAATAAAACGAAAAGTTGATGAGGCAAGCCGTAAAAGCAATGTATCTCTGGATGCCAGTCAGGGACAAGCGGCTGCAGCAGAGGAGGTTTCCGCGAGTATTGAGGAAATAACTTCGATGTCATCAGAACTAAGTAATATAGCAAAAAATTTATAGGGTTTCCTAAACCAGCATCTAATAGGTTACCCATGATTCATCGCCAGTTTATTTAATCCAGTATGGGTGGAATCAAAAGTGTTTTGCAGGGCCAATTTGATTATGCTGTGAATGAGTAATGAATTACTTGTAGGTAACTTGATCCAATAAAAAAACCTTCCGTTGACACTGAGTGTCAGGAAGGTTTTTTTTGTCAATTTGATTTATCATACTAAGGACTCATTCATCTCATTCATGCCTTCGCCCTCCGCAGCCATTTATAATATGAAAGATGTTCATGTTAACTGCTTAACGAAAAACTGACAGTAATTTACCTCTTAAGGCAATTCTTGTCAGGTATTTTATAGCATGCTATATTGAGAATTGAGAATTGAGAATTGAGAATTTAAAGAGTTAGATAAGAGCACGTAATGATCTATCTAACACCAATATAGATAGCTAATTACCTAACTAGGATCTTCCGACCATAATCAAGCAGTTACCACCTATACAAATGATTCGTTCGACCCTACAAGATATCTACCCAGCTATAGACAACCTCTCGGCTAAATATAACCGACATTCTTACACATTCATATATCTTTCGATATATGGTTGCGTAAGAAAACTCAACACCCAGCAAAATCTTAGCTCGACCCTTTACGCTGGGTAGAACCTTAAAACAATCGAGCAAGACTGTAGAAAAGCTTTTCCCCACCATAAAAGATCTTCCCTCCGACTATATACAAGCGTTTTAACCACCTGTATATAATCTTTGGCCGACCCATATACACCCCAATTAAGAGCATATATAAATCTTGGCTCAACCATTACGTACCCTTATGATCATAGTATTGCTTTTAGCACTCTATAGATCCCGGTAATTTATGGGGTATTTTGTATCATTTATTGAGTTTCGTCATTTTTTCCGGCAATGAAACCTTCAATACTTTCTTTACGCCGATCATTTTTAGCTTCAATGACTCGTTTCTTGCCTGCTGTAATCTCACCGGCATGCTCATTGAGGTAATCCTCTGCTTCGTGCAAATTTGCTACAGTGTGGTCGATATGTTCTTGTAGGTGAGTCTCATATTCTGTTTGATTATCCGTTTTGGCCAACGTAAATCCCTCCTATTAACTCAGCGCTGCCTTTTTATAATGACCTAAATCGCAAAATGCTATGCGAATATGGATGTTCGAAAAAAGCCCTTGTAAAGATACTATACCTTTGTTCACAAAGGTATAGTCTAAAAGCGGTTATTTGACTCTGCCGAGGCATGTGTAATAGGTAGGCTCTATGAAAGAAGATTAGGGTACGTTAACAGTCTCGCTATATTTGATTGGCATTAAGATTGTTTTAGAATCTTGTCGAAGAATTAAAGACAAGATGTGCAAATTCCAAAGAGTCTAGTTGTTGCAATCATGTTGGGGCTGTTTTATTAAATATTAATGATTGAGTTATTATATTTTCGCAAAAGTTGTCCGAACACTTCACATTCTTCATCAGACCAAGTCTTAAGATTGTCAGCAATTTTAGCCAAACGTGCTTGTTTGTGCTCGTTATATTCTTTTGCTCCCAATTCCGTTATCTGAAAGGAGCAAGCTCTGCCATCCAATGGATCAGGAATTCTGTAGACATATCCTTTTTGTTCCAGAGTTGCCGCTTGTCTACTTACAGTAGAAATATCCAAATGGGATTCATTGGCCAGCGTTTTTACTCCGGCGGATCCATGAGCAGTTATTTGGTGTAACAAGAGATAAGCTGATCGATCGAGATTGCCAAATTTACAACAGGTTGTAATTAAGGAGACACGGCGAATGAGGATCGCTAATTCAAGTTCAATGGTTTCTAAGGAAGGTTCATTCATGTATTTGATTACCTCGCTTTATATCTTACCATGGCCTATTTTAACAGAAACGCAGTTGGTTTGGAAATAGAAAGCACATTAATAAAAGCTCATGGCTTGACAGGATTATAAACTACTTGTAGAATACAACTATATACTTTCATAATACAATTTGTTTATCGAATAGGCAAATGTGGAGTTCCTTGGAAAGCTCATGAATTTCAAAGAGGAACAGGTAGTCTTTTATGATGGAGGCGTTAAAATGGATATTGACAAAGCATTTTATCGGAGTCTGATGAAGAACCTATTTGCCGATCCTTGTGAAGTAAAGTTTTGGGATGGAGAAGTAATTAATTATGGACAGGGAATGCCACAGTTCAGGATAGATTTTAACGAACCAATTGCTAAAGCGGAACTAATCAATGATCCGTCCTTGGCCTTTGGGGAAGGGTATATGTTTAAGAAGATTGATATTGTGGGAAGTGTCCAAAAGGTTATTGAATCTCTGTATAAGAATCAAGACAGTTTTCTTCACCAAAATAACTCGTATGACAAATTTTTCAAAATTCTTTCCAGCAGTATTCAAAAAAGCAAAGAGAATATTCAATTTCACTATGACCTCGGAAATGATTTTTATAGTTTATGGTTGGATGAAACGATGACCTATTCCTGTGCTTATTTTAAGTCGCACGAAGATAGTTTACTGCAAGCTCAAAAGAACAAAGTTGCCCATATACTGCGCAAACTGAATTTACATCCCGGACAAACCTTACTCGATATTGGTTGTGGGTGGGGAGAGCTGATTCTTACTGCAGCTAAAACCTATCAAGTCAAAGCGCTCGGTATTACTCTTAGTTCAGAACAATATTACAAGACCGCAGAAAGAATTAAAAACGAGGGGTTACAGGAGTTAGCGGAGGTCCAACTTATTGACTACCGAGAATTAAAGGGGAGAACATTTGACCGGGTGGTTAGCGTTGGGATGGTTGAACATGTAGGAAAGGACCAACTTAAGGCTTATTTCTCAGCCGTAAAATCCCTGTTAAATGAAGCAGGGGTATCTCTTTTACACTGTATTACAGGATATGAAGAATCGGGGACAAATAGCTGGATCAATAAGTACATTTTCCCTGGCGGGTATATTCCTTCAGTGCAAGAACTGGTTTCGCTTATGGCCGTTAATAAGTTCTACCTCATTGACCTAGAGAGCCTGCGTGAACACTACACTCGAACCCTAGAACACTGGGCCCAGAATTTTGAGAATGCTCTCTCGATAATCATGAAGATGAAAGATGAAACCTTTATACGGATGTGGCGGCTCTATCTTAACTCTTGTGCAGCGTCTTTCCATTGTGGCAATATCGATCTGCATCAGTTTCTATTTACTAAGGGAGTTAACAATACTTTGCCCCTAACCCGTACGTATATGCATTCTTAAACATAAACCTTTTTGAAGTGACAAGTGCTATCTTTAAAGTCCTTTCTATAATGAAGGTGCCATGACTTCTTTTATCAAAGGGACCGTTAAGCCCAAAATCATGCTTGATATGATTTCGGGCTTAACGGTCCCTTCATGGTGCCCGAATAATCAATATCAACGAAGGGTATATTAAGATGGTTCAACTTCTATTTGCGTTATTTGTTATCTTTGTTTTGTAGGAATAATTTTTGGATCGTTAAAAGGTAATAGCCCAGAAGACCTCCCAAGGTATTCAAAATTACGTCATCGATATCGGATATTCCAAGTTTAAGCCATAACTGAATAATTTCGACGGTAAGACTAATTGAGAATGTAAGAACAAAGATCTTTTTAACATCTATTTTTTTGAATATGTATGGCAAAAGAAAACCCATTGGCATAAAAGCTAATATGTTGCCAAATAGATTAAAGAACCATACATCAAATCTATATTTGTTAATACCCACCAAGTAGCTAATTATAGTTTTAAACGGAATTATGTTATACCTAATCCCGTTACTAGTAACTCTATAATAGTCTCCATAAGCAAAAAAGAAAAGTCTATATAGAAGATAAGAAAAATAGACAATAAACATTAAAGCAGCGGCAAAATGAAGATACTTTCTCTTATCTGAGTGATAGTGATCGTCAACTTGTTTATCCATAATTACTACCCTTCTTGGACAACTTCTTTCTTATTAACATTTGTTTAATATAGTAAAGTTAACTAATAGTATTAGATTGGCGCTATTTATGCAAACCGATTTTTGATGTAGGACTTAAATTTAATTATTTTAGATTATTGAAAAGCAAAATTAAATCTGAAATAAGGATTGACAGTTGATTCTGAAAAAGCTAAAATTGAGTCGCGGATGTAACCGTTTACATTACTTTCATTTCCTAATAAAAAGTTGCAAGAATTCTAATGGATTCAGCTTGTAACACCCTATATAGCCCAAGATCAGACAGAATATCGACTAAAATTCACACAGTAGGATATAGGGCTGGAGAAATATATAACACATGTCATGAAAGTTATGTAACCGATTACAGAGAATGAATTGAGGGTGTAATTTTATTGGCGACGATTAGAGATGTTGCTCGTTTAGCGGGAGTGTCCGTTGCTACTGTCTCCCGAGTAATTAACAAAACAGACTCTGTGAATCCCGAGACCGCTGCACAAGTATTGAAGGCGATTGAGCAGCTTCAATACGAGCCAAATGCTGTAGCTCGAGGCTTGGCGGGAAAGAAGATGGGGATCATTGCCTTAATCCTACCTGATATATTAAATCCGTTTTTTCCTGCTTTGGCTCGTGGCGTCGAAGATGTAGCTCAGAAAAAAGGCCTGACAGTTATCTTGGGTAACTCGGATGATCTGGGCCTAAAGGAAAGTACTTACATTAAGGATCTTAAGAAAAAGTATGTGGATGGTTTCATTTTCGCCTCGAATACTATCCGTGAAGAGGATGTCGAATCTCTAAGAAAAGAAGGAATTCCGATTGTCTTGTTAGATAGAGGTCTGAATACTGCATCCTGCCCAGTTATTCGTTCGAACAATCGAGCCGGGGCAAAACTAGCAGTGCAGCATCTGATCGAGCGCGGTTGTCAGAAAATCGCTCATATTTATGGACCCCAAGAATTCATTACAGCTCGAGACCGATTACTAGGTTATGAAGAAGTTGTTGGAGAGTTAGAGGGTTATTCGCCTAGCTTAATGGTCTCGGGGAAATTTGATATCGAGAGTGGAAGGCAGGGTGTAGAACATCTTTTGAAACGTCATCCTCAAGTCGATGGAATTTTCGCCGGAAATGATCTGATGGCGATAGGGGCTCTCAAAGCCTTGCGCGAGCGAGGAATCCTCGTCCCAGAACAGGTCAAAGTCTGCGGGTTTGATGGGATTAGTTTAACAGAGATTACCGAACCGGAATTGACAACTGTGGCCCAGCCCATTTATGAGATGGGAGGATTAGCTGCTCGAATTTTGCTCAATGAAATAGAAGGCGGGGTCCGTGAGAATACAATCATTGAACTGGATGTCACTTTAATTCCCAGAAAATCGACCCAATAGGAGGAATCTTAGATGGACCAGCGGCCCAAGATCGTTGTCATAGGTAGTTTAAATATGGATTTGGTCGTCAAGGCATTACGTGCTCCTAGACGTGGAGAAACGGTGCTAGGCGAAGAAATTCATTTCATTCCCGGTGGCAAAGGTGCAAACCAAGCGGTCGGGTTAGCTCGTTTAGGTGCTGAGACCACAATGATCGGAGCGGTTGGATCAGATGCCTTTGGAGTGGAACTCAAGAAAGCCTTGCAGAGGGATGGAATAAATACTTCGAACGTTAAGGTAACTTCAGAAGCCACAGGTGTGGCCTCGATTCTCCTGGCTGAAGGGGATAACAGTATCGTAGTGGTTCCAGGGGCGAATGCACAGTGTTTACCTGAGGATTTGGACCGGGCTGAGAGAGAAATTGCCGCAGCCGATCTAGTTCTCCTGCAATTAGAGATTCCGCTGGTGACAGTGGAGTATGCGGTCAAGCTGGCCCGTAAGCATGGGAAGATTGTGATGCTCAATCCAGCCCCAGCTCAAAGCCTTTCTGAGGAGCTACTTAGCAAGGTGGATTATTTGACTCCCAATCGTTCAGAACTCGCCTTGCTTACAAGAATGCCCGAAGAGTCTACGATAGCTCAAGGAATGGAACAATTATTGACTGTTGGAGTTCCTTGTTGCGTCACGACTCTAGGAGCTGAGGGAGTTGCTCTTAGGGAGATAGGGGGCAGCTTGGTTATAATTCCGGGCTTCAGGGTCCCTGTCGTGGATACTACCGGAGCGGGAGATGCTTTTAATGCCGGTTTGGCCTATGCTCTAGCCCAGAAGAAATCCATTCAAGAAGCGGCAGAATTTGCAGTGCAGGTTTCGGCTCTAGCTGTTACTAAATTTGGAGCTCAAGGCGGGATGCCAACGCTGGTTGAGGTAGAAAAGTATTTCAGGAGGGATGAAAATGAAGAAAGTCGGCATCATAAACAGTGAAATTTCCCGAGTGATTAGTGAGCTGGGGCACATGGATACCATTGTGATAGCGGATGCAGGTTTACCGATTCCTCCTCATGTTAAAAGAATTGATTTGGCTTTAAAGGAAGGGGTCCCGTCGTTCATAGAGACGGTTGAGGTCGTTCTCCAAGAAATGTGTGTGGAAAAAGCTTATGTGGCGAGAGAAATGGGATTGTCAAGCGCTAATAAAAAGGCAGAACTGGTTGCAAAACTACCTAGTATTCAGATTAAGGCCCTATCGCATGAAGAGTTGAAGGCTTTAACTCATCATGCTAAGGCTGTGATTCGCACGGGCGAGTTCACTCCTTATGCTAATGTAGTGCTCGAAGCGGGCGTAATCTTCTAAAAATAAAGGAGGGATTCCGGTATGACAGATCTCTTGACGATGAAAGGCATCAACAAGAGCTTCAGTGGAGTCAAGGTATTAGAAGATGTTCAATTTTCGCTCCGCCAAGGGGAAGTCCATGCTTTGATGGGAGAGAATGGAGCGGGTAAATCAACCCTGATGAAAATCCTTTCTGGAATTTACAGTAAAGATACTGGTTCTATTCAGATACATGGCAAAGAGTCTGTAGCTTCTTCGCCTAAAACTGCCCAAGCTTTGGGTGTGGCAATTATTCATCAGGAGCTTAATATGATTCCCGATCTGTCCATCATAGAAAATATGTTTTTAGGACGCGAGTTTAAATGGGGGCGGACGGGTTTCGTTAATTGGCCAAGAATGCGTTCCGAAGCGAAGAATTTTTTACAGCAACTTGGAATGGAGCTGAACCCTGATATTCGAGCGGGTGAGCTTTCTGTTGGACAGCAGCAGATGGTCGAGATTGCCAAAGCACTTTCTATGCAGGCGAAAATTCTGGTGCTCGACGAGCCGACGGCGGCTTTGACTAAACGAGAAATCGAGAAACTCTTTCAGCTCATCGCCAACTTAAAAACTCAAGGGGTGGGAATGATCTACATTTCTCATCGTATGGAGGAAATCTTCCAGATAAGTGATCGGATTACGGTGTTGCGAGATGGGCGTTATATTGGCACTAGAGATACGGACGTTACGACGATGGATGAGTTAGTCCAAATGATGGTTGGTCGAGAGATCAAAGAACGTTTTCCCAAGGTAGAAAAGGAGATCGGGGCTGAGTGTCTTCGAGCAGAAGGTCTGGAACAAGAAGGAAAGCTCTATGATATTAACTTTAGTGTGCGAGCTGGGGAAATTCTAGGAATTGCAGGTTTAATGGGAGCAGGTCGGTCGGAGTTAGCCAAAGCTCTGTTTGGTGTCGGAAAATATCAAGGGAAGATTTTCGTGAATGGAAGAGCTGTCTCTATTAAGAATCCTCAAGAGGCCATTAAGGCTGGTCTGGCGTTGATTACGGAAGATCGAAAAGGAGAGGGTCTTGTCTCTGATCTCTCTGTTTCAGAGAACTTAGCATTGCCTAATTTGCGCTCCCTATCGCGCTTTGGATTCATCAGCCACCGGATGGAACAGAAATTTGTGGAAGATAGTATTAAGAAGCTGAACGTCAAAGCCCATCATCCTGGGCAATGGGTAAGCTCTTTAAGTGGTGGAAATCAACAGAAGGTTGTGATTGGTAAGTGGCTGGCGACTCAGCCTAATGTTTTAATCCTCGATGAACCAACACGGGGTGTGGATATCGGGGCGAAACGGGAGATTTATGACTTAATGAATCAACTTGTTCAAAAAGGGGTTGCTATCGTTATGATTTCCTCGGAACTACCGGAGGTGCTCGGAATGAGCGATCGTGTACTGGTCATGCAGGAAGGACGAATCACTGGGGAATTCTTACGTGAAAACGCCACCCAGGAAACGATTATGAGAGCCGCTACAGGAGGGAAAAGTCATGGCTAAAGTGCAGGGGAAAAGTGGAATTCTGCAGCGCTTGGGACCCCTTGTGGGTTTAATTCTTATCATCGTCATCTTAACAATCTTCAATTCGGACTTTCTGACCGTGGGCAATATCTTTAACGTTTTCCGGCAGGTTTCAATTAACGCTTTGATAGCCTTTGGGATGACCTTTGTCATCCTGACGGGAGGAATCGACCTATCTGTCGGTTCGATCATTGCCCTTTCTAGTGCCTTTGCTGCAGGGATGATGGCCGCAGGTTCAGGCTCTATGCTCGCAATCGGGGTGGGCGTGCTGTCAGGGACTTTGATGGGGACAATAAACGGGGTTGTCATTGCTCGAGGAAAAGTTGCACCGTTTATTGCCACGTTAGCCACTATGACAATATTCCGGGGCTTAACCTTGGTATACACCGAAGGGAAACCGATCACCGGGTTTCCAGATACTTTTGGCCAGATCGGACGAGGGTATCTCTTCGATATACCAATGCCCGTGATTTGGATGCTGGTGGCCTTTGGAGTACTTTATGTTATTTTGAAATTCACATCCTTCGGTCGCCACGTTTTTGCTTTGGGAGGAAACGAGGAAGCAACCCGACTTTCTGGAGTTAATACGAATCGTATCAAAGTACTTGTTTATAGTCTCAGTGGTTTACTGGCTTCTTTGAGTGGGATTATATTAACTTCGCGTTTAAATTCTGCTCAACCAACTGCAGGGACGTCCTATGAACTCGATGCGATTGCGGCTGTAGTCTTAGGGGGCACGAGTCTTTCGGGAGGAAAAGGTTGGATTGCGGGAACCTTAGTTGGTGCTATGATCATTGGAATTCTGGACAATGGATTGAATCTGTTGAATGTCTCGTCTTTCTATCAACAGGTGGTCAAAGGCGGGGTCATTCTGCTGGCGGTCTTATTAGATCGCTCAAAAGGAAAGCAATAGATGCTATCCAACCTAAGACTTGCAAGAACCTCACTCACGAGGGAGAGTTAAGCAATTAGTCAATCCCCAAGAAAAAGGGTAATTAGTTGTTCTCCAACTAAATAGAATAATGGTTCTAATTAGTTGTGGGCATATAGGCTCGCTAAGAGGGGAGGATGCGATGACTTCAGTGACGATTGTAGAGTCATAAGTTTGCTGGTGCTCATCAAAAATGAATACTTGGTGGCTCGTACCACCTAAAAAGGAAGGAAGAGAAAGAGTGAAAAGAAAACATAGTGTATGGATGATGATCCTCGTAGTGCTCATCGCGATTAGTCTTATTGGTTGTGGCACAACCCAATCTAAGGTAGAAAACAATGATACTGCTAAACAGGCGGCTAAAGTCACGATTGGTTTTTCAATCTCAACCTTGAATAACCCCTTCTTTGTAACCCTCAAAGAAGGCGCTGAAAAAGCAGCGAAAGACGCCGGTGCTGATTTAATGGTCGTAGACGCTGGGGATAATACTGCGAAGCAAATTAGCGATATTGAAGACTTGATTCAGAAGAAAGTCAGTGTGATTCTAGTTAACCCAACGGACAGTGATGCGGTAGTCGCGGCTGTGGAAGCAGCTAACAAAGCAAATATTCCAGTCATTACGGTTGACCGGGCTTCCAACGGGGGTAAAGTAGTTTCGCATATCGCATCCGATAACGTAAAAGGCGGCAGCATGGCCGCGGAATATATTATGAAAACCTTAGGTGATAAAGGGAATATCGTCGAGTTGCAAGGAATAGCTGGAACATCCGCAGCACGTGATCGAGGTCAAGGTTTCCATAATGTTGTCGATGGCAAAAATGGAGTGAAAGTTGTAGCTTCTCAACCCGCTGATTTCGATCGTGCCAAAGGGTTAACCGTTATGGAAAATATTCTCCAAGGAAATAAAGACATCCAAGCAGTTTTTGCCCACAATGACGAAATGGCCTTAGGTGCTCTTAGTGCCATCCAAGCAGCGGGCAAGAGCAACATTCTGGTAGTCGGCTTTGATGCCACAGATGATGCCGTGAAAGCCGTCAAGGACGGAAAAATGGCTGCTACTGTCGCGCAGAAACCAGATCTGATTGGCAAAACAGCCCTGGATACCGCACTGAAAGTGGCTAAAGGGGAGAAGGTTAACGCGAACATCCCCGTTGAATTAGAGCTGGTTACCAAGTAGGCTATGAAAATGATAGAGGTCGGAGCAGTGCTTCGGCCTCTTTTGTGCATCTTCATCTATCAAGTGTCTGTTTCCTTGGCAATTTCGATAGCATCTTCAACATCTTTTGCATTTTCATTTTCGCTATCATCTTGTTTGCTAATATCAGTATCCCCAGCTTCAATTTCGACGTCATCTAAGGATTTTAGCGAATAGGAAATTTTATGATTGATTAGTCCTGCGCTGAATAAGATAAGAGCAATGCCACCATATATAGCGATTGGTTCAAATATTCCGGGAAGCAATTGGCTGGGCACTAATTGTTTAACAACTTCATCTGCGGAATAACCCTGAGCAACATACTGCGTAACTGTATCTTTGAATAAAAAAATATTATTTAGTAAAAATGCTACTGCTATGAGGGTAACTACCGTAGAGCATGTATACATGATAATTGTACTGATAGGGGTCTTTGATCTTCCAAGCATCCCTTTTCTTTTAAGTCTCATAAAATATCTCCTTTTAGTTTTAACGAAGCTATGAGTTTAATCGCGATCTCTTCATTGGTTGATATTATAAGAAGTGTTCGATTCTTTGCTTACTTTATTACTATAACCTAATTTCATAAATCTAGCCTTGTTACTAATTTCTTACTAAATACATGAAAAGTTGTATAATAAGAGTGTTGTTTTCAATAAGCAACAGACAGGTTGATGGGGGTGATAGGCCATGGAAATAGAAAATAACCCAAAGCAAGGTGAAATGCTGATTTCGAAGGTGGAAGCTCTGATTCATAAACTCAGTACAGAAAATCATGAGAAAGAATTCCTGAGAGCGGATGCAATAAACGTTAAAGAGCTTCAATAATTAATGTCAAAAGGAATCGAGGGACAAGCTTTGCTTCAGAAACTTTTACGTAATATTATAAAGAGACCCTGGTACAAAACCCAGACTATTGTCTTTTTTGCATTATTTTTACTTAAAGTACTTATTTTCACCAAAACCTTAGGCCTTACCTATTCGATCCAACAAAAGAGTCAAGTCATGGGTACAGTTGGAACATTGTTGATTATTTTTTCTGTTGCCTTTTTATTACCCATTAAACTTCGTAAGTTGTACATTCTTTTAGCTAACTTAATTATCAGCAGCGTATTCTTTTTAGATATGATCTTCCTTAGGCATTTTCAAGACCTTGTCATCTTTCGGACTTTTGCGGCTGCTTGGCATTATCTTGAAATTGAGAGTTCCTGGTGGAAATTGCTCAAAACACAGGATATTTTCATGGTCGCGGATTTTATGTTTTTAATAGTATTAAAGCTTTATAACTATATCCAGAAGAACAAACATAGAACAGTTAACAAGCTTACGCCTGTCACTCAGGTAAAAAGTAAAAGGATTTTTCAACAATCCCTTAATATTCGTTGGGCAACAAAGACCTTCATCTTTCACTTAATCCCATTTATGATGATGCTTGCTCTTGGTCTAGGGGCATCCTGTAAGGCATTCGGGCTTCTCGAGGAAAATCAACCAAATATCACCAAGACTTTTTACTCAAAAGTGTACATTGCTCAAAGCCTTGGTGCACTTGAATTCCATGCCTTAGATATCCTTCGTTCTTCCCAGATTACTCTTGATTCCCCTCAACCAAGCATGATCGCCTTGCAAGATTGGTTTAAATCAACTCATCCCAGTTCAGATACAACGAATAAGCCCTCTTTTGGAATAGCCAAAGATAAAAACATAATTGTTATTCAGGTTGAATCCTTGCAACAATTTGTGATTGAGAAAAAAGTAAATGGCCAGGAAATTACTCCAAATCTCAATAGATTACTTAAGCAAGGCCTCTATTTTAACAATTACTATGGCGAAACCTGGAACGGCGGAACGTCGGACGCCGAATTTCTGTCCAATACCTCTCTTTATCCAGTATCCAAAGGAAGCGCCTATATTGATTATCCAATGAATCACTATGTTACAATCGCAAACACTTTAAGTAAGGAAGGATACAGCACTATTGCTATCGAGGCCAATAAGCCTGGATTTTGGGATATGGATTTAATGTCCCGGGCGGAAGGATTTCAGCAGGTTGTTGATGACGATAATTTCGTCCATGATCTTGACATGGGTATGGGGCTTGCGGATGGTTCTATGTTTGCCCAAGGGGCCAATTACCTGGAGAATTCCCAACAACCCTTTTATTCCTTTTTGGTTACGCTTTCCAGCCATTATCCTTTTGAGATTCCCGCCCAATATAAAACGATAAATGTAGGGTCTTATCAGAATACTGTCTTCGGTCACTACTTGGAGGCAGTTAATTATACAGATCAAGCGATTGGAGATTTTCTTAATCGTCTCCAGTCTGATGGACTATTGAATAACTCTATGGTTGTCATATATGGAGATCATCCGGCACCGTTTAATCGCAATGATCCTCAATTAAGCGAATTCCTTGGTTTTGGAGGAAAAGAGATTGATGAGTTTCCTTGGTTAGCGATGCAAAAAGTACCTCTTTTTATTTATGTTCCAGGTTCAACGCTCAACGGGGTTCAAAATATTGTCAGTGGGCAAATCGACCTTTTTCCGACACTTTTGGGTCTTCTAGGTAAAGATGCCAGCAACTATCCCTTGTTAGGTCATGATCTATTACACTCTCCTGCAGACGGTATCGCTATATCACGAAATGGGGTTCTCGTTTCTTGGAATTGCCTTTATAATGTAATCAATCAAAAAGCCTATGACCTTAATTCTGGACAATCTGTCCCCTGGCGCCCATCTATCGCTAAGATCTATCAGGATTATCTGGGATACACGGACACAATATTTAAGCATGATCTGCAATTAAAACTAAAACCATAATTAATAATTCCTTCCTTCCCCATAATGCCTCGGCAGAATTTGTTTTTGAGTCAAGCAGGAAAGAATAAGTAAAAACATAGTTAAGATAATCGAAGGACTCCTAAAGAAAAAGAGAATTAAAAATGTAATTTTTGTGCATTTTATGGGTATCAATTTTTTTGGAGGCATAGCAATGAATCTCGACAAAGTATTTTACCAGAACTTCATGAGAAATCTTTTTGCCGATCCTTGTGAAGTTAAGTTTTGGGATGGGGAGGTAGTGAATTATGGAGGAGGAGAGGCGCAGTTTCGAATTGATTTCAACGAACCAATTGCCAAAAGAGAAATTATAAATGACCTTTCCTTGGCCTTTGGTGAAGGGTATATGCAAAAGAAAATTGACATCGAAGGAAGTGTTCAAAAAGTCGTTGAATCACTCTTCAACAAACAAGATAGCCCTCTTCTAGCTAAAAATTCTTACGCAAAATTTGCCAAAATCCTCTCCGGTAACAATGTTCGTAAGAGCAAAGAGAATGTTCAATATCACTATGATATCGGAAATGATTTTTACCGTTTATGGTTAGATGAAACTATGACCTATTCGTGTGCTTATTTTAAATCGCCTGAAGATAGCTTGACTCAAGCCCAATATAACAAAGTTGATCATATCCTGAGTAAAATCAACTTAAAGCCCGGGCAAACCTTACTCGATATTGGGTGTGGATGGGGAGAACTTATTCTTACCGCGGCGAAAACTCATCAAGTTAAAGCTCTTGGGATCACACTAAGTTCAGAGCAATATATCCAGGTCCTCGAGCGGATTCGTAACGAAGGATTGCAGGATCTGGTTGAAGTCCAGATCGTTGACTACAGGGAATTAAAGGGCAGAACTTTTGATCGAGTGGTAAGCGTTGGAATGCTTGAGCACGTCGGAAAGGAACATTTGAACGAATACTTCTCTACAGTTAAATCTCTTTTAAATGAAGGTGGAGTATCCCTTTTACATTGTATTACTGGATATGAAGAGGGAGGGACAAATAGCTGGATTAATAAGTACATTTTCCCAGGAGGGTATATTCCTATGGTTCAGGAATTAGTTACACAAATGGCTGTAAACTCGTTCCATTTAATCGACCTGGAAAGCCTGCGTGAACATTATACTAGAACCTTAGAGGACTGGGCCCAGAACTTCGAGCAAGCTCTCCCGTTAATCCAGAAAATGAAAGATGAAACTTTTATCCGGATGTGGCGTCTCTATCTTAATTCCTGCGCTGCCTCTTTCCATACCGGTAACATTGATCTCCATCAGTTCTTGTTCACCAAGGGAGTTAATAACTCGTGGCCTATGACTCGTAGGTATATGTATTCGTAAATTATTAGATATGACTACTCACCGATTGAAATTCTAAGCGAACATCTGTCATTGTTCGGTCTAATATGAATTATTAATGCTACTGTATAGTGGTTACAAGGAAAAAATGTAGTATTAAAATGAAGAATACGTAGAAGTCTCTGGCTCAAATAGCAACAGACTTTCAGAGCAGTGTAACAAGGTTTAAACTATAAGTTGCTTTAGGTAAATGGCCCCTTTCAACAGCTATAGAATGGCTTTTGAAAGGGGCCATATTTCATAAAATCAAATGTTATAGAACAGCAAACTCGAAATCCTTTGGTGAGTGTGGTATGATGTATTTTTCCGAAGTTATTTATCTATCTCTTAAGCTGAAGGAGGTGAGGACATGGCAGAAGCTTTGAAAGCTATGTATAATAAAGAGTTTCTCTGCCGCTTTGGTGAGAACCTGCACGCCGTGTACAGCACTTTCGATATTGAGAGCTTCGTCTCAGCTACAATAGATGAAGCATGGGCAGGGCTTGAGCTGAAAGCTCGGATGCGCCGAATCACAGAGACGCTAAGGACACATCTGCCGATCCGGTATGAAGAAGCGTTGGACGTGTTATTTGCAATAGATGAAACTTGTATAGGGTTTCCATACTTGTTCTTTCCGGATTTCGTGGCGATGTACGGCCAAGAAGAGGAACACTGGGAGCTGTCTATGAAAGCACTAGAACGATTCACTCAAAGATCATCCGCGGAGTTTGCTATAAGACCATTTTTGCTACGTGATCCGGGGCGGGTGATCGGACAGATGATGCTCTGGTCAAAGCATCAAAGTGAGCATGTCCGACGGCTGGCGAGTGAGGGCTGTCGTCCCCGCTTACCTTGGGGAGTAGGCTTACCGATATTCAAGAGAGACCCAACTCTGGTGCTTTCTGTGCTGGAACAGTTGAAGGCGGACTCATCCCTTTATGTGCGCAAAAGTGTTGCCAATAATTTAAACGACATTGCTAAGGATCATCCTTTGCTAGTGCTCGAAACAGCCCGTCGCTGGAAAGATGTGTGTCCACACACGGATTGGATCGTACGGCAGGGTTGTCGAACGTTGATCCGCAAAGCCGATCCTGGAACTATGGAATTATTCGGCTATGCGAACCCTGAGGATGTGGTGTCGCTTACGACGTTTGCCTCATTGTCAGTGCTGCCGTCCAGGTTAGCGATTGGCGAGAGTTGCGAACTGCAATATGAACTTTGTATTCGTGAAGGAGAGTCGGTGCGCATCCGCATCGAATACGGGATTGACTTCGTGAAGGCCAGAGGAGGTCACACATCTCGTAAATTATTCCTGCTGTCTGATAAAATAGTAACCGGCGGTACACGACTTGCTGGCAGACGAACACACAGCTGGTCAAACAAGACAACCCGCCGCCATTATCCGGGTGAGCACCGGGTTGTCTTGTTAGTCAACGGGTGCGAAGTTGCTTTTATGGTATTAAAACTCCATCTTTTGGAGGAAGCATTTGATCACGCCTAGTCTCATACATTGCAAGTGTGTTGGAGACTGGAGTGTCTGTATGTTATGAATCATAAGCATCAAATAGAGTAGGGTATAAAAACAAGGCCACCTCGTTCGATGATCTTTGAACGAGGTGGCTTTTTATTATAAGAACAAGTTGAAGCAGTTAATCGCTTTTTTAAGGCACTGAATTTGATTTAGGTGGAATAACTCGCCTAATGAACAGGGCGGGGATCAGGCCTAGAATGGCTAAGCCTGTTGCAACGATGAAAGAATCATTGATGCCGTTTATAAAAGCCTGTTGAGAAGCAAGTCCGTAAACTTCTTGTAAGGCAACAACCTGGCCTGTTTGAGCAGGGAGAGCCAAACCTTGAACCAAAGCGCCAAACTGGTCTAACATCGTCGGATTCGACGCTGTTATGACACTGGTATAAGTTGCTAGATGTACGTTCGTTCTTGTCGACATGATGGTGACCAACATAGCAGTTCCCAATGAACCAGCCACTTGACGCATGGTATTAAACATTGCCGTTCCATGACTGTTTAATTTTCTAGGCAGTTGATTGAGCCCTGCTGTCATGAGGGGCATCATAATTAAAGATACGCCTAACGAACGAATGGTATACATCATCAGGATATCGCTATACATAGTATCCGCTGTCAGCTTAGTAAATTCCCAGGAGGCTGCAGCAGTAATCATTAGCCCAACAACGGCTAATACCCTTAATCCAATGCGATCAAAAATGGCACCGGCTATGGGGCCCATGATCCCCATAAGTAGTGCTCCGGGCAGTAGAAGAAAGCCGGACTGCAAAGGGGTGAAGCCGCGAATGCTCTGCAAATAGATAGGAAGCAACATCATAGCGGCGTACATAACCGTTGTGACAACGGCATTAATGATTATCGTTAATGAATAAATCTTATATTTGTAGACTTTTAGCTCCAACAGCGGCATGTCTACTGTTAGTTCTCTACGCACAAAGAGAAGAATTGACAGTATCCCGACAGCCAAAAAGATGATAACTTCTGTACTTCCCCAGCCAATGTTACCGGCCTCACTTACTCCGTAAAGCAGGCTGCTTAATCCGATAGTGGAAAATATTGCTCCCCATAAATCGAATTTAGGAAAGGTTAGTTCCAGCACATCTTTCATCCATGCCACCGCTAAAATTAGATCTAGTATTCCTATAGGTACAAGACTCGAGAAAAGGAGTCGCCAGGAATAAGTTTGTACAACCCACCCACCTAGCGTCGGACCAATAGCGGGTGCGAATACCATGACAATGCCCATAGTCCCCATAGCTTTGCCTCTTTGATACGGGGGGAAAATACTGAGAAAAACATTGGTTAAGAGTGGCATTAAAATGCCTGCCCCTAACCCTTGTATGATCCTTCCAATCATGAAAACAGCAAAAGAAGGGGCGATGGAGCAGATCAAAGAACCAATTGTAAAGGAACTCATGGCTACTAATACGAGTTTGCGGCTTCCGAACGTTTCCATCAGAAAAGCTGTGATCGGAATAAAAACTCCATTGACGAGCATGTAGCCAGTTACTATCCACTGAATAGTATTGGCAGAGACATTAAAATCTAACATCATGTGGGGAATAGCAACGTTATCTAGTGTTTGATTGAGAATTGAAACAAAAGCCCCCAGCATGAGAACAGTGAGAATTCTAAATTTGTTAAATTCCTCAGTGGTAGTTGGCTTTGTTGGAACAACACTGCTAGAGGGTGTTGTTAAAGACGAATCGAGAAGAACTGGTTCATTCAATACAGGTTGTTTCTTGTTAGTCTTTGTACTTTTGTCAGGATCTCTCTTTTTTATCAGCGATAGATTAACAAAAATAAGTATAGCAAAACTAAGTAGAATGTATCCGAACGAAAGCATATTCATTTACGCTACTCCCTTATATGGATTTGGGCTGTAACACTCATACCAGGAATTAAATTCAACCCTTTATATCCATCAAGTGTAATGACTATTGGAACGACTTGAATTACTTTTGTAAAATTAGCGTTTGTATTTTGCTGTGGTAAGAGAGAAAACTGAGCAGCCGTTGTCAATCCGATTTGTGTTATTTTCCCTGTTAACGTTGTACCTGGATAGGTATCGATGGACACATCGACTGTTTCGTTTTGTTTAATATTACTCATATCCGTTTCATTAATATTGGCACTGACCCATAAATTATCCATGTCATAAGCTCGGGCCAAAGTTGTTCCGGTAGCTACAAAACTGTTTGGAATAACGTTTTGCTGGACAATCGTTCCATTGGCGGGAGTTGTAATGTTCATGGTCATAGTTGTTGAAGGTGTCGTTGAAGGTGAAGTCGTTGTTGTTGTTCCGGTGCCTACTAATTGAATCGTACCTAAACTTTGTCCAGCGCTTAATTTACTGCCAACATTTGCATTCCAATCTGAAATCTTACCAGTTCCGAGGGCATTGATGGTAATAAGTTGACCGTCAATCCTGGCATTATCCGTTGTGATATAGTGATACGATTGATTATAGTAATAATAAGCGGCAAAACCACCACCGATGAGAAGAAGCAAAACAACAGCATTGATTAAAATTAACCGACTATTATTCAAAGACTTAGACCTCCTCGACATTAATCTTTTTATTTCTATCTACAGAATCATAATTAGCTTTTGCTACATCGGAAAAACTATACAGAAGTCATGTGGTAATGATTACACTGTTTGTTTGGTATAATCTTTTAATTAAATAGGTAATTTATAACTAGCGTTCTATCTGTGTTAAGGTGGAGGTGTTAATAATAATTGAAGAAAATTTATGTAGCCTATGATAGTGAAAATGGTCATACAGAACTCTTGGCTAAAGCAATTGCCGAGGGAGCTCGTAATATCGAACAAACACAAGTGCAGCTTAACCATATCCGGGATAGCAATCCCAATGATTTGGTAAATATGGACGCGATTATCTGGGGATGTCCGGGATATTTCGGAACCATTAGTGCTAACCTCAAAAAATGGATAGACGATTTAGGCGTCCTATGGGCTGAGGGTAAATTGATTAATAAAGTCGGAGCTGTTTTCTGTACTACTGCGACAGTACATGGAGGAGTTGAGTTAACGCTACTTAACCTAATGACTCCCATGTTACACCAAGGGATGATCATAGTTGGTTTACCAGGAAATATTCCAGAGAACGCACCTTATGGTTCTTTCTACGGAGTAGGAATAACCTGTCCAATAGAGAGCTCACCGGATGATCCACCCAATATGCCTACCGAGTCTGACCTGGCCCTAGGCAAGGCATTAGGTAAACGGGTGGCAGAAACTATTCAAAAATTGCACTGAATCTTTAAGAAATCCCTACTAGAAATTTGGAGGAGACAATTTAATGGTTTCTTTAATTGTATTTGGCATTATTGCCTTGATTGTAATCGTGTTTCTCCTCAGTTTTAATGTTAAGATAATGTCTAAGGCTGAAAAAGTAGCGCTTCCAATAAACAAGCCCAGTGAAATGTCTGTACTAAACAATCCCTCTGTTCCAGAAGCAGAAGAGTTAGAGAACAAACAACTTTCGAATAGCACTAACGAAAGTAACAAGAGGGTACCCCAAATGTCAGATGAGCAATACAGACGAGCCTTGCGACAATTTCAGGCAAGTCAAAGAGAAGAGCCTATCACAGCTCCCCAAAATATGCTAAATGACACTGCCTATCGTTCCGCCATTCGCTCAATAAAAAATCAGGCTAAGAGGGATTAACAATCAGACAATGGCTATGAACTTAATATTTAGTCCCTAGTGCTCATAGCTAAATGTGTGGTCAACTACTAGGGAGTTCATGAATTCTCAATTTCCGTAATTCCCTGAAAATTAGATTTATTTCTAACAAAACCCCACTCTTTTTGGAGTGGGGTTTCGCTGTCTATTTGGTTATGTATTATTGGTTAGATATTAAGTGCTTTTTGGAAAAGCGTTGTGCTCGCGCACTCTGGGCTAAAGCGATCAGAAAATGAAATAAGATAAATAAGTATATGGAAATTAATAGCAATTTGCCTAATCACTGAATATCTTATATTGTACAATGAATTACTTTCGTGGAAGGAGGAGTGCTTTATGGCATTTGGCGCAGGAGTTGTTGACGGTGTTGGATGTGGACCAAATTTTTTGTCGGGTATTGCGGTCGTCGTTGTGATTATTCTTCTGTTAATTGCAATGGGTATTGTGTTCTAAAGAGTTTTTTACTTTAAGATATCAGATTTCACCTCAGGAAGTAATATTTCACCATCTGTCATAGTTAGATTAGATGTTTTAACCGTGCTCTTAGTCACTAATTGGTAGTAAGAAACAGAATATAGCTTCTGCTTTGAAATTATCTCAAAATAAGAATAGGAGGAAATATTATGTACGGACAAGGAGTAGGTCATTTTCCAAACATTTCGCCGGTTGGTGCTCCGCCACACATTGGACCTATCGTAAAGTGTTGTCCACCGCTTGTACCGGCTTGCCCACCTGTTGCCCCATGCTTAGGGGTTGGCATTATTGCTATTGCTATCCTTATTTTAATTGCACTAGGCGTTATCTTTTAATATATTAATAAAAAGTAGGTGACGCACCCAGATCATTCATGTTCTACCCCCTAAAGAGAAAAAAGCTTTCTATTGATTAGATAATTAATAGAAGGCTTTCATTTTTGTACTTCTGCTTAGAAGGTATAAATGCAACTAGGGTGGTCGCCTTCGCTAAGGCTGCAAGAAAGCTAATACCTGTGAAGACAGAGTCTCCGGGCGCCAGCCAAGTTTTCTTTATGTAAGTTGGCAAGTGGATGCTTGTTTCAAAAGCGACTAAAGAGGGACAATTATAATACTGGAGCATGAAAATTTCATATAACTGACAAAATAGATATGGACGTTCACATTCACAGAAAGGAAGTTGTCGAATGAAAGCTATAACATTCCAAGGTGTTAAAAATGTTGAGGTTAAAAATGTAGAAGATCCTAAAATTGTAAAAGATGATGACATAATAGTTAAAGTAACTTCCACTACCATTTGCGGTTCGGATTTACACCTAATACGCGGAAGAATGCCTAAAATGCCTAAGGGGTTTATTATTGGACATGAGGCTATGGGGATTGTCGAGGAAATTGGCAAAGAAGTTAATAAGGTTAAGAAAGGCGATCGAGTGGTTGTCCCTTTTCCAATAGCTTGTGGTCACTGTTGGTATTGTAATCATGATTTATGGAGTCAATGTGACAATTCAAATGAGCATGGTGAAGTAGGTGGAGTTTTTGGATATAGTGAACTTTTTGGTGGATATGATGGTGGTCAGGCCGAATACCTGAGGGTACCGTACGCTAATATAGGACCTAGAATAATTCCTGAAGAGCTTACAGACGAACAGGCGCTTTTTTTAACCGATATCCTTCCAACCTCTTATTGGGGAGTAGAAAATGGTGGTGTAAAGAGCGGTGACACTGTGGTGGTATTAGGTTGTGGTCCAGTTGGGCTACTGGCGCAAAAATGGGCAGCCTATATGGGCGCAAGTAGAATCATCGCAGTAGATAATATTGATTACAGGATTGCACATGCCCAGACGTTCAATAAAGTGGAAGCGTTAAATTTCAAGGATTATGATAATACCGGAGAATATATTAAAGAGATAACTCAGGGTGGGGCAGATGTTGTCATCGATTGTGTTGGGATGGATGGTGAAATGTCAGCAATGGAAAAAGTTGAGACTGCATTAAAGTTGCAGGGGGGCTCTAAGTCTGCGATTGAGATTGCCTCGCAGGCGGTACGTAAAGGTGGAACAGTATCCGTAGTGGGTGTTTATGGCTCGAGATATAACAATTTCCCGTTCGGGGACTTTTTTTCTAGAAACATTACTTTGAAAATGGGCCAGTGTCCAGCCCATACGTATATAGACCGTATTCTAAATTTATTAAAAGAGAATAAGTTTGATGCTACGGACATTATCACGCATAGAATGTCACTTGCTGACGGAAAGAAGGCTTATGAACTATTCGACCAGAAACTTGATAATTGTATTAAAGTTGTTTTGAAGCCGTAGCACACCTGAAGCCCTCAAGTCGAATTTGTAGGTTTAGTTACATGTTAACTAGTGAAAAAAGAAAAGGAGTAACAAATGACAAATCATGACTTACCGAAAAGCATTCATGACATGCCAGGGCTAATTCCTCTCCAATTGATGCCCGAGAATATGGAATCGCCCATTAACACTCTGCTATCGTGGATTACTCCGAATGAACTATTTTATACTCGAAACCATCTGGTCTATCCTACTATACAGCTTGAATCCTGGGCCTTGTTCTTAGGCGGAGAAGTAGACAACCCCATAAACCTTACTTATGATCAACTGAAGCAAATGCCTCAGGTGGATAGATTTGTAACGATTGAATGCTCAGGTAATAAACGAGCTTTGATGGAACCTTCAACACCTGGGGAACAATGGCAGATTGGAGCAGTGGGTAACGCGAAATGGACAGGAGTCCCTTTAGCCTATATTCTTGACCAGACTAAAGTTAAGGAAACAGCTAAAGAACTAATCTTTACAGGAGTCGATTCAGGTATTCGTCCTGATATGGATACTGTTGTGAACTTTGAGCGAAGTTTACCTCTAGATAAAACTTTAATGGCAGAATGCATTTTAGCACTAAAAATGAATGACGAACCGATTCCCCATAAACACGGGTTTCCTTTACGCTTAATAGTTCCGGGTTGGTACGGTATGGCTCATGTAAAATGGGTCTCGCAAATTACAGCAACCGCTACCCCCTTTAAAGGTCCGTTCCAGGCAATTGACTATCTCTATATAACCAATGACGGAGATTCTCTTAACGCTGCACCAGTTACTGAAATGAAAGTTAATTCAATTATCACTTGGCCATCCCAAGAGGAAAAACTCCACCTGGGTTCACATACAATTCGTGGTCTGGCATGGACCGGAAAAGGTACAATAAGTGGAGTGGAAGTGAGTATAGACAGTGGTATGACCTGGAATGCCGCTCGGTTGACCAGTCCTGAACATGAACCTTACACATGGACATTCTGGGAATACTCGTTGAATATTACGGCACCGGGCCATTACTTCTTACAGGTTCGAGCTCAAGATAGCAACGGTAACGTGCAACCTAAAGTTGCTCCTTGGAATGCAAAAGGGTACGGGAACAATTCCATTCACCAGATTCCTATCAATGTACCCCAAATCCTTCATTAACTAAGTAACGAATCATTGCAAAGATCTGAAAAAAATGATAAAAAAGATGTCCAAAGATATACTCGAAGGTTCTTTGAACATCTTTTTTATAGGGCTTAGTTTAGAATGGTCAAAACGTTTATACCCTACTTGTTGATTTTTCAAGATGAATTCTTCTTGGGAACTTGATGAACATGTTTAATTACAATTTGTCGAAGTTATGAAATAGCCTATGCTATAATATTAGTACAAAAGAACTAATATTATGGAGAATGCTATGGATTTTAGTGAATTACTTAAGCAACTACCCCAAAGCCCGGGTGTCTATATGATGCGCGATTCATCAGAGAATATTATCTATGTCGGAAAGGCCAAAAACTTAAAAAACAGGGTGTCCCAATATTTTCAAAACCCAAATAATAGAGCTCCTAAGGTCCATGAAATGATCCACAATATTTATACCTTCAATTATCTAGTTACAGACACAGAATTAGATGCATTTATTGAAGAATGTCGCCTTATTAAGGAGATAAAGCCTAGGTATAACAAGCAAATGAAGAATGATAGAAATTATTTTTATATTAAAATACCGCCTGAACTATACCCCAAGGTTACTAAAGTGAATGAAAAAGCTGACGATGGGGCCTTATATTTTGGCCCTTTTACTAGTCCCCATCGAGTAGAGACTACAATAGAATTTTTGAAGGATTTCTATCCAATCCGAAAATGTACTAGCCCGGGACTAGTAAAGAGGGCTAATGGTTGTCTGTTTCAACAATTAGACACCTGTTTGGGAGTTTGTACTGGGCAGGTAAGCCCTGAAGAATACGGAGTTTACATAAAAAAAATCCAGCAGCTTTTGAACGGGAATGATATGGCAGCTGTTCAAGAACTTCATAAAAGGGTGGATACGGCTATTGAGAATCTACAGTTTGAGAAGGCTGCCAAGTATAAGGAGTATAGTTTAGGACTTCGACATGTAATCGGAAAGCAGCGCTTAGTTCACTCCTCAAGTAAAAATAGGAATATCTTAGCGGTTGAATTTATTGACGATACGCTTGCTAAGTTATTTCTAATTAAAGGAAATAAGCTTCTTTATAGAAAAGCTTTTAATTATGTAATGGCTGCAGATAGTCCGGAATTTAGGGAGTATCTAAAACGGATTATCACAGAAAAGTTTGTGACAGAAAAAAGTAATATTTGTAGATTAACACAGCATGATATTGATGAAGCCCAAATCATTTACTCATATTTGAAAAAGAATAGGAAAAGGATCATGAGTTTTTGGATACCCTCTACACGGCTTAACAAACAAACGTCTGATCTAGATGCCACAGTCCTAAAGATATTAAACAGGATCGCTTGCAGGAATGGGGCGGATTCGTAAGAAATATTAAAAAGTTTATAAAGTAGAGAAAATTTTCAACGAAATAGAAGGAATATTATGCGAGGTAGGCATTGATATGAGTACTGAAGGTTACACTTTTCAGGAAACAACGGTATAATTAAATAAATTAGGTCGAAATGAGTAGCCATTTGTTAGAAGGAGGTGAACCAAAGCTTATCTTGAGCTTGGGAATAAAATGAACATAGCTAACGGTGTAGAAATGTTAGAATTAGCAATGAACGCTATGGGTAATTCAAGTATAATTCATCCAACACTCATCTGGGATGAAGCGACGGTTATCTTAGTCGATGCGGGGACTTCTCAACTACCAGAAATTCAGAAAGTTATGGATCAGGTTGGTGCCCCATTTAGCAGGCTGAACAAAGTGATTCTCACTCATCAAGATCTCGATCATATTGGTGGTTTGCCAGAAATCTTAAGAGTTTCTGATCATAAAGTTGAAGTGTTGGCCCACGAAGAGGAAAAACCCTATATCCAAGGTGATAAACCATTAATTAAATTCAATCCCGAAAAAATGGCTCAAAGGTTGGCATCTCTGCCCGAAGAACAACGTAAACAAATGGAAAAGGTTTTCGAAGCATCACAAAGATTAAAAGCTAATGTTGATAAAACAGTGGAGGATGGAGAGGTATTGCCCTACTGTGGCGGAATTACAGTGATTTTCACACCTGGACATACACCGGGACATATTTGCTTATATCTTAATCAGAGCAAAACGCTTATTACTGGAGACGCTCTTAACGTAGTAGATGGTCAATTAGAAGGGCCTAAACCCGAATTTTCCAGTGATATTGATTTAGCTAAGAAATCCCTTAAAAAGTTAACTCAGTATGACATTGAAACAGTTATTTGCTATCATGGTGGAGTCTATAGAAATAATATAAATCAACGTGTGCTAGAGTTGACTAATGAATAGGTTATATGTCGAAAAAGGCTAATACTAAAAGAAGGATGTTCAAGATAAAAGTGTAAGCATTTTGAACATCCTTCTTTACTTTTTAAAAATGAGGCGAAGGATTATATGCAATTACTTAGCGTAAATATTAAGCACGCAGGCTATTTAGGTAATAATGCTGAGGTCATCAAAAATGTGGCTTTTTCTGTAAAAGCAGGCGAACTATTAGGCCTAATTGGTCCTAACGGAGCAGGAAAAAGCACAACACTGAAAGCGATTATGGGATTGCTGCCAGAGACGAACGGTAAGGTTGAATTCCCAGGGAAAGGCAGATCATATGCCTATATCCCGGAACAACCCGTACTTTATGAAGGGTTAACTCTCTGGGAACATTTAGAACTCGCTGCAGCCGCCTATGAAATCGAGCGGGAAGTATTTGTTTCAAGAGCGGAGGATCTTCTGAGGCTTTTCCGCCTAATGGAAGTCAAGCACCAGATGCCTAATACCTTCTCCAAGGGAATGCAGCAAAAGGTCATGCTTATCTTAGGATTTTTACTCGAACCAGCAATCTATGTGGTAGACGAGCCTTTTATAGGTCTGGACCCAAGAGGTACACGGGATTTTATGGCTCTTGTAAACCAAGCCCGGTCTAAAGGAGCAGGGGTATTGATGTCGACGCATGTATTGGATACTGCGGAAAAAATCTGTGATACATTTGTTTTGATGAATGCAGGGACGATCGTAGCTCAAGGCAACCTGAGCGAGGTAAGGGCCCAATGTCAGTTATTTGAAGGCTCCTTATTTGATTGTTTTGACAAAATCCTGGAGAACAACCAATGATGACAGTAACGAAACTCTTTTTTCAAAGGCTTGTTGCTGAATGGAAATATCAGTATCAGGTATGGAAAACGGCAGTCGATTGGATTGTAGCTCTTTATATTCTTATCCCTTTTTTTGCCATTTTCCTAAATTATTACGTTTCCTGGTGGAGGAAAGCGCCTGGGTGGCTTGACTATATACCGTTGACTGCCTTCTTAGGCATTATTCTCGTCTTTGCTTGGTCAGGAACGATTCGCATCTTCTTAGAGGAAGCGGATCAGCTCTTCTTATTACAGCGCAAAGCTTGGATAAGTCAGATTATTAGGTACAGCTTAGGTTATTCCGTGATCTATAACCTTTTTGCAACCTCGCTGATGATGAGTATTCTAGCGCCGTTTTTGTGGCGTTATTACAGCTTTTCCCTTGCGGAAATTATTTTGATAGTCTTTTTTATCTTTGTACTCAAAAACTGCCTGGGTCTAGCCAAACAACTAGTTGAGCTTCGCTTTAAGGGTTGGCCTCAACGCATGGTGAAGTGGGTAATGTTTTTGATAATTGGCGGATACGTGAGGACGAGTGTAGTTCTGTTGAGGAGTCGGACTGGCTTGTTTTGTCTTTTGGGGTTAATCCTCTTGATAATACTTGGTATTCTCTTATACCAAAGGGAAAAGGTGACAGGAAGCTTCTTCGAAGATGTGTTGCGGGAACGACAGGCGAGACTGAGACTAGCTAAGTTTATGCTCCAGCAAGTGGGAACATATGTGAAAAAGCCCAGGTTCTCTAGGAAACGCCCCTTATTATTTCGAACTTCGAGGTTACTGTTTAAGAAGCGGAACCCAGTCAATGGATTAGTGGAGATGTGTCTTAAAGCAGTGTTACGTAATGAAAGTGACGTTGGTTTCTACCTTAAACTTGTTGGGGTCTATCTTGTCATGATCTTGGTCTTTCCAGGAGATCTCAAATGGCTTCTCTGGATTGTGTTTTCAATTATGCTAACGAATGTCGTAGGGATCTCTTGGCTTGAAGTAATTAACTCCCCTTTTGTCTGTCTTTTTCCTTGGCTTCCGGGGACAAAGCTAGCAGCGGCGAGGAAAGCCATCTTCCTAATGGCTTTGCCGGGCCAACTGCTACTGGGTTTGGTAGTGGTTCTTCAAACTCATTCTTGGATAGGGGCTTTAGGGCTGGTTCCCAGCGGGTTAGTGATTGGATATTTTACAGCTAAGAGGGTTTCCTTAAAGTTTTGAGGAGGAAAGCAACTTAGAGAACACTGGAGTTTAGTCTTCTGCCGCTAGGCCCTCACCAGCTTTAAAGGCTTCTTTCAATAAAAGCTATCGTTACAGTAAACTCGGGATTACCGGTACCAAAACAAAGTAAACCTATTTTACTAATTTCCAACCAAACATTGTAAAAAAAATGTTGGTTGTTTCAATTGAATGAAGTAATTTATTAAACGCTGTGGAGCAAGGTTCCTAAAGAACGAACCGTACCACAGTGTTGATTTTTGTTAAGAAGTGTGTCATTTTGAGGTAGACTTTTTGAGTGTTAATGATGGGGATTGTTGTTCATATATTCCCTAAGCCATAAGGTATGAAATTCTTCATCAAGAAGATATTCCATGAGGGTATCTCGGATTACTGAATAATTCTTATTCTTACTTTCCGTAATAAAAGCGCGATACGCCTCAATTGCTTTGTTTTCAAGAGCTACACCTAATTTGCAAGTATTAACAGGACCAGTTGATTCTACCATTTCTCCAACAAATCCACCGGCTAATTGAAATAGGGAACCAGCAAAGGTAGGGATTTCAAGCTGTGCTTTGTCTAGGACTTGGGCAAAAAAATCAGCGTGACCACTTTCAATCTGCACCATTTTCTCAAATGCTTTCCTATAGTACTCATCCGTTGAGGTTGAAATTTGTGCTTTATAAAAAGCAACTTGAAATGTTTCTAATTTATAAAACGATTGAAGACTTGAAACAAATTTATCATCCATAATTATAATCCTCCTTACTTAAATGGTTACCATTTTTGGTTCCAGATATTTGCACTAGCCGGCGAAAATTAGGAAAACAGAAAAATAATACCGAGGTTAAGCTAAGCCCCTTATCAGCACTTAGGTTAGCCACTTATGTGGGATGTGAGAGGGATCGCAATATTATTAGGAAAACAAGGAAGGAGAAAGTAAAATAATGTATAATTGAGGTATCGGTAAAAAATATGATAGGGAGAAAATTGTATGAAACAGAGAGTCTTGAAAAAACAGCACAATAGTAAAAAATGTATTGTTTGTGGTATGGAAAATGAATTAGGCTTAAGAGCCTCTTTCTACGAATTAGAAAATGGCGAGATCATTGCTTTTTTTAAGCCGCTCGAAGAACACCAGAGCTATCCCGGCAGGTTACATGGCGGGATAGCAGGATCTATATTAGATGAAACTATTGGCAGAGCAATTATGATCATTGATGAGACTATATGGGGAGTTACCGTTGAGCTAAGCTTAAAATATAAAAAACCTATTCCGTTAAATGAAGAACTGAGAGTTATTGCTAGAATTACGAAAGACTCAAGTAGGTTGTTTGAAGGTACAGGGGAGATAATACTCGGAAATGGGGAAGTTGCAGTGAGTGCTCATGGCAAATATCTTAAGATGCCAATCGAGAAAATAGCGGATTTTAATAAAGAAGAGCAAGAATGGCGAGTAATCTTATCTGATGATGACCCTAAAGAAATAGATATTTAAAAGGGTTAGGGCAAACAAAGCGGTTATTAGTTTGAAGGAAGCTATACATATTATAAGGGGGAATAAGCCGAATGCTTAACTTTGATTCGCTCTTTAATCCCTATGTTTCGCGTAGAATGACGGTGTATGCCAAAAATGGAATGGTCGCCTCTGCTCAGCCTCTTGCTGCTGAAGCAGGGTTGTCTATTCTGAGAAAAGGTGGAAATGCAATCGATGCAGCTATAGCAACAGCTGTGTGTTTGACAGTTGTAGAGCCGACCTCTAATGGAATAGGCGGAGATGCCTTTGTGCTAGTCTGGACAAAGGGGCAACTTTATGGACTGAATGCCAGCGGTCCGGCACCTCAACTTCTGACTCTGCAAGCTTTGGAGAAGGCTGGATATAAGGAAATGCCCATATACGGCTGGGTTCCCGTCACTGTTCCTGGTGCACCTGCTGCTTGGGCAGAATTGTCCGCTCGCTTCGGTAGGCTTTCTCTAAGTGAAGTGATGGCACCTGCGATTACTTATGCCGAACAGGGTTTTCCCCTTTCTCCAACGGTTGGAAGGAGTTGGGAGAATGCTTTCAACAGGTACTCGCTAGAGCTAAAAGAGGAACAATTCAAGTATTGGTTTAGTACCTTTGCCCCTCAAGGGCGGGCTCCAAAAATTGGTGAACTTTGGCAATCTCTTGATCACGCTCGTACTTTACAAGCTATCGCAGAGACAAAAGCCCGCTCTTTTTACTGTGGAGTCATAGCGGACAAAATCGATGAGTTTTCTAAAAAGTATGGAGGCTATCTAAGAAAAGATGATCTAGTGGCTTACACACCAGAATGGGTAACCCCCATAAACATTAATTATCGAGGGTATGACGTTTGGGAAATTCCTCCCAATGGACACGGTCTCGTTGTGCTTATGGCCTTAAACATTTTAAAAGGCTTCGATTTCGAAATAAAAGAGAGCCTCGATTCGTATCATAGGCAAATCGAAGCCCTAAAACTAGCTTTTGTAGACGGTCAGAAATACATTGCCGATCAATCCAAGATGCAATTTAGGATTCAAGATCTGCTATCTGATGCCTACGCTACAGAACGGAGGAAAGAGATCGGAGAAAGAGCCCTAATGCCTGAACCTGGAAATCCACCTAAAGGGGGAACCGTTTATCTGGCAACAGCTGATGGAGAGGGAAACATGGTTTCTTATATTCAAAGTAACTATATGGGCTTTGGCTCAGGTTTAGTTGTCCCAGAAACAGGCATTAGCTTACATAATCGCGGAAACAACTTTTCTTTGAACCGAAATCATGTCAATTGTCTGGAGCCCGGTAAACGACCTTATCATACCATAATTCCAGGTTTCTTAACCAAGGATAGTTGTCCTGTTGGCCCTTTCGGAGTAATGGGCGGTTTTATGCAACCTCAAGGACATCTCCAAGTTGTAATGAACGCGATGGATTTCGGCTTGAACCCTCAAGCGACACTGGATGCGCCCCGATGGCAATGGATCAATGGAAAAACCATCGAGATTGAGCATTCCTTTCCTGAGCATATTGCCCAAGCTCTGGTCCGAAGGGGGCATGACATTCGATGGGCTTTAGATTCTAGTGGCTTTGGACGTGGTCAAATAATCTGGAAAACTTCAGATGGGATATTAGCTGGAGGAACCGAGCCCAGAGCGGATGGGCACATTGCCTTATGGTGATTGTAAAATAATTATTTTCGGGGTAGTAACAGAACATCAGACTGGTAGACTATGTACAAAGTTAGTACATATTAAATAGGAGAAATCAGATAAAGCAGAAAGTAGGGTAATGAGAATTGCACAGGAATGATAAACTAATAAAACTTCTTGAAAATGATAGATTTGCTGCTTTTGTTGGTATAGAACTTGTTAAAGTACAGCCAGGTTACGCTGTCACTAAGATGGATATTTCTGAGAAACACTTAAATGGCGTCAATATCATTCAAGGGGGAGCAATTTTTACACTTGCAGACTTCGCCTTTGCTGCCGCATCGAATGCTTGTGGACAAGTAACCGTGGGCATTAATGCTAGTATAGCTTATTTTCAAGCGTCTAAAGGAAAGACATTAATAGCTGAAGCAAAGGAAGTAGCAACATCTCAAAAAATTTCTAATTATACGGTTGATGTGTTTAATGAGAACAAGGATCACATTGCACAATTAAGTATTACGGGCTATAAAAAGAATGAAAAAATACAAGCAATATAGAGTTCCAGCGCAAAACCCTCTCGGGTTTCACCGTCTGCTGGGGGCTTTGATGGAAAGTATTATAGAATTAGCCAAAACAAATTTATAAAGCAAAGTATAAAAGTAAGGGATGCTCAACTAAACGGCGTGAATCTATTACTTTTACTCTTGTAGGTGATCTATTCATAAGAACGCAAGGGTCTGTTTCTTGTTAACAATTATGTACGTTAATAAAAGCTTATGAAGATTTAGTTTTAGGAAGGAAACAAACTTTGTGGTTCATCGATCTCCAACGTCAAATTCTTAGGCTCAAATAAACGGCTGTCTCCCAAATGGACTGCTATAGCCTTCTTCACATAGTTCCACCTCCGCGCCATCTTCCTAAGAATAGTCTTTCAATCCATAAATTGTCATATTACGCCAATTTATGGATGATATTTAGATAACGAAAACAATCTGTAAAAATTATATACCAGTTATAACAGGGTACTGCGATTTAAGCAATCAACAGCCCCTAAAGTTAATAAGGCTCTTTATAGCCGTATCTACTTTAGGGGCTGACTTGAATTTCAAAATTTAAATGTTTAGCCTATGTGTACAATAACATTCGTAACACCTACAATAAGTATCGATAAAACGATTGTTCCACCTATAATAATAAGATTTTGTTTTCTTGTGTTTATTTTGTGCCAAAGCAAAAATATCCCTCCATAGTTTAGCAATCTCATTTCAATTTTATCATTGCCTTGAATTAAAAAGTATGGACTTAAAGTCCTAAGGATCTAGTAAAAAAGTCCTATAATTGTTTTCTGGTAATAAATACAATATACTTTGCTAAATACATTGCTAGTCTTCGCGAAAAAAATTATACTGAACAAAGTAGTGTCAAAGTCACAAACAAAGGAGAATAATGCTATGAGTATGAACTTCGTCAAAAGAATACCTACCGCTGGTGAGATAATAGAACAGATACCGTTACCTAATCAAATTAGAGATATAAAAGAAACCAGGGATAATGATCTAAGAAATATTTTTGAAAATAAGGATAATAGATTTATCCTTATAATAGGCCCATGTTCTGCTGATAATGAAGACTCTGTTTGCGAATATATAGAGAAGCTTGCCCGGGTTCAGGAACAGGTAAAGGATTCAATTCTAATTGTGCCAAGAATCTATACTAATAAGCCTAGGACTACCGGCGAAGGTTATAAAGGCATGGCCCATCAACCTGATCCAAGTAAGAAACCAGATTTATTTGAGGGTATTAAAGCGATTAGAAAAATGCATTTAAGAGCACTATGTGAATATCACATGCCTGCAGCGGATGAAATGCTCTATCCGGAAAATTACACATATCTCGCAGACGTCTTGGGTTACATTGCAATTGGTGCCCGTTCAGTAGAAAACCAGCAACACAGACTAGCTGTAAGTGGAGTCGATACACCTGTAGGAATGAAAAATCCGACAAGTGGTGACCTATCCGTAATGCTGAATTCTATCATCGCGTCACAACAGGGCCATACTTTTACATATGCCGGGTGGGAGGTAGAAACCACAGGCAACCTACTTACTCATGCCATTTTAAGAGGTGCCGTGGATTCTAATGGCAGAAACATTCCTAATTATCATTTTGAAGATTTAATTCGCATTGCTAAAGACTATGAAAAACTGCAACTTTCC
Organism: Desulfosporosinus cupriresistens; assembly: GCF_001707885.1. GTDB lineage: Bacteria > Bacillota > Desulfitobacteriia > Desulfitobacteriales > Desulfitobacteriaceae > Desulfosporosinus. The sequence goes on along the minus strand of NZ_MASS01000006.1, from coordinate 74,154 downwards.
AACGCCACAATCATTGTTGATACAAATCATGCAAATTCTATGAAATGCTATTCTGAACAACCAAGAATTGCAAGAGAAGTGTTGATGAGTAGAAAATATGATACTTTGCTTAAGAAGATGATAAAAGGTCTGATGATTGAAAGCTATCTTGTAGAAGGTAGACAAGGTATCGGTGAAAATATTTATGGAAAATCAATAACGGATGCCTGTCTTGGATGGGATGACACAGAAAAGCTAATTTATTACATTGCTGAAAACGTTTAATTAAGGTAACACGCCTCAAATTATCTAGGACCATTGAAAACAAACATTGGATAGCGCTACTTAATGGATGCTGTTAAGTAGCGCTTTTTGAGTTGCCGCACCACGGACAGGTAAAGTGTAGAGCAAATACCCCTCAAATAAGTTTATAAATATTTTAGATTAGTAATTGACATCATATTAAAATTATTATAAAATAACCTATAGATAAGTCATTACATTTTAGGAGGAGTAATTTTATGAAAAAATTTATTTGTTCAGTATGTGGATATGTGTTTGAGGGAAAGGAAGCACCGGAACAATGTCCTCATTGTAATTCTCCTAAGGAAAAATTCTTGGAGATAACAAATGAAGTAATGCAGTGGGCCGATGAGCATAAAATCGGAGTAGCCGAAGGGGTTGATCCTGAAATAGTTGAAGGATTAAGAGCTAACTTTATGGGCGAATGTACTGAGGTTGGAATGTATTTGGCAATGAGCCGTCAAGCAGATCGAGAAGGGTATCCTGAAATAGCAGAGGCTTATAAAAGGATTGCGTTTGAAGAAGCAGATCATGCAGCCAAGTTTGCGGAGCTGTTGGGTGAAGTGGTCAATGCTGATACGAAAAAGAATTTGGAGTTGAGGGTTGAAGCAGAATTTGGTGCCTGTCAGGGTAAAAAGGACTTGGCCACCAAAGCCAAGCAGCTAAATTATGATGCCATTCATGACACCGTTCATGAGATGTGTAAGGATGAAGCAAGGCACGGATCAGCCTTTAAAGGACTTCTTGATAGGTACTTTAAATAATTCCTTAAATTCACAGAAAGACCCATTCCAATCATTTTTGGAATGGGTCTTTTGATTTATAAATGACAATTTGATAAACTATCTAGTAATGGTGCAATATGTAAGAAAATGCAAAGCTCGTAAAGACATAATAAGAAGCTTTTATAAATAAAGAAAGAATAATTACATTGCATTAGAAGTTTAAGTTTTTAAGGTTTTGGAAAAAATTTGCAACAGAACAGGTTAGATTAGATTTAGATAGGTGTTACGCACATTTCTGCGTGCGCTAGTAAGTGAGAGGAGTAGGTGAAATTTGCTCAATAAGAGAAACAGTATTCAGAAAACAATTAAAAATGTTCTATTTCTAATTTTAGGTTCAGCCTTAGCAGGGGTAGGGTTAGAGATTTTTTTAATTCCCAACAACGTAATCGATGGTGGCATAGTAGGTATATCCATAATGGCAGGGTATCTTACGAGTTGGCCAGTTGGCTTATTCATATTCGTACTCAACATTCCGTTTTTTATCTTCGGATATTTACAAATTGGAAAATCGTTTACGTTTTCTACCATATTTTCAGTCGCAATGTTATCGATGTGGGTCAGTGTTTTACATCCAGTACCTGGAATTACTCATGACGTATTTTTAGCTACTGTTTTTGGAGGAATTGTATTAGGAATTGGGGTTGGGTTAATCATTCGTTATGGTGGCTCTTTAGATGGAACAGAAATTATTGCCATTGTTCTAGATAAGAAAACTGTATTTTCTGTTGGGGAAATAGTTATGTTCTTTAACCTTTTTATCTTAAGTAGTGCCGGAATGGTTTTCGGATGGGACAGAGCTATGTATTCACTCGTTGCCTATTTTATAGCATTTAAAGTAATTGATCTTACGATAGAAGGCTTAGACGAGTCTAAAGAAGTAATGATTATATCTGACAAATACGAAGAAATTTCTTTAATACTAATGGCTAGACTTGGCAGAGGGGTTACTCTGCTCCAAGGAATTCAAGGAAAAGGGGGATTTTCAGGAGATCCCAAGGCTGTATTATATTGTGTTGTGACACGTATAGAAATTGCTAAATTAAAATCTATTCTCAATGAGATAGATAAGAATGCTTTTGTTACAATAAGTAGTGTGCACGAAGTAATGGGGGGAAGATTTACCAAGAAAGCAATTCATTAGTGAAGAGCGTCTACCATCAGAAATTTGAGATTAGAATATTACTTCCTCATGTTCTTTCTTTTGGGATCATTGAATGGAGGACCCGCTATTCCAAGCGGAAACCCGGTAGCAATTGCAGTTGTTACTGAGTGATTTAGCCTTGAAAATGGCGTAACTTTGAATTCGCGCGATAAAACAAATGAAAATGTTAAAATTATTAGTACAACTTCAAATCCAACAAAAAGCCTTTGTTTTAGTGGTACGGAATCTCTAAGCTGGTACCCTGCAAAATACGCAACGGGAACCACTATGAGGTTGGGAATAATAACAAGTAATAGGAAATCATACATGAACAGACCTCATTTCGTAAGCTTGATTTCTCAAACACGGTCCTCAGAACTATAGGAAGCGTCATGCCTCATAAGATGTTGTTTATTGTTATACAATAAGTAAAGTTATAATAATTGCACTTTTAATTGAAAAAGAAATTTAATTTAAAACTGTTCGCCATGAATACATAATTTACCTTTATTTGATCTGAAATTCTTATAACGATCGTTGAAGTGTTTTATGAGATACAAGAAAAAACTTAGACTGATCCATAGCAATTAATAACTTCTGTATGGATATTCTAGGTTATGATTTCAAGTTGGCTGAACTTAAATTAAGTCGGAGGTATTGTTGAGCTCCTGCAGGGCTTGAATAATCAACTTTTACGATGACCTAAACATGTCTGAGCGCGTCTATAGGATTCAATCTGCTCGCTTTCCTTGCAGGAGCTAAGCCAAAGATAATTCCTACGGCTGCCGAAAAGCCCACTGCGAGAATTATTGTCCAAGCGGTAATCGTAAACGAAAATTTCATTAAGATAGATGCGACTATGGCGATTAATAACCCTATGATCAATCCTAATAGACCACCAAATAGAGAAATAAAGATGGACTCAATTAGAAACTGTAATTGAATTTGGGCAGGCTCTGCACCTAACGCCTTCCTGAGTCCTATTTCTGTAGTGCGTTCTGTAACGGATACAAGCATCATATTCATAATTCCAATTCCACCTACCAGCAAAGATATTGAGGCAATACCGGCGAGCAAAAGCGTCAACATACCAGTTATATTACCGATAACATCAATGATATTTTGCATATTAAGCACAGTAAATGTATTTTCACGGTAGTTAAATGCGGAATTTAAAATGGTGGTCACGTCATTGATAATACTTTCGGATTTGTTGGCATCGCTCATATAGACATCAACATTTGTAATGTTCCTCACTCCCAGTGTTTTCATAGCCGCGGTGTAGGGCATAATTACAATATCGTTTGTCGATCCCATGATTGAGCCGCTGCTTTCCTTTAAAACGCCAACAATTGTAACGGTGTTGCCATTAATCAATAGGTGCTGACCAATAGGCTCATCTCCCCAAAAAAGCTCTTTTGCCAGATCGCTGCCGAGGATTGCAACTTGATTTTTGTTGTTAACATCAAGAATATTTACCCCTCTGCCTCTGGCCAAACTATTCAGCTCTTTATTGAAGTAAACATTATTTTTGCCTTGCACGGAAACGTCTGTTTTCACATTACGCTTATAAACGAGGGAGGTTTTACCAGAAACAGTCGGCGAAACTCCACTTACATTATTAACCCTAGAAAGCTGCTCCAGATCTTTTTCACTCAGCCCCTGTTTTAGGCGTGTGCCCATTGCCTGAATGGTAATTTTATCAGCACCCAGCGATGATATCTGGCTAGTAATGCTTCCCGTTGCACCTTGTACAATGGTAATCAGGGCGATGATGGAGGAGACCCCTATCAGCACACCAAGGACTGTTAAAAATGAACGCATTTTATTATGAATGATATTGCTCCATGCCATTTTCATACACTCTTTCAGCATTAGACCCAGCCCCCTCACTTAAACGTCCATCAAGGATATTGACGATTCTTTTAGAATATCGTGCGATATTCGTATCGTGTGTAATCATGATAATAGTTCTTCCTTCGGCATTAAGGTCTTTAAAGAGCTGCATAATCTGTTGTCCGGTCTTTTGGTCAAGTGCACCTGTCGGCTCGTCAGCAAGCAGGATCGTTGGTTCAGTCACAACAGATCGGGCAATAGCGACACGTTGTTGTTGTCCGCCTGAAAGCTGGTTCGGATAGTTATTCATTTTTTCGGCAAGACCTACCCGTTCGAGGATTGCCATTGCTTTCTTGCGGCGATTTTCGGGAGATACTCTAGCATATATCATCGGCAATTCTACGTTTTCCAGGGCGTTCAATCTTTGGAGGAGCTGAAAACTCTGAAATACAAAGCCGATTTCTTTATTACGTATCCGTGCTAATTCCCTTTCGTCCAAGTCTTCAACATCATTATTGGCTAAAATATATTTTCCGCTAGTAGGAACATCAAGACAGCCAAGAATATTCATAAGGGTTGACTTGCCAGAACCCGAGGGCCCTAAAATTGAGACAAACTCTCCCTCGTTAATTTTTAGATTGATATTATTAAGCACCACAAGCTCTTCAGCATCTAAAGAGTAGCACTTGACTATGTCTTGCATATTGAGGATTTCAGTCATTGTGCCTTAACACCCCCAGAACTTCCTTGGGAAGTTTCATTGGTACCTTGCTTCATCTGTGCGCTCGAACCAAAACCAGTGGCCTCCTGAACTGTCGGCGGGACTAATACGGTGTCATTAGCTGTCACACCACTTTTAATCTCTGCGTGCACACCATCATTGAGGCCAAGTGTTAGCTTAACAGTTTTTGGCGAATTATTACTGTCTTTTAGCAATACATACGGGTTGTTGTCAGCGTCAAACTGTATTGCTGACATGGGCAGGAGTACCACGTCAGAAACACTCTGATTTATTACTTTCGCTTCTGCCGACATCCCTACGCGCAGGTTACTGTCCTTGGGGAGCGAAATTGTAGCTGTAAAATTGGTAACCCCGTTCGTATATTCCCCTTCTTTAGACACATCCGTAATTTTTCCGCTAACATCTTTATTCAAGGCATGAATGGTAACGGTTGCGTCCTTGCCCGTTGAAACAGCCGACAGATCGTATTCATCAACCTGTACTTTCAGTTGCAAATCGGAATAATCAACAATATCAATCAACTTTGCACCAGGCATAAGCTGGGCATTTTCATCCGCATAAATACTGGAAACTTCTCCGGCAATCTCGGATTTTATGTCTTCACCCATTACGGTTGTCATCAAAACAGTATCTTTTGAAACTTTATCCCCCTCTTGAACCTTAAATTCTTTAATCTGCATAGTCTTATCAGCAAAAACTGTCTGTTTGTTTTTAGCTTCAACACTACCAGAAAAGCTGTAATTGGTGACTAAATTGCCCATTGTAGGTTTGACTTCTGTATAGCTTGTTTTTTTAGGTAGAGCATATACGGCAATACCTAAGGCCACGACTAATAACCCAATGATCGACCATATAATAACCTTTTTATTTCCCGACTTTTTATTTTTCATTTTGATCGACCTCATCTTTACTTGTTTTTAGCAGTTTGCCTGAATAATTGTGGTAATATACCGTGGTTAAATTTATTGACCGGGGAATACCACCTTCACTATCTGATCAAGGTTTTACATTGACTTAACTTATAACTGTGAGTAATTTTGTATAATAAAGGGAAGTCGAAGTGGAAGTGGAAGTGGGTGGAAGGCAATGTCAAATGAAATGGAAATCGTGGACAAGTTGATGTCTCAAATCGTCTCAGGAAAATACCATGCCCATAATAAACTGCCCTCGGAAAATGAAATTGCAGAACAATACAAGGTGCCGAGAATTACTGCCCGGAAAGCTTACGAAAGACTTGAAGAGTTGGGGTATATCTATAAAAAGCAGGGTAAAGGCAGCTATGTCAAAGACAGATATAAACAGATTGAGCTTGTTCTGTCGGGTGATGTTAGTTTCAGCCAGAAAATGATTGACAAAGGCTACGATTTTCAAACTAAAACTATATTTTGCCAGGAGATCAAATATAATAAAAAAATTTTTAACAATTTAGAAACCGATGAGCAAGACAGGATTTTTAAGGTAGGGAGACTGAGGTATATTGATCAACAACCCATCGCCCTGCATATCTCCTATGTTGCCAAATCTGTGTTCAATGATATCGATAGCGTGGGAATGGATATTACATCCATGTTCAAATATTACAATGTTAAGGGTTACACGGAATTCTGCTCAAAACCCAGCATTTTAAGCGTTTCTTTTCCCACGAAGTCCCAACGGAAATTGTTAAATTGCCCATATTTAATTCCTCTTCTAGTCTTGGAATCAGGTTGTATGGACAAAAAAACGGGCACAGTATTGGAGCACATAAAGATTCTTTATAGAAGTGATTGTTTTTCCTACGTTATCCCATAGACCATAGTACCTGAACAGTTCTAGGATAGTGGACATAAGCAAAATATAGGATTTTTAAGATTAGGTCCTCTCCTTAGAAAAGAGCCTTTCACCCATAAAGTGGTGGAAGGCTCTTTGAACGTTATTTAGGCTCTGTTCACGAAATTAGAAAACAATAGGCTTTACAAAGATTTAACGGAGTAATTACAAAGCTTTAACATCGGTCAACTTGGCAACAAGTTATGATAATCACGTGGACATAGAGTACTACGTTTATGAAGTTGGAGACTTTACTCTTACACAAAGGAAGGCTAAGTGATGATCAGAAAAAAAAGAACTGAAATCTTAATCAAAGGTTCACCAGAGGTTTCCGTAAAATTAGCCCAAGAGATACTAACGGTTCATGATGTGACGACCATAGAGGAACCCAATAATAGTTTAGTGATGGTCAAGGTACGGGAAAGCGCCAAACGAAGTTTATTCTATCTGGGTGAGGTCTTGATTACAGAATGTAAGGTTATGATCAAGGGGATTTTAGGAATCGGTTTGATCAAGGGCCATGAACCTGTGTTGGCTTACAATCTGGCAATTATCGATGCTGCTTACAATGCGAATTTGCCGGAGACAAAAGAATGGGCGAGCCTATTATTGTCAGAGGAAGTCAAGATCAAGGAAACATGTGAAGCTTTAAACAACAAGATCTTAAAGACAAAAGTAAACTTTGCGACTATGGATGTTTAGATAAAAGGGGTAAAAAGTAGATGAAACTTGATTTGGTTCATGATATTCAAGCTGCCTATCGACTAACGCTTGATTCAATGTCAAGACCAGGCTTGATCAGCAATATCAGCAATCAGGCAGACAAGCTGAATATGGAGATTAGTTGTTTTGGCTCAACCTTAGTATTAGTGTTGATGCTCTTTGATACAGAAGTAAAATTCAAGGTATGCTCCGAACATGAAGCGGAAACCGCCAAACTTATTAACCAGCTAACATATGCCAAAGAGACGGAAGTCGAGAGCGCGGATTATATTCTTGTTCTGAAGGACGCTAAACCGGAAGATTTGGAGGAGGTCTTTAGAAAGGCCTATCCAGGTGATTTGCTGGACCCACATAAAGCAGCAACCATCATCATTGAAACAGACTATGTGAGCATTGACCAGACTTTAACTCTGACAGGTCCTGGAATTGAAAAGGAATGCTATATAGATGTGAAAACAAATGATCACTGGGTTGAGCTTCGAGCTGAAAAAAACACTGAATATCCCTTAGGAATAGATCTTATCTTTACAGATTGGCATGACAACATTTTATGTCTGCCAAGGACAACTCAGATAGCGAAACGGGTGATTAAATAGATGGGGTATGTTGCAGTAAAAGGCGGTACTCTTGCCATCGAAGAATCAATCAAACGCCTGAAATATGAACGCTTGAAAAAGCGTGTAGTTTTGGATTGTCACAGAATTGAAGGCGGAATGCGCTGCCTGATTGACCAAGTTATGTCCGAAAGCAGCCTCTATAATGAGACTTTGGCAGCGATGGCAATCAAGCAGGGTGAAGGGAGTCCTGAAGAAGCAGTTTTTTTACTGAGAGCTTATCGTTCAACGTTGCCGCGCAAACACTATTCGCGGACGGTCGAGTCCGAGGATATGTTGGTGGAACGACGAATATCGGCCAGTTTTAAAGACATTCCCGGTGGACAGATCTTAGGGGCTGCTAATGATTACACTCATCGATTAATTGACTTTAACCTCAATGAAGAAACAGACGAAGAGGTCGTTAATTGGGTGCGCGAATATGCTCTGGAAAACGGAGTTGATCAAGACAAGACAGATTTAGCTAATCTGCCCAAGGTTCTGAATTATCTGCGGGAGGCAGGTCTGCTGCCATCTTGTGAAAGAGATAATCGCGAGCCAGACGATGTTACCAAAGAGAGCCTTCAGTTTCCAACGAGTCGCAGTGAACGGCTGCAGATTTTAACTAGAGGGCAGACTGGTGCGGTTACATCATTAGGCTATATAGCGCTGCGCAGTTATGGGGCGTTGCATCCAACGGTGGGAGAATTGCGGATTGGCAACCTGCCGCTCCATGTGGATAACCCGTTCAACGAACAAAATGAGGACGAGGATGCTTATTATATTGGAGAAATTAAAGTCACTGAAGTAGAGACTCTGTTTCCAGAAGATATTCAAAAATTCAAGGGTCAAAAAGAGATAGAGTTCAGCCTTGGCTATGGAATCTGTTATGGCCAAAATGAAACCAAAGCAATTGCCATGAGTATCTTAGACCATTGCCTAGAAACGGGCAATCCTGAGTATCCGACGCATAATGAAGAGTTTGTTCTTTTGCATATTGACTCTGTTGAATCCACAGGGTTTATTTCACATCTCAAATTACCTCACTATGTGACATTTCAGTCCAAGCTGGACAGTGTGCGTAAGTCGAAAAAAGGTCAGGTTGGCCAAAACACGGAAAATAATGAGGAGTTAAATCCATGAGAATTGAGTATAATTTTGCATTTTTTGATGAAGGATCTAAACGAGAGATTAGAAGAGCAACTCTCAAGGCAATAGCCATTCCTGGCTATCAGGTACCTTTTGCTTCACGGGAAATGCCGATCGCCAGAGGCTGGGGTACGGGAGGGCTACAATTGACACTTTCCTTGGTTGGTAAGCCAGATATTCTGAAAGTTATTGACCAAGGCTCAGATGAATCGGTAAATGCCGTAAATATTAAAAAGCTCATCGCTATAACAACGGGTGTAACCGTATCCGACGAAACGGCGGAAGCAACCATCATTCAATCGAGGCACAGAATCCCAGAAATTCCTCTCCAAGAAGGTCAGATTTTGGTTCTTCAGGTCCCTTTACCGGAACCGTTGAGATATTATGAGCCGAGCGAATATGAAACTAAAAAGCTCCATGCAGAGCAAGAATACAGTGGTGCCTGGCTGATGCTCTTTGAGCAGATCATGAACTACGGAACAATGTCAACGGGCGCAGACCATCCAGTTATGGTTCATGGTAGGTATGTTATGGCCCCCAGCCCTATCCCGAGATTTGACAATCCCAAGCTGAATTATTCGCGGGCGTTGATTCTTCTAGGGGCAGGTCGTGAAAAGAAAGTCTATGCGGTGCCTCCATTTACTAGGGTTGCGTCCCTTGATTTTGAAGACTACCCTTTCGGAGTTGAATCGTTTCAGGATAAGTGCTGCAGATTGTGCGGGGCCCAAGGCGTATTTATGGATGAAATAATAGATGATGTAACAGGTGAACCCTTTTATCAATGCAACGATTCCGGCTATTGTCTGCAGAACTTGAATGGAAAATCAATAGGATGAGGGATTGAAAAATGGAAGATTTTGAACAACCTGTCTTGTCCGTCAATAAGATCAATAAGCAATATGGCAATGGGTGTGTACACTGCCGAGGGTCAGAGAGAGAGGGCTTGCTAAAAAATTATTGTCCTATTTGTGGGACGGTATATGCCTGCAGGGATATTACGTTCGAAGTGTACGCTGGAGAAATATTAGGAGTCGTCGGGGAAAGCGGTAGTGGCAAGTCGACCATGATGGAGTGTCTGTATTTTGATCAGGAAGTAAGCAGCGGAGAGGCCTACATCAATTCCTACAAGGGCGGGAAAACAAATGTGTTTGCAGAGTCGTCCCAACAAAAACGATACATCAGGAATCATATGATGGGAAAAGTCTACCAAAATCCACTTTTGAGTTTAAAGATGAATTTCTCATCGCTTGGCAATATCGCTGAAAAGCTGATTTCAGCTGGAAACAGGAATGTCGCAATGATGGAAGCCCGAGGGGAAGAACTACTGGAGCATGTAAACATACCCGTTTATCGGATGAAAGAAGCTCCCAAGAATTTTTCAGGTGGAATGCAGCAAAGAGTTCAAATTGCCAAGGCTTTATCGAACAATCCACCACTGCTCTTGCTCGATGAAGTAACCACTGGGCTGGATTTGTCCGTTCAAGCCAGTGTCCTTGATTTAATTAAGACTATACAGAGAGCGTTGAAGATTACTGTGGTCATTGTCTCCCATGATTTAGGCGTTATCAGAATGCTGGCGGATCGAACAATTGTGATGCTGGATGGAAAAATTATTGAACATGGTTTGACCGATCAGATTCTTGAAGATCCGCAGCATGGCTACACCCAGAAGTTAGTCCAATCGTTGATATAAGTTTAAGTAAGTTTTAGGTTTTTAGTTAGGGGCTTGAAAGGTAGGATGAAGGCGAAAATGCTCAAAGAGCTCGGCAAAGAACCGTGTATCCATGAGAATTGCCAATTGCATAATGTTGAGTTGGGTCAGTATACGGAGATAGGGATTAGCAATGTTTTCGAAAATGTAAGACTTGATGATTTTTCTTATACAGGACAGTTTTGTATACTGCAAAATTCTGAAATAGGCAAGTTTTCCAATGTCGCGGCTATGGTAAGAATTGGGCCTACTGATCACCCGATGGACAGGCCAACCTTGCACCATTTTACTTACCGTCGCCTGAAATATGGCTTTGCTGAATCGGACGATGAATTGTTCTTCCAATGGCGGACGGCGCAAATAGTTAATATAGGTCATGATACCTGGATAGGACATGGCGCAATTATTATGCCTGGTGTAAAGATCGGCAATGGGGCGGTAGTGGGCAGCGGAGCGATTGTGACGAAAGATGTGGATCCCTACACCATTGTAGTCGGAGTACCATCTAAACCAATTAAGAAACGGTTTTCTGAAGATATCGTCAGAAAATTAGAGGAGATCAAGTGGTGGAACTGGTCTTATGAAATCATTAAAGAAAGGCTTAATGACTTTTACCTTTCTATTAACGAGTTCACAGACAAGTATTATAAAGCAGGTGAGTAAATGGAAGAGATACTGGCGATAGAGCATTTATCAAAATCTTTTATCATCCATAATTTAGACAAGCACATTCAAGCATTGCACGATATTTGTATCGACTTGAAAGAAGGCGAATTTGCCGGGATCACAGGGAAAAGTGGTAGTGGAAAATCAACCGTATTTAAGTGTATTTATCGAACTTATGCACCACAGAAAGGTAGCATATGGTATAACTCTAAAAAGTTTGGCTTGGTAAACTTAGCGGAACTATCGGAACGACAGATGATTTATCTTAGGAAACATGAGATTGGCTACGTGTCCCAGTTTTTAAGTACCATGCCCAGGACAACTGCCCAGGAACTGGTAAAACATGCAATTTTAGAGATGGGGTATGGAGAAGATTACGCGGAACGAGAAGCAAATAGTATGCTGGAGCATTTTGATTTAGACAGAGACCTATGGGATTGTTACCCAGGCACCTTTTCCGGAGGTGAAAAGCTGCGTCTGAATATTGCCAGGGCTATGGTAAAGCGACCAAGGCTATTGCTGCTAGATGAACCGACAGCAAGTTTAGACCAGACCTCCAAATTGAAAGTGAGAGAACTTATTGAGCAATTGAAAAGAGACGGGACTACGATGATGGGAATCTTTCATGACCTTGAATTTATGGAAAACCTCTGCAGCCGGGAATATATCATGCGTGATGGAAAATTGGTAGATAATTAAATTTAACCCAAATATTACAATAGGTTAATGGGGACTTAATAAATTTCAGATAAAATAATGGAAGGTTATCCACATTGTTCTTAGTGTAACTAGGTTTCAATGGGGAGGGTAAATATTTCAAACTTGAGAGGAGAATAAACGTGAAGAAAGCCCCTTTATTTGCACTGGTCATTATTCTTGTGTCATCTCTTTTAGCAGGTTGCGGATCTACAACTTCATCTTCGTCTTCAGGCTCAGATTCAGACGTTAAAGACCCTGGTACCATAACTATTGCTTGGTTGCCTAATAACGCTGCAGAGGATTTTAAGGATACCCGAGCTGAGATCGACCAGGTTATAGAAAAGGCCACTGGTTTAAAAGTGGAAGACAAGTTAACCACGGATTACGGAATTACTGTTGAAGCCATAGCCAGTGGTAATGCCCAACTAGCCTTCTTAGGCGGAGAATCTTATGTTGAGTCTCACAAAAAGAATCCTAAGGTTGTTCCTCTCGTGGTCAACAGCGGAGCATCCGGTACCTTGGAAGATGCCTTGTATTATAGCCGGATGCTGGTTAAAAAAGGCAATGAAGATCAATACAAATCTGGTTCAAATTACTCCATTGCTAACATAGCCGGGAAAAAGTTCTCTTTTGTTTCTACAAGTTCGACATCCGGATTTAAAGTGCCATCTTCAGCTATCGTCTCCGAATTCTCCAAGCAAGACAAATGGAAGAATCTGAAGGCAGAAGATCTGCTGCAAGGTGGCAACGGGAAGTTTTTCAGCCAAGTGCTTTTCGGAGGTTCTCACCAGTTATCTTTAGTGAATGTGTTGACGGATAAATCTGATATCTCAGCGGTCGATGATGTTGACGTGGTAAGTTATGTAGATCTTACTTCAGGAGAACTTAACAAACCGGGAGCAGTATACACTGTTAAAAAGGACGCTGCTGATCCATTCAGCAAATTGGCCGGCGCGCAATATGTAATCATCAAATCCATCCCGGTTATGAACGGTCCCATCGCAGTAAATTCTGGCGCGTTAAGTAAGAAGACTATGGATGCGATGATTAAAGCGCTTACCTCCGATGAGGTTGCCAAGAACGAAAAGATTTTCATACCTAAGGATTCTAAAGCTAAAGGCTTTTTTAACGCACCACAGCATTTTTTGACCACAGATGATGCTTGGTATCAACCCATCCGCGATCTGAGCAAATAACATATTTAGGTAAAGTTGGTTAGATGGAAAAGAAAGTAGTAGATAGTATTACTTAAATGAAGGGGTGTTGAAATGAACCATAACCATGAGAAATAATGGGCAAGGTTATTTCAATACCTCTCTCAATTTAATCAGAGGAAGGAAGTAGATTATGGCATTATTAGAGTTGAAAAATGTCACAAAATATTATAATCAAGCAATACCGGCTTTAGACAACGTTAGTTTCTCAGTCGATGAAGGAGAGTTTGTTTCCATCATCGGTCCTTCTGGAGCGGGAAAGTCGACCCTTCTGCGCTGTATTAACCGGATGGTTGAAGCGAATAGCGGGGAGATCTCCGTTGACGGTGTAATCTCCTCTAGTTTGACCAAGAAAAAGTTGCGAACGCTAAGGACAAAGATTGGGATGATCTTTCAGCATTATAATCTGGTTGATCGTCTGACAGTTATCGAAAATGTGCTCCACGGTAGGCTCGGCTATAAATCAACGCTGGCAGGAGTCTTAGGTAGATACAGCCAAGAGGAAAAAAAGCAGGCTTTGCGAATTATCAGGATTTTGGGCCTTGAGGAGCAAGTTTATAAGCGGTGTGATCAGTTAAGTGGCGGCCAAAAACAGCGGGTGGGCATAGCGAGGGCATTGATTCAAAATCCTAAAATAATTTTATGTGACGAGCCGATCGCCTCGTTGGATCCTAATGCATCGAAAATTATCATGGATCATCTAAGAGACATTTCTACAGTGATGGGAATAACTGTTATAGTAAATTTGCATCAGGTTGAGATAGCTTTGAAGTATTCGGACAGAATTATCGGCGTTAATAAGGGAAAAGTTGTTTTTGACGGATCTCCCTGCGATTTAACAGCTGGGCAGATTCAGGCAATTTATGGTTCGGAATCCGAAAATTTGATTTTCGATTTGGGACAAAGACATGCTGGATGATATTTTCACCAAGCGTCGGAATGACAATCTGGGATTTTTTGCGTTACTAATCGTTCTTACTATCGGCTCGATTATCATCACTAAGTATGATGTAATGAAAGGTTTTAGCAGCATCAGCAAGGCATTAATATGGGGCGGGAGCAATTTTTATCCTGATGCAGAGTCATTGAGAATACTACCCGAGATCTTGCCCAAGTTGCAGGAAACAGTCTTAATGTCCATCGCTGCAACGACCGTAGCTGCGGTTTTTGCCCTATTCTTGTCCTTGGCTGGGTCCAGAACGACAAGGATAAACAGGATCTTTAGTGTTATCAGTAGGGGTATTGCCTCTCTCTTTCGTAACATACCACTTGTGGCTTGGGCCATGGTTTTGATGTTAGCCTTCAGCCAAAGCCCATTGACCGGTTACTTCGCCCTGTTTTTTGCTTCTCTTGGATTTCTGACACGTGCCTTTATGGAAACGATCGATGAAGTAGGCAATAACTCAATTGAGGCCTTGCAAGCGACGGGGGCTGGTTATTTCCACATCATTTTTCAGGCAGTATTACCAGCCAGCATGCCCCAGATGATCAGTTGGTTATTGTATATGATTGAAACTAACATTCGTGACGCTACCCTGGTTGGAGTGCTTACCGGAACGGGTATCGGGTTCTCCTTTGATTTGTATTACAAAAGGTTTGATTACCATGCAGCTAGCCTGGTTGTGATTTTTATCGTAATCACAGTTATGCTCATTGAATTTGTATCAAATAATATCAGAAGGGTGATTTTGTGATGCTATTTGAAGAATCAATCAAAGGGTGGGCCCAATTAGGTGATTCCGTAAAGGATAATATTAGCGCGAAATCGATCAACCTTCCCCTAAATAAAGCGTCATTCGCTATGCGGGCTATATTGTTGACATTATTAGCTTTAACGATTTATTTTTTCTTTTCTCTTGATTATCTAGGTATTAACGTTCTTCAGGGATTTGCTGATACATTCGATAACTTTAAGACGATTTTTCTCCACCCTCATGCCCATCGTTTTACTTTAGGAGAAGCTTTCGTAAATGTTGTGGTAACTTTAGGGTTGGCCTTTTTGGCAACGTTGATAGGTGGTATTATTGCTTTGTTTTTGGGACTGCTGGCTGCTCAAAATTTGGCTCCGAAACACGTTACCAATTTCATTAAGGGCTTTGTCGCTTTTATTCGAGCTGTGCCAACGATTTTATGGGTTTTGATTTTTGCTGTAGCCGCTGGACTTGGCAGTGCTGCCGCAATTATCGGTTTGAGTTTTCATTCAATCAGCTATTTAACTAAGGCCTTTTCTGAGTCTTTTGAAGACCTGGATAGAAGTGTCATTGAAGCCTTAATGGCTAGCGGCGCCAACTGGTGGCAGATAATTTTTCAGGCGGTTATACCTTCCTCGGTTTCCTATTTGCTTTCCTGGACTTTTTTGAGGTTTGAAATCAATTTTGCTAACGCCGTGGCGATGGGTGCTGCAGCCGGTGCAGGCGGTATCGGATTTGATCTGTTTATGGCTGGGAATTTTTATTTCGATCTACGAGAAGTGGGCGTTATCACATATCTTATTATAGCCATTGCGATTGTTCTTGAAGTGGCTTCAATGAATATCAAGCAGAAACTTCAAAAAAGTACGTAATCTTCGATACTGAATAGATGAGATGATAATGAGTTAGATCATTCTCAAAGTAAGGAGTAATCACAAATGAAAACAAAAAAGGTATGCATTCACAACGCCCAGATCATTTTGCCTGAAAAAATTGTTAAGGGTCATATTATGATTGATGGACAAAGAATTTCAGAGGTAGCAGAAAGCATTTTTCCTAAAGTTAAAGGCAATCCTGATCTCACGGTGATTGATGCCGAAGGTTGTTATGTTATGCCGGGAATGATCGATCTACATAGTGACGCTATCGAAAAGGAGATCCAACCAAGGCCTAATACCTTATTTCCTATAGATATGGCTTTCTATGAGTTGGAAAAAAAGCTTGCTGTATGCGGTATTACAACTATGTACCATTCTCTTAGCCTAAGTGATGAATGGGGAGTTCGCAATAAAGACATGGTTGTAGGAGTCATCAATAGTATTAATCGGCTTAAAAGGACTCGTTCTATGATTAATCATAAGATTCACCTGAGATACGAGTTGACCTTCCTGGCTGGGATTAATATCTTAGAAAGCCTTATCAAAGATAAGAGCATAGATTTCATGTCTTATATGGATCATACTCCTGGTCAGGGACAGTTCAAAGATGCAGAAGCCCTTAAAAGCTTTACGATGCAATCCTATGGAAAAAAGGCGCAGGAAGTCGAAGAATTTATGGATAAAACCATCGAGCAACAGGCTATGATTGATTGGTTTAAACTTAGGAGTTTAGCTAAACTTGCGAAAACAATAGGAATTAGATTGGCGTCCCATGATGATGACACAAGAGAGAAAATTGAGACGCTACTTGAATGTGAAGGGGTATTAAGCGAATTCCCTATTAACATAGAGACGGCCCTTTACGCAAAATCCCGAGATATTTATGTTTGTGTGGGCGCCCCCAATATAATACGCGGGAAGTCCCATAGTAACAATATGAGGGCGATTGATGCCATTCTTAATAATGCTGCAGATATCATGTGTTCTGACTATCTTCCAAGTGCGATGCTTCCTGCAATTTTTAAACTTACAAAGGAAGGAATTAAGCTAACGGAAGCTGTTAAGATGGTCACGTTAAATCCCGCTAAGGCTCTGGGGATTGACAATGAAGTCGGAACAATAGAAGTTGGAAAATGTGCGGATTTAATCTTTGTGGCAATGCATCAGGATTATCCCATCATTCGTAAAACTATGGTGGGTGGGAATATTATTTCTCAATCAGAATTTTTGGTGTTGAACTCCGAAAGAGTTGATAATGTATGTTGATTAGACAGGACCTACCCTACAAGATTTTAGAAGATGCAGTGTTAAAGCAGTTAGGCGTTGAGAGAAAACGTAATTTCCGAGGACATATAACTTTATTTTACCTCGAAGAAAAATTATTCAAAAAAGAAAGTAAAAAACTTGCTGGTGCAGTCGCAGATATAAACAGAAGATCATTCGCGAACCCTTTGCCCTTCATTTTAGAACGGGCAGAGGTGAGAAAATTCGATAATTTTTCGGAATTCTATCGTCGGGACCATTGGCCTGTATATAGGTTCTAGCCTTCCTGACGATTTAAGCTTGAAAGGTGATTTCGTGAATCAATTTAGTGAACTGATAATAGAAGAGTCACTAATAATCTCCAAACAATTAAGTGCTTCAGGAGAAGGGGAACCCAGCGCCTTGGCAGGAGTGGCTCTATCTAAAGATGAGCTTGAATTTGTTGCTGTCAATCCGCGCAATAAGATGACTGTCGCTAGGCGGTTAATGTTGTTAATTACCATGGTATTAACCATATATCTTTTCCTTAATTGTGATTTTCAGACGATAATTCTCCAATCCTATGCTAATGGATTTACTTTAGGGGACGCTTTCCAGGAAATCGTGTTAACTTTGGGGTTCGGATTAATACCCACGCTGCTTGGTGGAATCCTGGCTTTATTTTTGGGACTGCTGGCTTCCCGAAATTTGGCCACCAAACAAGTGGTCAATATTATCAAGGGAGTGGTTATGGTTGTTCGAACAGTACCTACAATAATATTGGTTCTAATCATTGCTGCGGTGGCAGGGTTTGGTAGTGCTGCAGTCGTTGTTGGTATGACGCTTCATTCGCTTAGCTATCTGACAAAAGCTTTTTCTGAGTCTTTTGAGTGCTTAGACCGGAGTGTTATTGAAGCTTTAATGGCCACTGGCGCTAATTGGTGGCAAATTGTTTTTCGAGCGGTTATCCCTTCTTATGTTAGCAATTTGTCTACTTGGACTTGCTTGAGCCTTGAGATAAACTTCGCCAACGCCATTGCCCTAGTTACGGCGGGGACAAGTGGGCTGGTTTCTTTTGACTTGAGAGAAGTAGGGTTGATTACCTATTTCATTTTAGCTTTTGCCATCGTATTAGAGTCGGGTTCTATGAGATTTGGAAGAAGATTTTCCCATTAGACACGAAAGAGTTGATATGTATGTTAATCAGAGAAGCAATAGAAACTGATCTGCCAAGTGTTATTGAGCTACTAAAAGCTATGGATGGAGAAGACGGCATAGATAGCGATGAGGCGGGGGCAGTATGGTGTAATATGATGGAATATCCTTATTATAAAGTTTTTGTTGTGGAAGATGACAAGCGTATTGTCGGAACTTGCAGCCTTATCATAATAGATAATTTAGGTCATCAAGGTGCAAAACTTGCAGTCGCAGAAAGCATGATTGTAAGTCAGGATTACAGAGGACGCGGCATGGGAAGTAAATTGATGCAATTTGTCATGGGAAAGGCTCAGGAGGAAAATTGCTATAAACTTGATGCTTTCCAGTAATAAAAAAAGGATTGAGGCTCACAAATTTTATGAGCAGCTGGGTTTCCAACAACATGGAATAAGTTTCCTGATAGAGGTAGGTAATAAATGATTGATTTACACGTGCACACAAACATCTCAGATAATTTCTTGAGTGCCAGTGAGGTTATTCGGCTGGCTAAGGGGAAGGGAATCACCCACCTGGCTATAACGGATCATGATACCACGAAAGGATTAACAGAGGCGATAACCCTTGGTCAGGAAATTGGGGTTAAAATTGTGCCAGGGATCGAAATATCTGCCTATGATTATCAGAGAAATAAACGGGCGCATATACTCGGTTTGTTCATTGAACCCGGGCATCCCTCCCTGGATTTGCTTTGCACCTCTCTTGTGCAAAATCGAAACCAAGCATCCTACGAGATGGTAAACAAGGTAATTGCAGCGGGGTATGATATTTCCTGGGAGGATGTACGAAAGTATGAAGGGGGAACGGGTGTTTATAAACAACATATTATGCATGCTTTGCTGGACAAAGGTTATTGTGAGAGCATTTATTGCAATCTTTACAAAAAGCTTTTTCGAAGAGGTGGTAGTTCTGAAGCTCAAGGAATCGCTTATATTCAGCTAGACTATATTGATGCTCAAGAGGCGATTGGGGCGGTCCGAGAAGCAGGTGGGATCGCCGTTCTTGCCCATCCGGGCCAGCTCGGTAATTTTGAAGCGATTGATGAATGGGTGGAGTTAGGGCTGGAAGGAATTGAAGTATTTCATCCCAGTCATACGGAGGAGGATCGGCAAATGTCAAAGTACTATGCCCAAAAACATAATTTGATCATGACTGGAGGTTCGGATTTTCATGGCTTTTATGCGGAGAAGCCAGTTGAATTAGGATGTCTCGATTTGGCTCAGGATTGTATTAATGAATTGTTAGCCAGAAAAAGGAGGATACAGGATAAAAACATTCGTTAGAGGGGTAGTAAATTATGAAAACAATAATCCAGAAGGGCAAAATCGCAATTCCCGGTGGTGTTATTGAAGGCTCAATAATTGTTATGGCTAATAAAATTAGTCATATCATTGAAGATGCTGATCCAATACTGGTTCAAACTGATCGTCAGGATTATGAAATAATCGATGCCAATGGTTGTTATGTTATGCCTGGCCTAGTAGACTTCCATTGCGATATGCTTGAGCAATAATAAAGCTGGCTTAGATATCCTTAGCAATATTTTCGACGAAGGAATGGTGGACTTTTTTTCAGTAATGGATCACTCACCTCGTTACACAAGGTTTAAAGAAGGCAAGGAAGCAGATCTAATATTTGTTCGCCATAATCCCGGAGATCTCCCCATAGTAGAAAAGGCCATGGTAGCGGGTAAATGGACGTTCGGTAGGTGATCAATAACATTCCCGGCAAGAGAGGGTTACGATATTATGAATGATGAAGAAAGAGAAATGTATGAATTTGCCAAGGACCTAACGCATTCTGCCGGGTCTAAATTAAGACTAGAACGTCAACACTCTGTAATTACCGTAAGGGAAAAAACATCCCAGATGGACCTGGTTACGGAGCATGATTTACTAATTGAAAAGTTATTGGTAAAGGCTATTCTAGGAAAGTACCCAGGGCATGGAATTTGGAACAACGCGGGGGAGGGGTTCTTATCCGCAGAAAAGACGATAATGGATCACCCTGTGGTAAGTTATTGGTAGCTGCTTTCCGTTCGCCATTGATATGGGAGGAAGCGTTCGAATACCTTCCTCAATGTCTCAGAGATAAATTTAGGGCTTAGTTTTGAGTAATTTGAGTATGTCGAAGGTGAGTAGGTCGAAACGATTTAGTGGGGAAGGTTTACTTTACAGTAAATAGAAAATAGCGGTATAATAAGGTTGACTTATTCTCAGGGCGGGGTGCAAGTCCCCACCGGCGGTATCCCAGATGATTCTGGGGAGCCCGCGAGCGCTCCTTTTGTTTAAAAAGGAGGTCAGCAGATCTGGTTTAAATCCAGAGCCGACGGTATAGTCCGGATGAAAGAGGATAAGGTAGTCGGCATAATCTAATTTACATCAGAATCTGAGATGAGGTTTATTTGGTTTTGCTTACTGTCTGTCTCTGTGCCCTGATTCTAGTAAGTCGACTATATTAATAGGAGGCGTATTACTTTGAATCAAACATTATTAACTCGGTTCGGAAATTCAGTTGAGAGAGTGGAGAGGGCTCTTGACGCCTTGCGTCGTGGCTTAGGAGTCTTAGTTACCGATGATGAACAAAGGGAAAACGAAGGAGATATTTTCTTTGCAGCGGAGTCTTTAACTAATGAGCAAATGGCGATGTTAATCCGCGAAGGCAGTGGTATCGTCTGTTTGTGTTTGACGGGGGAAAAGGTCAAAGCCTTAGAACTGCCTATGATGGTGGAAAACAACACGAGCAGTTATCAAACGCCATTCACAGTATCAATCGAAGCTGCGAGCGGTGTCACTACAGGTGTGTCTGCTGCTGACCGAGTCGCAACTGTGAAAGCGGCGATTGCAGATCATGCGCGTCCGGATGATCTCCGACGCCCAGGGCATGTTTTTCCTTTAAGGGCCAAACCATTAGGTGTATTAGAACGTCCAGGGCATACTGAAGCGAATGTTGATCTAATGCAGCTTGCAGGACTTAAGCCTTATGGAGTATTATGTGAACTTACAAATCCTGATGGTACAATGGCGCGTCTGCCAGAGATAGCAAGCTTTGCCGAAAAAAATGATATGACCGTGGTTACGGTTGACGATATAATTAGTTATCGAAAAATGAGAGAATAGAATGAGGTTCTGAAGACTTTTAACATGCCTTTAGGGTACGTCAAAAGTCTTTCTTTTTTGTTAAGAATTAAATGAGGTTACGAATCCCTATCGCAACTAGTAAGACACCAGATATAAATTCGGAAAGATGTCCAAAATAGAGAAAGTTCGCTCTAATACCTAGGTCGTAGCCAATAGTTATTGTTATTAAACTAAAGAAAAAAACTGAAAATATTACTGGAATTAATGAAAGCCCACTCAGACCTGCTCCTAAACCGGTAACAAAGCAGTTTAAAGAAAGAGATACACCTATGATTACTGCTTCATTAATACTAATAATCCCATTAGCATTACGATCCGCTTTGGCAGGATTATTAATTATATTGATAAGTAATTGAACAGCTTTGGATCGTTTATAAATCATCGGAAATAGATTTTTTTGCAAGATTCTACCAAAAGAAATCCATAACCCAATGAGGATCAATAATAACGCGCCTACTAAATTTGCAAACGGAAATACCTTGTTTAAAAATGTTCCCATTGACATAGCAAAGGATGTTGCCATTATTGACATAATAGCAATTAGTAGATTTGAGAAAAAAGAAATACGGATTTTTTGTAAACCATAACTTATTCCTATACCTAAGTTATCTAAATTGGAAATGATTCCAATTGATATAGAAATTCCTAATAAATTATGCATTTTTTTGCCTCCAAAAATCACTTAATTTATGTCATTTTATTTTGTTCAAAGACTGAGCTAATAAACTGTAAATTGCTGGGTAATAAATAACTAAGAGCCTTCTAACACTTTCATGTTAGAAGGCTCTTAGTTATATATAATAGGTAACAAAAATGGGCTGCAAATGGCCAAACCAATGTATTAACTCCTTTAATTTAAAAAGTAAAGAATTCAAGACGAACCAAAAGTCCCTAGCCGTTAGATATTTTCGTCGCTAGGTACTTTTTCTTCTGTCACTTGGTCAGTTACCTGTTCAGCAGGAGCCCTTAATAATTCAGGCGAATTTTGGGAGGGCAATAAAGACGAACTTTTAACTTGATCAACAAAGTTTAACACGACGGTCGTGCCTTTGACTACTGCCTTACGGGCACCTTCTCTTGCTTCTGGTGATACTACTAGTACTATTGCTGCAGCGCCAAGGATAAAACCAAAAGGTGATTTCTTGATAAATTTGAACATTATGAACACTCCTCCAAAAGTTAATTGCAACAAAGAAATTATATAAAGTAGTTTCCAAAATTTCCATAATTTATTCGCGCTACCCTTATAAGACTAGGTCCTAATAAAATTAAGTAACATTTTCTTGACGAGTGATTCCCTAAATCTTCGTTCCAATTAAGCTTTCAGGTATAAATTAGCCTACTTAGGAACATACTGAATTCTGTTACATTGGAAAGGATTGGAGAAAGGTGAGGGGGGAGAAATTGGGGATTCTATTAAATCAGCCTAAACAACGGCATATTCGAAAATTGCCAGGAAGAGTACGTATAGAAGTATTTGGTCTTAAGCATAACGTGGAACTTGCAAAACAAATCATTGAGGTGTTAGGCCAATGTGAAGGTATTGAGATGGTATCTCCATGTATAGATACAGGTAGGTTGCTAGTATTGTATTGTGAGCAGAAGATTTCAGTAGCAGTGATTATAGATATGCTCATAATAATTGAAGCTTTACCTGCTATCACCTTGCATAATCAATCTCAAATAACTGAACAAGTATATAACGAAGTGGCGGCTGCTACGGTCGAAGGTGAAAACATAGAGGGCTCAACTAAAAATTATAATCCTCATATCTTTTCGCGATCCAATTTAAGGGCAGTTAATTCCAATTCCTTAATACAATCAGAAATTAAAAAAACACAGATACCGCTTTCCTTAACGCTTTCTGTAGCGGGATTGGGAGTACTTGGAATTAAACATCTATTTTGGGGCAGATCGGCATTAGCCAGAAGCTCCACGGTCTTTAATCTAGCGGCGATGTTAGCAGTGGTCAGTGGTTACTCGTATTTTAAGCGTGATCCTTCTCAGACGCTGCATAAATGGCTTAATCCAGAGTTTCTGATCGGGGCCAGCGCGCTCACTCTTGCTCTTGTAAGGGAAAATATAGTTGTTCTTGCCGGTTTAAGTATTATGCAGTATCTAAAGTGGAAAAGAGAGCAGCTTAATTTAGGCAGAGTTAACAGACCTTTATCACCCGAAATAGAGAGTTACAGTCAGAAAACAAGTAAGATGAGTACCCTTTTGGCGGGGGCAACATGGGCATTTACGGGAAGTCCTCTGAGGGGAGCAGCAGTTCTCCTGGCTGGTAACCCCAGGGTAGCAACTTTACCAGCACAATATACCTGGGATCAAGCAGATTTTACAGCTCGAGAAAATGGGTATATGATCCCCGAAAATAGCTCTCTTGAAGAATTAGCAGCGACCAATTGCATTGTTATCGAGGATACCCATCTCATTGTTGGCGAATATTTGACAGAAATTGAGTGCATTTCCAACGAAGATGATGAGTCTCAATTATGGCATTTGGCCGCTTCAATTATGAAAAAAACGGGACATTCTTGGCGAGATGAAGTAACTCAGCAGGCTGAAAAAGCAGGAGGAACCCTGCGTACTGCATTTAAAGTTGAGCAATTTGCTCAAGGTACCAAAGCAAAAGTCCAAAATGCTGAAGTTTTAATGGGAAGTCTAAAATTCTTAGAACAAAATGAGGTGATTTGTGATCGTTTTTTACTGGAAGTAAAGAGAAAACAAAAACACGGTTATGAAGTGTTGTGCCTAGCAAGAGAAAAGACTTTTCTTGGCATTCTAGTAAGGAAAAAAGAAATTGTTTCAAATGAGTTTTATAAGTCAATTAATTATTTACGGCAAAATAATATGAATGTAAATATCTTAAATGATAGTTTGAATTTGAGTCGCGAAACCCTCCATCAATTAGGACTTAAGACTGACTGGTTAGGCATTAGCAAAGAAGTATTTTTAGAGAAAATTGCTGGTTTGCGTCAGAGCGGAAAAAATGCTCTTCTTATCAGAGGCAAGGACGATGAAACTAGGGAAGTGGTTAATTCACTTAACGTTTCATCAATCTCAATTGAAAAGATAAAAGATTTATGTAAGGCAATTGAATATTCACAAAACATCAAAACAACAGTGCAGCAGCATTTTAAAATAGCTAAACTATGGAATAAACTTGGCACTTTTCTAGCTATCCCTCTGTCGGTAACTGCCCCAATTGTTAATCTACTTTCAGATGGAATTACCTTAATTTTACTAGCCCGAAGTAAGAGGATCAGCGAAAGTATTCAGGCCCCAAGTTCTCCCCTTAAGGAAATACAAAGAACGCAAGCGAACGCAATAAAAGATAAATTACAGTCTTTAAGGAAAGAATCGGGAATTTCTTGGCATGCTATCCCTCAAGAAGAAATCACCCAAAATTTTAAAGTGGATGAAGATCAGGGATTAACAACTGAACAAGTAATTGCCCATCGTCAAAAATTCGGCGTAAACAATCTAGAGCGAAAAGAACAGGAACCATGGCTAGTGTCTTATTTGGCACAGTTTAAAGAATTTACGACCTTGATTTTATTGGGAACATCTCTAGTTGCACTTGCCACTGGATCTTGGTTTGATGGATTGGCAATGGGGTCGATCCTCTTAGTAAATGCTGCGATTGGTACTGTTCAAGAACGCAAAGCCGAAAAGGTAATCGAAGCGCTCAATCAATTTCAACCTCCCCGCAGCAAAGTACTAAGAGAAGGAAAACAGTTAGAAATATCAGGAGATGAATTGCTTCCGGGTGATATCGTGAACCTAGAGGCTGGTGACCGGGTACCCGCCGATATTCGTTTGCTGAATTCCTGGAACCTAGAAATAAATGAGGCAGCTTTAACAGGGGAATCCCTACCAATCAATAAGAATCCCCAAGTCGTAAGCGGAGATTGCCCTTTAGCAGAGCGCAAGAATATGCTTTACTTAGGAACCGATGTGACAAGAGGTAAAGGTATAGGAATTGTTGTTAAGACTGGGATGGCAACCGAAATTGGATACCTAATGTCTCTAATGGAGGGGCAGGAAAAAATTTTAACTCCTCTGCATGAGAAAGTGACTGGTATCAGTAAAACGTTTATTAAAGGGGCAGCACTTGCAGGAACTTTAGTATTTGTTGCTGGGTTACTGAGAGGACGACCCATTACTCAGATGATTACCACTTCGATTACCCTGGCAGCCTCTGCTGTACCGGAGGGACTCCCGGTCACAATAACTATCGCCTTAAGCGCAGGTATTTTCCGCATGGCTAAGAAGAACGCCTTGATACGTAAGTTATCAGCACTGGAAACATTAGGACGAACAACCGTCATTTGTTCTGACAAGACGGGTACTTTAACCAAAAATGAAATGACGGTAAAAAGAGTAGCTCTAATAAATTCATCGTATGCAGTGGAAGGAAATGGATATGAACCTGTAGGGCAAATTACCAATGTCAGTTCATCCAATTCCTTGGTCAAGAAAAGTATTCAAGATTGTCCAGAATTACAGCAACTGGCTAGAATTGCGGTTCTTTGCAATGACAGCAAGCTCATGCAAGAAAACGAGTCGTGGACTACTAAAGGTGATCCAACAGAAGGAGCACTTTTAACGTTTGCGGCAAAATTTGGTCTCTGGCAAGAAAAGATGGTTCATTGGCATCGAGTACATGAGGTTCCATTCGACTCCAATTCTGGGACAATGAATGTAGTATGTAAGGATACTCAGACAGACCAAGATTGTTTTATATTTTGTAAAGGGTCTGTTGAGGTAGTTCTTGACCGATGTAAATGGTATCAGTTGGATGGGAAAATTCAGTCGCTGACTGAGGAAACGAAAGAATTAATCCATAGGCAAAACGAAACCTTGGCTAGCGATGCTCTAAGGGTATTAGCCTTTGCTTATTGCCCAACAGAGTGGATTGATGGGCAGTCTACCGAACCTAAAGTAATCGACGACCAGCTTATTTACGTTGGTTTAATGGGAATGATGGACCCGCCAAAACCTGATGTAGAAAAGAGCATCTTAGAAGCCTATGCTCTAGGGGTGAAGCCGGTGATGATAACAGGTGATCATCCTATTACGGCCATAGCCATTGCCAAAGAACTTGGAATTGGGGATTCAAATACTCAAGTTCTAACGGGTCAAGACTTAGATCAACTCACCGACGAAGAATTAGTTAGCCAGGTCGAAGAAATCTCTATTTTTGCAAGAGTAACCCCTGAACATAAACTTCGAATTGTAACAGCTTATCAAAAATGTGGGCATATTGTTGCGATGACTGGAGATGGAGTTAATGATACCCCCGCAATAAAACAATCAAATGTTGGTATTGCTATGGGTCGTACGGGAACCGATGTTACTAAAGCTACAGCGGATATGATTTTGAAGGAGGATCATTTTGGTTCGATTATCGAAGGGGTAAAAGTAGGGCGAACAATAATAGGAAATATAAGGAAATCAATTGGTTGTCTTTTAACTGGGAATCTGGCAGAAGTATTAGTGACCGCTGCCGCAGTTATTGTAGGGTTACCTATGCCACTTGTACCCATCCAAATTCTATTAATGAACCTGCTTACGGATGCAATACCTGCTATGATTTTAGCGGTCAACCCCGGTAATAAAACAAAGCAAACTGCTCGCCAAGATATTGTGGACAAAGAACTGTACTCTAAGGTCATTACGCGCGGGATCTTGTTGGGCGTTGGTTCGTTAGGCTTATTTGCTGCTACTTTAGCAGCTGGTGCGCCGCTAGTTGTTGCCCAAACGACAGCCTTTTCAGCATTGGTTGTGGGCCAATTGGTACAAACTCTTTCTTGGAGACAAGAGGGTTCCAAAGAGAGTATTAAGGAATCCTTAAAAGACCGCTATCTGGTTTTCGGTTTAGGAGCATCCTTCCTAGCGTTATTAGGAGCGATCTACATTCCTGCAGTAGCAGGCTTCTTCTACACAGCACCACTTATGCCTCAACACTGGTTGAGTATCCTTTTAGTTGCTGGTTCAGTTTCCATATTATCAAAACCGTTTCTATTTCTGGTATCTAAGAAAGATCAACTGGGTTTGGTGCCCGGTAAATCGACCGTTCTGTTAAATGGAAATGTGAGCGTGTAAGCAGAGGGGATGACACAGATCATTGCAACGATGCTCGATAGGATTGAACGGATGGAGGCCAAGTAATGTTTAAAAACATAGAGAAGACGGGTTTGATAACGGGTGTTGCTCTTGGCTTAACGGCTACAACCATTCTGCCTATTATGAAGAGGACACTTCTTAACCTCGGAATCATTGGGGTTAGGGGAACTATAAGCTTAGTTGATAGTACTAAAACAACTGTTAAACTTGCTAAAGAAGAGATAGAGGACATAATTGCCGAAGCACAGTTTGAAAGAATGAAAAATCAATTGGATAAGGAGATTAATCTCCTGTCGGAAAACTGACAAAGACAAAGGGGTTTTCATGGAGAAATACAAGTTTCATCAGAGCTGAAAGGTGTGATTAACGAGCGTGTTAGATGAGCAGAAAATAGATGAAAATTTGAGACAAGCTCTATCCCATATTGAATTGGCCATAAATACAAGTATTACAGCAGGAGTCGAAAATCCTTCAGCTCAGAAGTTAATTGGGCAGAAGTGGGAGGCCTTTCTGGGACAATTTTTTGAGTATGCACGCGCCAAAGGAAAGGAGCAACGAGTCAATCTATTAGGGTGGATAAGCTTTCCTCGTATTCGGCATTAATCAAAATGGAGGGATAAGTTTGTTTAGTAAGGGTACTTTATGGGCTGGGGCAATTTCTGGTGGGATTGCCCAAATAAAAGGTTCTCGCGAATTTACCACTGGGAAGATAAATGCAGATGAGTATGTCGCCCATACCACAATAAACGTTTCAGAAACTTTAGGTTTGATGGCAGGATTGGAGTATGGTGCGGTACTTGGTTCGGCTTTAATTCCCGGCATTGGTTCTATAGTTGGAACCATTCTTGGCGGTATTTTAGGAGATCGTTTAGGAAATGTGGTAGGTATACAGGTAGGCAATTCTATTATGAATCAAAAAAGGTTAGAACGACAACGCCTTAATTAATGGGAGATTATCTGGCTGAGTAGCAAAAGTGAATTTCAACAAAACATAAAGTAGTTTTCTATCATCAAGGTAGAAAACTATTTCTTTTATGCTTACAACACAAACGTCTTAACAAAAATAATAATGGTTTACACGCTTAATGGTGCACTTAATTCGTTTCTGACAGCAGTGTCAACAGACGTACCAAAGCCATCTCATGTTAGTATATGCTAAATAGGAGATGGCTTTGGTAATCACAATATAGTGTTTCAGTTGTATTCTGAAACTTTTTTATGTTTACGATTGAATTTGCCATTTAATATTTCCACCTAACAATTCTAAGATTTAAAAATATTTGAGAAAAATATAACAATGTCCCGTAAGTTTAGCCACAAATTTATATAGAAAAAGATAAAAAGAGTTAGATAATGATAATTGTTTAGAGATCTTATAATGCTAATGATGTGTTGGTATGACTTTGATTCCGGGTCATGAGTTAATCATATTATAAGTAAGGGGATGTTTCTAAGAATATCTGACTCCGAGTAGGAAGTGAATAGATAATATTTACCAGTCTTTTGGACGGGAAGTTAACATAAATTTTACACTGGCTTAGCAGAGCTCTAACACAATTTTGCTAATATAAATAGTATCAAAGCTTTATTGAGGTGGATGGGAATATGATATTGAAATGGTTAGAAAATAAATCGAAACACCAGAAGGTTTGTAAACCTCAAGCTGATATATCATTCATTAAAGATTATAAACAAAGTCATAATAAAACCGCATTAAATATACCTATTGTACTTGGAAGGGTAAATGTTTTACTTGGTATCTTTAGAAGAAGACAACGCTTTAGTGAAAGAAGAACAATAATAGCCGTAGATAGTTGCAGGCGGCTAATCAATAATGAAATTGAAGGGTTCTTTGAGCAAAAGGAAAGGGTTGTAAATAATCGATTATTAACCGAGATAATATACGGAGAAAAAAAATCATATTCTGATATATTCGGCAATAAGGACCTAGAAAAGATTTATAGACAAACTGAAAATGTTATACTGCATGAACTTTTTGAGCGATTTAATAATCACATAGTATGGCAATTAAAAAAAGGCCGTACAGCTGATGATTGGGTTTCCAATATTTTTAACCAACTTAAAAAATACCAAAATACAAAAATGCGCACGATTTTGATTACTTCCTATATAGAAGCATTAAGCAGAAAAACTCTAAATAACTCCATCGAATCACTTATTGAGAATTCTTTAATCAGTAAACTTAGCAGTAATATTGATATAAGCACGCTAATTCTAAAAAAGCTAGACATCGATTCTAGTTTGGAAACTATGGACCTCATGGTTCAACTTTCTGATCGAATTGAAGGAGCTCTTGATTCAATAAAGATAGGATTGATTCAAGATATTAATGATCAACTTGCTAATATCTTTTATAAAGCTCATGACACATTGATAAATTCAAAAATTGAAATGAAAATTAATTTACTCGAAGAAGAAATAGCTAGAGAAGAAATTTATGAAACGAATTTGATGGAAGCATAATTATAGAAGAAAAGATCTGGATATTCGTATAAATTTAACCTAGACTTAAAGCTTTATTAATACTACCTTAATATTAAAAGTATATGATGGAATTAGGAATATGGATAATGGAAGTAATGAAAGAGGTGATGCCAAAGAAACTTGGTATCAGTGCTGATTAATCCATATAAAGCGTCGGGTTCAATAATTTCATTTTCTAAAAGTGAACGCCTGTTTATAAAGAATACTAGGCTATCGACAAGTTCTTCATGTGCTGACAGACTTGAACAGGACATCAAGGTTAGAGTATCGATATTACTCGAACCAGGATTTGAGGTTCGCGTGAAGGGACCGCTGGCGTTGGCCTTAGTTGTGCTTATGCTTCCAGAAAGTATATAAATCTGAGTTTGTATTTTCTGACTAGTATTAAAAAGGAGGCTGGAAAATGACCCCGCAATATAAATATTCCTTATTAAATACCAAAGAGGCTACATATTATCTCGAAGTATCAAGTTTCAAATTTAAAAAGCTTATCAAGGAAGGTCATTTAACTCCCCAAGTTTGGACTGTACGCAGCGGAAAAGAGGTACATTTCTTCGATCCGATGGAATTAACGAAAGTTAAGAAAAGGCTAATTAAGGAAGGGTATCACTATCAAAACGCCTAAGAAATTCTAGAACGACGTAGGAAATTTAAAAGCACATTCAAGCTTAACCCATTGAGTGACTGAACAATTCAATGGGTTTCCTAAATTGTCACAAAATTGTACTGTATTATAATTATGCCTAGAAATACTTCTAATTATGTTAAATTAGTCTTAATTTACAGTAGATCACCTGAGAACAGTTGAAAATAATTCCTTGTCAAGCTCGTAGCACATATAGAGTTTGTTAACTGGGCACTCTCTTCTTAGTAAGTTAAGCTAAATAAGGTGGTATCGGATATGATTGAAACGAAAGCAATTTGGAATAAATATGTCCATTATACCCCTGGAAGAATTAGGCTTAAGGTGCCGGGCTTAAAGAAAAATGATTATTTAGCTGAAAAAATTCATAATGCATTAGAGAATATAGAAGGAATCGATCAAATTGGAACTAATCTTCTGACGGGTACATTACTTGTGCATTTCAATGAAAACCTCATCCATGGCCCAAGTATAATAATTTTTGTCGATGATCATCGGAGAAAATACAATTATCCAGTCCCATTAACTGAAAAGCTAAGTCCTATGATTACCCAGAGAGCTAATAAGATATTCCTGATTGCTACGGCGCTCGTGCTATTATTTACTAAAAGTAAAATACTAGGTCCTTCTGCTTTAGCAAGTTCTAATATTTTGAACAACGCATCTACAGCAATTGGCTTAATAATAGCTTACCCAATTTTCCTCTGGGGTTTGAAGCATCCTCAACAAACAAGAAATAGAAGCTACGATTTAGTAATTAATTCTATAACTTTCACGTTGTTACTACTGCAGGAAAGTTATACAGGTTTATTACTAATGTTGTTGGTTAATTACTCGAAAATAATTATGGCTTTGGATTTCACGAGGACAAACCAAATTATTGCTAGAATAGGCAAATTGCCAGAAAAAGTGTGGGTTGTTATTGATAAAAGCGAAGTAGCAATGCCGTTAGAAAAATTAGTAAGCGGTGATCTAGTTGTAGTCCGAAACGCAGAAATAATTCCGGTCGACGGTACAGTGGTTGATGGAGAAGCGGTTGTGGATGAATCTCAAATAAGTGGCAAATCTGAGCCCATCAATAAATTATCCGGTTCTAAAGTACTTGCAGGTACGGAAATATTGGACGGGTCTTTAAAGATATTAGTAGAACAAACTGGTTTCCAAACTCAATTAAGCAAATTGACGAGAAGGGCAGTTCATAAGAACGATCAACCTGATAAGGCAATATTTCGGCAACGTATTGATCGTATGGTTTATTTTTCACTTATGGCAGCAGGAGGTATCTACCTACTGACCGGAAATCTGAACCGAAGTTTGGCTATTTTAATCGTTGCCTCGCCATCTGCAGCAGGTCTTGCCGTTCCAACTGCCAACGGAGTAGGCATAGGGAAGGCAGCTCAACGAGGGATTTACGTTAAAAATGGTAACCACTTATGGGATGCAAGTGAAGTAGATACTATGGTTTTAGATAAAGTACCATCACTAACCGTAATGAAGACATCTATTCAAGAAATTATTGTAGTTAATAAAGAATATACTCAGAGTGAAATCTTAAGGATTGCTTCGATAAGTGAAGGAATGGAAGGCAATCCACTAGTAGAAATAATACGTAAAAGAGGCTATTTAACGAATTTTGGACCTGTAGCGGCCGGAGTAGAAACTGAATTTATCCCTAAACTAGGAATTCGAGCTCAAATGAAAGGGAAGAAAATATTATTAGGGACTAAAACACTAATGTTACAGGAGAATGTAAAACTTAACAAAATTGAAAGTAAAGTTCTTCGATTTAGGCATCTGGGCTTAAATCCGATATATCTGGCAGTCGAAGGTAGATTGTGTGGACTATTTGGTGTGCGCGAAACTATAAAGCCAGAGGTAAGAGGAGCGATAGAACAGCTCAGGGCACTTGGAATACGGAGAATAGTACTGTTAACAAGAGATGAGTTTGAAGCGGCAGAGATTGTTGCTAATCAATTAGGAATTGTAGAATTCCATACCGGAATGACACCAAACAAAAAAGCTGAATTTATCAAAACATTAAATATGCAAGGGCACAAGGTAGCCATGTTAGGAGATGGGATTGACGATGCCTTAGCTATGTCGGAAGCAGAGGTAGGAATTGCTTGGGGTAAAAAGGGCGCAGATTCTGCGGCTAAAGTTGCGGGAATTGTAATTAGTGCCCAGAATCCTCAGGTTCTAGTGGAGGCAATGCTCTTGGCACAAAAAACTAAAGAAGTAGCGAAGCAAAATATAAATTTTGCTATTGGCATTAACGTCATAGGTTTGGGTCTTGGAGCGGGCGGTTTGATTAACAATGTCAGTGCAGCTTTTCTAGGACAGATGGCAACAGTCATTACAGTATTCAATACTTATTACCAGAAATGGTTTTAATAGCAAAAGGGGCTGTGCTAAAACTTGTTACTATATTTTTTACATCCCCACTTTTGCTTCTATATCATCAAAACACAAGCGTCCTCACTCCACTTTTATAGTGAAATGAGGACGCTTATTGATTGTTGTAACCACTTGAAATTTTGGAGACTGAGTTTTACACATCCCTTTTTTGCTATTGAATTTTTACAACCTTAGCTTAATCATTGCTCAGATCAGTGGTTTGGTTGGGCATTCCACTTCCTACGGAGGCTCCTGTTACTCCACCTAAACCGCCACCAATTGCTGCTCCAGCAGGTCCCGTCATGCCACCAATTGAAGCACCTATAGCCCCGCCGGCTCCTGCGCCAACTATAGTACCTTTATCAAGATTTGTCATCCCTTTTTGAGCTTTGGCTTGAGCTACTACATCTTCCCAGCCTTCTTTAGCACTAGAAGCTAAGGCAGCGCCACCTTCTGTAATCGATACAACACCTTTAGCTGTTGCAACTGCCACACCACGCAAAACGTTTTTCAGAGTTGGTGCCAATACAACGACTGCTGTACCGGCAAGAACTAAGCCCAAAAAAGAAGATTCTCCTAGTACCTCGGGTATGCCTTTAAACAAAGGATTCAACCCCTTTCCCTATAAAGTTAGTAGTTTGAAAATGTATGTTCAAAATATATTATTAGTAATTAGTTTTAAAAAAATACAAACATCTCTATTTTCGAGAATTACTCAATTTAGAGGCGCTACCAATGCCCAATTCCTTCTGTATTTCGCGGTCGCTACAAGAAACACATCCTTATTATTTGATATTTCATAGACGTTATAATATATTGTCTATGGAATATCAAATAATAGAATTGAATTGAATAAGACAAAAAAGCGTCAGATAAACTTAAACTTTATCTAGAAAGGCGAGAAAATAATGAAAAACAATCCCCTTTGTAGGGCACGATACAAGCACCTTCCTTAATAAAGTATTATAATAAGTATTGGGTACAACTGTTTAGTAGTAAAGCATTCTAAACTCAGGGATAGGTTATACTCCCTTTATAACGATTTTGAGGAGGAAGACATTGGTTGTAATTAAAACAGAAAAACAAATTGCTCTTATGCAAGAAGCGGCCAAGATATTGACAGCCTGTCATCGGGAACTTCGAACGATGATTCGTCCGGGTATAACGACCTTGGAAATAGATAAATTCGCCGAGGATTTCATCCAATCGCACGGGGCGAAGGCCGAGCAGAAGGGGTACAAAGGGTATGCTTTTGCAACTTGTGCTTCAGTAAATGATGAAATCTGTCATGGGTTCCCAAGCAATAACCCTCTGAAAGATGGGGATATTGTGGGAATTGATATGGTCGTAAATCTTAATGGGTGGCTCGCGGATTCTGCTTGGACTTATCCAGTTGGACAAATATCGGTGCAAGTAGAACAGCTTCTTAAAGTTACTAAGGAATGTCTTTATATTGGTATTGAAAAGGCGATCATCGGCAATCGAATCGGAGACATATCCCACGCAATTCAAAGTCATGCTGAAGCTCACGGATTCTCAGTAGTGCGCGAATTTACGGGCCATGGAATTGGACAAATCATGCACGAAGAATTACAAATTCCTCATTATGGTCGCCCTAATAGGGGAGAGAGACTTAGGGAGGGGATGGTATTTACAATTGAGCCCATGATAAACATAGGTTTACAACAATTGAAAATTGACTACAATCAGTGGACGGCTAGAACTATAGACGGTAGTTTATCCGCTCAATACGAGCATACAATTGCAATTACCAAAAATGGTACGCTAATATTAACTGAGCAAGACTAAAGGGGGCACTTTAATGGGTTTACTAAAAGAATTTAAAGAATTTGCGACAAGAGGCAATGTGATGGATCTAGCTGTAGGTATTATAATCGGTAGCTCTTTTGGGAAAATCGTATCGTCCCTTGTGGCAGATATAATTATGCCTCCGATTGGTCTGATTGTGGGAGGCATCAAATTTACAGATATTAAATGGTCGCTTAGAGATGCCGTAGTTGATAGTTCAGGAAATGTTATCAAAGCGGCAGTTACTATAAACACTGGCAACTTTATTCAAGCGGTTTTTGACTTCTTAATAATTGCGGGTGCCATTTTCTTAATCGTAAAAGTCATGAATCGGTTAAATAGGAAAAAATCTGAAGAACTACCTGCTCCGGTGGTACCCAGTGTAGAAGTGCAACTTCTTACGGAGATCAGGGATCTTCTTGAGAAAAAGTAAGCCAGTAAGATATGATATGCTAATATTCAAATAAATTCCATTTCACAAGCGTTATCCTAACCATAAAATTCGAGGGAGTTTTCAGAATGGATGGTCAGACCAGGAAGAATATCTATGCAGGGGTAACCGTTGATATCGTTTTAAAAGCAGATCAAAAAACTGGGAAACTGACACGAGGAGTTGTTAAAGATATTTTGACAAACTCACAGACCCATCCCAGAGGAATTAAAGTTAGACTCACGGACGGTCAAATTGGAAGAGTGCAACAAATTCTTAAATAATAACGCCATCCGAATTTGAGAGAGAAGTGAGCTTTTTCATCAATGCCCTAAGATCTCCAGGAAAGGGTGCTTGGATGACTATGGGGAGACCTGTAGCAGGATGTAGAAAAGCATACTTTGAGGAATGTAAGGCTTGACGGGAAAGAAGAGTGGTATCACCACCATAAAGATCATCCCCGAGCAGGGGGTGTCCAAAGCCTTCACAGTGAACGCGGATTTGATGCGTGCGTCCAGTTTCAAGGATGAATTCAAGAAGAGTGGCAGCGGGATAGCGGTGGATGACCTTGAAATGGGTTCGTGCTGGCTGACCATTAGGCTGCTCATCGGGCTGGATTTGGCGTTTGATAAAACTATCGGGGGCAAATCCAATGGAGGCGTTGATGGTACCTTCATTTGTGGGTACAACTCCTGTAACAAATCCGAAGTATCGTTTGTGGATTTGTCCACGCTCCAGTTGCCAGGCAAGTTGTTGATGGGCAAATTGATTTTTGGCGATGACGACAACACCAGAGGTGTTGCGATCTATCCGGTGAATGGGACGATACAGACGATACTCCCCCTTGCGTTCCCAGTAGCCAATGACGGCATTTCCTAAAGTGCTTGTGAGATAACGGTGTGTCGGATGAACCACTTGACCCACAGGTTTATTAACCGCTAAAAGGTATTCATCTTCATAGAGAATATGGAGTGGGAGATCTTCTCCGAGAAGGTTGGTTTCCTCATCAGAAGAAAGCTGGATGGATAATGTTTCTCCTTCTTTGCCCCGCGCCGTTAAATAAGTGAAGTTTCCATTAACCCAAACGTGTTCTCCCTGCTTTAACCGTTGTAATAACTTGAGCGAGAAATGAAATTTGTGGAGTAGAATACTTATATATTTCTGACCGGAATCCTCCGGTTGCAATCGGTATTCCCATAAAGAATGTTGTGCGTTCACGTTCATAATTATTCCTCCTCGTAATAGTAACCTTTACATAGATGCATCAATAGACTTTTTAACGTAGAAGTCATGATAAAAAGGAAAATTATGAAGTATGAAGAATATAACTTCTTTAAAAGTCTTGATTGGATTAAACATGGTTAAGGAGGCCCAAAGGTGAAAGACCCTCGCATAGAAAAACTCGCTAATTCATTAATTAATTACTCGATTGCACTTCAACCAGGCGAGAAAATCCTTATTGAAGTGATCGGACAAGACATTCTACTAGCTCAAGCTCTTGTTCGTTATGCCTATCAAGCTGGTGGTTTGCCATTTTTGTCTACCATCAATAATACCCTACAGCGTGAACTATTGAAAGAATTTACGGTGGAGCAGGCAGAAGCCATGACTCGCTGGGATCTCGCTCGAATGAAGGAGATGCAGGCTTTTATTGGAATTCGGGCAGGAGAGAATGCGAACGAATGGGCTGATGTCCCGAGTGATGCCATGAGAACTTATGCGTCCCACTACCTGAAACCTGTGCATGCAGAGCAAAGGGTGGCCCATACCCGCTGGTGTGTATTAAGGTATCCGAATGCTTCTATGGCGCAGTTAGGGAATATGAGCATTGAGGGCTTCGAAGATTTTTACTTCGATGTCTGCAACTTGGACTATTCAAAGATGTCAAGAGCTATGGAGCCGCTGAAGGCGCTGATGGAAAAAACTGATCAGGTACACATCATTGGACCAGGAACTGATTTGATCTTCTCTATTAAAGGAATGCCTGCTATCAAGTGTGATGGACATGTCAATATCCCGGATGGAGAAATATTTTCAGCACCTGTTAAAGAATCTGTCAATGGACGGATTAGTTATAATACGCCATCGCTTTATCAAGGGTTTACCTATGAAAACATCGTGTTGGAATTTAAAGATGGCAAGATTGTTAAGGCGACCTCGAACGATTCAGAACGGATTGAAACTGTCTTTAATACCGATGATGGGGCACGTTACGTTGGTGAATTTGCTATCGGGGTGAATCCGTTTATTCAAACGCCCATGAAAGACACATTGTTCGATGAAAAGATTGACGGAAGCTTCCATTTTACGCCTGGGGCCAGTTATGATGATTGTAGCAATGGAAATAAATCTGCTATCCACTGGGACTTGGTATGTATTCAAAGACCAGAATATGGTGGTGGTGAGATTTATTTTGATAAGAGGTTGGTTCGAAAAGATGGGCGATTTGTCTTGCCTGAGCTTGAGGCCTTGAACCCGGAGAATCTAAAGTCTTAGTGCTTACAAGATGTGCGGGAACCGACTTTGGGTCTCCCATTTTGTAAAGGGGTTCAGAAAACTAATGTAGTAGTACGAACCTACGGGTCCTGAATACAAAGGTTCGCCAGTTACATAAAAAAGAAGTAAGCAAGTAAGGAGTCGATTAAAAAAGGACATGAAAGGTAAGCGATTACGTTTAGTTTATAATCCAAATGCTGGGCGGCGTAAATTAACTGGGCAACTTGATACCGTGATTCGTATTTTTCAAGAAAGCGGACATGAAGTTTGTGTACACAGGGCAGGATCTCCCCAAGATATTGAACAAATCGCGATTCAAAGTACGGATGTGGATCAGATAGTTATTGCCGGGGGAGATGGCAGTATTCATCTGGCGGTCAACGGGTTGATGAATATTTCTCCAGAACAACGTCCTGCACTTGGTATTTTGCCCGTGGGAACGGCAAATGATTTAGCTTACGCGTTACATTTACCGAAAAGTATTCCTGAAGCGTGCAAAGTTATTGCCACGGGAAAAGCCTTTGAAATCGATACAGGTATAGTTAATGATCGTTATTTTGTTAATGTTGCCAGCGCGGGTCTTTTAACAGATGTTTCTCAAAAGGTAGATACGCGTGTTAAAAATACACTCGGGCAATTAGCTTATTTTCTTAAAGGTTTGGAGACCCTTCCTTCTTTTCGCCCCTTTCGTGTCGAGTTTGAGCATGATGGAAAACGATATATCGAAGAGGTCGTTTTGTTTATGGTCGCAAATGGTCTCTCGGTGGGGGGAATTAGGAAGCTTGTACCTAGGGCATCTCTGACCGATGGAAAGCTGGATATTTTAATGGTTCCATCGGCAGGCTGGCCCGAGACGGTTCGTCTGCTCTTAAACGTTTGGCGAGGCGAAAAAGCAGACGATGAAAAAGTAAAAAAATTTCTAAGCTCTGAATTAATAGTTTCTACCGATCGCCCAATTTTCTCGGATCTTGATGGTGAACATGGGCCGGAAAGCGCATGGCATATTAAAATAGGGCCCAAGATCACAGTGCTCTGTTAAAGCAAACTTGGCTGGTTCAAGCCTTGGCAAAGGCGACCGCTTCAGCTAT
This sequence comes from Desulfosporosinus cupriresistens, assembly GCF_001707885.1. GTDB lineage: Bacteria > Bacillota > Desulfitobacteriia > Desulfitobacteriales > Desulfitobacteriaceae > Desulfosporosinus. The sequence continues at coordinate 35,141 of NZ_MASS01000006.1, read as the reverse complement.
ACCTTAGACGCTGCTAAGAGTGGAACAGGACTTTCGAGATCAGAGCACCGCCATGGATGGCAAAGTGCCCGTGGTTATAGTATCAACAAGGCTTAGCTCTTATATGGGTTTCGCCTTGTTTAAAATTGTGATATGTTATTTCATTTACGAGTAGAAAAGAATCCGTTGGAGAAAATATCTTTGTTTAATTACGCTTGAAAATAAGGTTTGTATGTAAGAATAGCAGCAGAGTAACATAAGTGTAACCCAAAATAGTAAAGAATGGAGGGAGTTAATGATCGGCACATCTTTTCAGCAGGAGATCCTGAAGAGACTCAGTGAACTAAGACCAGTCTATATTGTTGGAGGAGCTGTTCGTGATGCTCAATTGGGGATTCCTTCTAAAGATGTGGATGCGGTTATAGCACTCTCTCTCCAGGAAATAGATAAAATGTTATCTGATTGGGGTTATATACCTCATCGAATAGGAGCCAAGCAGCAGACGGTCAGCTTATTCCGAGGAACAGAACGAGTAGATATCGCGTCTTTTTCCGGAGAGGTTGCAACGGATGCTCTACGTAGAGATTTTACTTTAAATGCTATTTATCAAGATGTTCGAACAGGAGAAATCCAAGACCCGTTAAGCGGGCTTCACGATTTACATGCCAAACGACTGAAAGCATGTGGGCATGCGGCAGATCGATTTAAAGAAGATCCGCTAAGGATTCTACGCCTCATTCGCTTAGCCGTTCGTTACGGCTTGGAAATCGAGCAGGAGACTTGGCGATCTGCAGTTGATCATGTACCACAGATGCGTGAAGTCTCACTGGAGCGAGTAACCGAGGAATTTGGTCGAATCCTTATTTTGGATGATACTGACAAGTCCTTAGAACTTCTTGATGACTTGGGGTATTTTCGAACTTATATCCCTGAACTGGCTAGGCTAAAAGGATTAGTACAAAATCGTTATCATACAAAAGATGCCTGGGAACATACTAGGCATGTCGTGAAAAATACACCTCCTCTAGTGTTGTTACGTTTAGCTGCCTTATTTCATGATCTAGGAAAATGGGAAACAGCTAGTCGGGAATGTTACGCGTGGGGAACTATTCATTTACTGCATCATGGCTATAAAATAGATGAATTTAAGTTAGTTGGGAAAAACCTAGAGCGGTGGAGAAACAAAGAGGTAGAAGTCCACGGGGCTCTGTTAGACAATTATCCAGATACAATTGTTGTAAAACGCATCAAAGCAGCTCAATCTTCGCAAGATAAAAGTTTTAAGTTAATCCCTGAAGGTAAGCGACACTTTCTACAACACGAATGGGAAAGTGCCCGCTTAGTCAAAGAAATTTTGCCACGCTTCCGATGGTCTATGGTTCTTCCTGGCGGAAGACTTGGAGAAAAAGAACTCCTTTTTTTGGTAGGGCACCATATGATGGGAACTCTGACTTTTATGAGTGAATTAAGAGAGGAAGGGTCAGAAACCAAGGTTCGTAATAAGGCCCGACGCTTTGCTTGGGAGATCGGTTGGAATAGACATGATTTTGAGATACAAAAAGTAGAAAATTTGCTTGTTTTGTGGCGAGCAGATTTCCTTGGCGGGAAGCAGTATTCTCAAAAAAATTTAGAATGGTTAGACTGGATCCAGGGTGAAATAAGAGATGCTTGCGTCTTTATAACTGAGCGGTCGAATCAACTTGATTGGTCTTGTTTTGAAGAATTTGCCCGTGAAAAAGGGCTTAAAGGAGAATGTTTCGGTCAGTTAAAAGAACAGGTTCGCCGGCAAGCCATGATGAACGCTAAGTATGAACTGACCGACCCTCAATTGCTTGAACGTGAGTATAGACTATTATGGAATAAGAAATTATAAGAGTTTAGAAATCGAACATAGCAACGGAGAGGTCACTATCGGATCCATATAAATAAATTGTGAGTTCAGGAAAAATAATCTTGACCTAGAACAATTATAATGTTATTTTTGTTTAAATAAGGAGGGGCTTCAATGGAAAAACAATGGCGCTGTACCGTATGTGGTTATATCCATAATGGCGAAAATCCACCAGACATCTGTCCAATTTGTGGTGCAGATGCAAGTTTTTTTGAACTTGTATCTCAAGTGGATGAAGCAAATATGTCCCCTGAAGTAAAATCAAACGCTAAGCCAATAGTAGTTCCGTCGGATAGAGAAGCAGCTATTCGTCAAGCTCTCTACCGAATTTCGTACGGCCTTTATATTATTACAGCACAGGCTGAAGGACGGGACAATGGTCAATGTGCGAACACCTGTTTCCAAATCACAGCAGAGCCAGCCAGATTAGCCATTGGGATCAATAAATTAAATTATACCCATGAATTAATCCAAAAGAGTGAGAAGTTTGGCGTTTCAGTGCTTAATCAAACTGGTCACGATTATGCGCGCAGGTTTGGATATCGAACAGGTCGCGATGTCGACAAGTTTGAGGGTTTGGCTGTCCATCGTGGAGAGTCAGGAGTTCTTTTGCTTAATGATGTGCTTGTAACCATGGAAGCCTCGGTCGTGGGGCAACTGGATGCGGGGACACATACGTTGTTTCTTGCTGACGTTACCGCTGGGGAGATCCTTCAAGAAGGCGATCCGATGACTTACGCTTACTTTAGAGCAAGTAAATAAGTTTAATACATTGGAAGATTAGAGGGATAGGTTCAACTCCTTTTAGCTACTGTTGAGGACAAAGCCACTGGTCCCCCACACCTTAGAGTGGAAGATAGCCGAGTTACCGAACAAAAATTTTGTCGCCGATTTATTGAATTCGGCGTTTTTTTTATAAGGAGGGAATTTGGTTTTGCGAACTCTTAGCGATTGATCTGTTACATAAATTTTCCAACTCAGAATATCAGGATATTGTAGGAAATATACGAGAAATATTTGAGGATACTTGTCTTTTCAATGTTGGGCGTTTAAAAGAAACTTATGCTATGGTCGACAGAATTATAAATGAATTAGAAAGAGCTAGTCAGGTTACATAGATCTAAATGAATTTCTAATATTTGATAATTATACTTACATTCATTTCGAGGAGGAAACATGGATTCAGATGAACAACTGCACTGGAAAATAAACATAAAAAAATGGGGATGTGAATTAGGTTTTGTAGCAATTGGATTTACTTCGGCCGAACCAGTGGACGGGTTAGATCAATTGCTACAGGCCCGAATTGATCGAGGGTTAGCTACACCTTTTGAGGGGAAGGAAGTTAAGCAACGGATTGATCCGAAGGCGGGGTGGCAAGATTGCCAGACCATTACAGCCTTAGCCTATCCGCTTCCTTACACACTTCCTCCTCAAGAAGGTGAGGGAGTGATTGCACGCTCAGCAGTTGGCGAGGACTATCATCGTGTTCTCCGGCAAACATTAAATCGGCTGGTAGATATTATGCGTACCAACGGGTGGCCGGGAAATCTTCGGTGGCAAGTGGATACAGGGCCTCTTGTTGAGCGTGCTTTTGCAGTTCGGGCCGGGATTGGCTGGATTGGCCGCAACCAACAGCTCATTATTCCAGGATACGGCTCGTTTGTTGTCTTAGCTCTACTCCTGTTGGACCGTGAGATTGCATCAGACCGTTCTATCTCCGATCAATGCGGAGTCTGTCAAAGTTGTGTTGAAGTATGTCCGGCACACATCATAGGAAAAGAGCCATTTGCGTCAAAAGACTGCGTCTCTTATCTTACCCAAAGTAAGGAGACACTTTCTCCCGAGGAGTGTAAGCGCCTGGGAACGGGAATTTTTGGCTGTGACTCTTGCCAAGACGTTTGTCCTCACAATCAAAAAAGGCTTAAGGAAGAACAAACGGATTTATCCCCATTCTCGCACCGACGAGGAGTAGATTTACTCGAGACTCTCAATTTATCTAAAAGAGAGTTTCAGGAACGCTTTCAAGTAACAGCGGCTGGGTGGCGTGGAAAAGCAGTTCTTCAGAGAAATGCCTATTTAGCCATGCAAAATGTTCAAGACTGTCGTTTAAAACCTTGGTTGTCAGAACACAAAAAAGATAAATCAATACCCCCCATTATTTCCTCATATCTCTAACGGGAGGCAAGCAAGAACAAAGTCCCCTCTTGCAAGTCCAGTCGATTCCCCGTCGACCCTCAAAGCTATTGAAACTTCCTTCATTGGAGCGAATCTGAATCTGAAGCAAGAACCATCCCACAACAAAAAAGGGGATGTGTGAAAACTCAGTCTCCAAAATTTCAAGTGGTTACAACAATCAATAAGCGTCCTCATTTCACTATTAAAGTGGAGTAAGGACGCTTGTGTTTTGATGATATAGAAGCAAAAGTGGGGATGTGAAAAATATAGTAACAAGTTTTAGCACAGCCCCTTTTCTGATTGTCCAAAGTTTAACTAATGCGAGGTTGCACAAAACGAGCAATGCGTTTGAGGGCTTCCTGAAGCTGCTCGGTAGAATAAGCATATGAACAGCGAATATGTCCTTCGCCGGAAGGCCCAAAGGCGTTCCCAGGAACGACAGCTACTTTTTCTTCTTTTAAGAGCTCTTCGGCGAACTCTTCAGAGGTCATCTTCGTTTTAGTGATTTCAGGAAAAACATAAAAAGCGCCTAAAGGTTCGAAACAGTCAAGACCCATCTGCCGAAAACCGTGGACCATCAGGCGACGTCGTCGGTCATAGGCATTGACCATCTCATCTCTCTCTTCGGAGGCAGAACGTAACGCTTCTAAGGCGGCGAATTGGCCCATAATGGGAGCGCAAAGCATTGTGTATTGATGGATTTTTGTCAAACCGGCGATCAGGTCTTTATGTCCAGCAACATAACCAATTCTCCAGCCGGTCATGGCGTAGGATTTGGAGAAGCCGCTGACAAAGAGAGTTCGATCATGCATGCCGGGTAGACTAGCGAAAGACACATGCGTTCCGCCATAAGTGAGATCCGAATAAATGTCATCGGCCAGAACAAGAAGATCATGTTTAGCCACAAAGTCCGCAATGGGGAGCAGATCCTCTCGACTCATGATCGCCCCGGTCGGATTGTTTGGGTAGGAAAGGACAAGGAGTTTAGCTTTGGGAGTATATGCCTGGGCTAGGTCTTCAACGCGCAAACGAAAATCTTCTTTAGCATGGGTCGGAATGTAGTGGACATTTGCACCGGCTAATGTCGCGCAAGGCCCATAGGATACGTAGGATGGATTAGGAACTAAGACAACATCTCCAGGTGTGAGAACGGCACGCATCACGAGGTCAACAGCTTCGCTCGCTCCAGAGGTAATCAGTATCTCATCGAGTGGATTGTAGGAAAGACCTAAAGTCGTTGCTAAATGGTGCGCAAGCTCTTCACGCAGCTCAAAGAGTCCGGCGTTACTGGTATACATGGTCTGTCCCTGTTCTAAAGAAAAAATGCCACTTTCGCGTACTATCCAGGGAGTCACAAAATCTGGTTCCCCAACCCCTAAAGATATGACGTCTTTCATCGTTGCCACAAGATCGAAAAATTTACGGATTCCAGAGGGGGGGAGGTTTTCGACATGGGAGGCGAGATATCGATTCATGGCGACACCACTAGACGTTGCAGCGTCTCTTCCTCACCCATAAGCTCGATCCCATCTTGCTTGTAGCAGCGCAGCACAAAGTGGGTAGCTGTGCTCTGAATATGTTCAAGTGGAGCTAATTTTTCAGCTACAAAAAGTGCGACTTCTTGCATTGTTTTACCTTCGATGAGCAGAGCTAGGTCATACGCTCCAGACATTAGAAATAAGGACTTGATCTCGGGATATTTTTGCAACCGTTTAGCGACTTTGTCAAAACCATAGCCCCGCTGCGGTAAGACTCTAACTTCAATAAGGGCGGATACTAATACATCACCGGTTCTCTCCCAGTTGATCAGCGGCTGATACTGGACAATTACCTTTTCTTTTTCCCAATCGCTGATTCGTTGAGTGATGTATTCAGGCGTCAATCCGGTTTGAATGGAAAGTGCCTCAGGTGCTAATCGGCAATCCTCCTCAATGAGTTTGAGTAGTTTACGATCCTCTTCAGTGAGCATGAAATACACCTCTTTTCTAAATATAAAAACATCATATCATGCTTTTATATAACAGAACAAGCTTTGGCTATCAAACACTAACAGAATATTTGGTCGAATTCAAAAGGCCCCCGGCAAGAAGGATCTTGGCTTGACGTTCAGTGAGATCATGTCTGACCCAAACCGGGTTTGAGTCTTTATCAATAGTCAGAGCAAAAGAGTCAGGAGTTTGAATTGCTTGATGCAAGTTGACTAAGTGTAAAATGATTTCTGAGTGAAGGCGCTCGAGGTCTTGCTCATTGACAAAGGTCAGAGGAAGAATGCCAAAATTAATCAGGTTAGCACGATGGATGCGAGCAAAACTCTGGGCCAAAACAGCGCGTAGTCCCAGATACATGGGAGCAAGGGCAGCGTGTTCTCGACTTGAACCTTGGCCGTAATTATGGCCGGCAACGATGATACTCTGCTTTAAGGCCTTGGCCTTAGCAGCAAACTGAGCATCGATTTTGTGGAAGGTATATTCAGAAATTGCCGGGATGTTCGAACGGAGGGGGAGTATCTTGGACCCGGCGGGCATGATGTCGTCTGTTGTCACATTGTCTCCAAGCTTCAAAATAATAGGTAAGTCTAGCATATCATCCAGCGCAGGAGCCAGGGGAAGTGGTTGAATGTTGGGACCGCGTCGAATCGGGGTTTCAGGATCACCAGGTGGCAAAATCATGCTGTCATCAATTCTAAAGCGTTCGGGAAAATTTACGGAGGGTGGGAGTCCCAACGTTCGGGGATCGGTTAAAAATCCTGTCAAGGCACAGGCAGCCGCGACTTCCGGGCTGGACAGAAAGACCGAAGCATCTTGCGTTCCACTGCGCCCTTCAAAATTGCGGTTAAAAGTTCGAACCGAGACGGCTTTAGATACGGGAGACTGCCCCATGCCGATACATGGACCGCAGGTGGATTCAAGAAGACGTGCTCCACTATCAATGAGGTCTGTTAAGGCGCCATTGTTGGCAAGCATACTTAAGACTTGACGGGACCCAGGAGAAATTACTAAGCTTACGCCCGGATGAACACGTTTTCCTTTAAGGATTTGACTAACACGCATTAAGTCTTGATATGAAGAGTTCGTACAACTTCCGATGGCTACTTGCTGCACGGGGAGGTTAGATCGCTCACTTACAGAAACCACATTATCTGGACTATGGGGCTGGGCCACCATCGGTACAAGCAAGGAAAGATCAATTTTCAGTTCTTCATCATAAGTAGCATCCTCATCAGCAGAAAGAGGGACAAAATCTTGAGCTCTCCCCTGGGCTTCTAAAAAACGAAGCGTCTGTTCGTCACTGGGAAAGATTGAAGAAGACGCACCTAATTCTGCTCCCATATTTGTGATGGTTGACCGTTCTGGGACAGTAAGGGTCTTCACGCCCGGTCCAGCGTATTCGATTATTTTCCCGACGCCCCCTTTTACCGTGAGAGTGCGAAGTATTTCTAAAATAATATCTTTAGCGGAAACCCAATCAGAGAGTTGACCGGTAAGCCAGACCCGAAGGACCTTGGGGTTTGGCAGATAAAAAGCACCTCCGCCCATCGCTACGGCAACATCAAGCCCCCCGGCGCCCATGGCGAGCATTCCCATACCACCAGCAGTGGGGGTGTGACTGTCTGATCCAAGCAGAGTTTTCCCGGGTTTGGCGAAGCGTTCAAGATGGACTTGATGACAAATTCCGTTTCCAGGACGGGAAAAATATGCCCCAAAACGCGCGGCTGCACTCTGCAGAAAGGCGTGATCATCCGCATTTTCAAACCCGGTTTGAAGGGTATTATGATCTATATAACTCACCGAGCACTCGGTTTGAACTCTAGAAAGGTCCATGGCTTCAAATTGCAAATAAGCCATTGTTCCTGTAGCATCTTGAGTTAACGTCTGATCAATCCGAAGAGCGATTTCGTTTCCTTTTTTCAAGTCACCGGCAACTAAGTGCGATGTAAGTATTTTCTGAGTTAGGTTTTGCCCCATGATAATTCCTCCTTTGTTGTAATATTAACATTACCAAAAACTGCAGGGAACATCTATGGTTTTACTTAAAGTATACAAAATATCTTATTTAAAATTGGCAGAAATACAATGTTTCGTAATATAGGTTGGGTTTGGCATAATTTCAGGTTATAATAGTTGAATAGGAAGCCATGACGAGGTTTGAACCTCGAACATCTTCGTTGAGTCATGGCCAGCAAGTAGAACTTAATAACTGGGAGGTATCATTAATGCCTATGTATGAATTCGGGTGTCCGAGCTGTGGAGTTCTGACAACAGAATTGTGTAGGATGGGAGAAAACGGTGAATTGCTAAAGTGTGTTGAGTGTGGGCACGCCGGGCTTATGAAGCAAATCTCAGGGTTCGCAAGTCTCGGAGTCTCCGGAGGGACTGGGGGCGGTAGCTGCTCGCCGGGATGTCGTGGAAACTGCACAGGGTGTCACTGAAAGGGGAACCAAAGTTTTGAACAAACGGCTAAATATCGTCCTGGTTGAGCCAGAGATCCCACCGAATACGGGAAATGTGGCTCGGCTTTGCGCTGCAACTGGAGCAACACTTCATTTGGTAAAACCTTTAGGGTTTAGCATCGATGACAAGCACCTTAAACGTGCCGGCTTAGATTACTGGCACTTTCTCGATATAGTCATTTATGAAAATTTTAGGGAGTTCGAAGAAAAGAACCCTGAGGGGCCTAGATATCTAGCAACGACAAAGGGTGGACGAGCTCATACAGATATTGAGTATCAGCCTGGAGGGTACCTGCTTTTTGGTAAAGAAACCAAGGGATTGGCTCCGGAAATTTTGGCACGTTATCCTGATACAGCCATTCGGCTACCGATGCTTGCGGAAGCTCGGTCTTTAAATTTATCGAATACTGTAGCGGTTGTTGTTTACGAGGTATTGCGCCAATGGGGTTTCTCGGGTCTTGTATAAGGAAAGGAGCAGAGAAAATGGCACCCAGAGTTGGAAATACAGGGGCTAAACGTGAAGCGGAGGCGTTGGAGGAACAATCATGACATTTGCGTTAACTTTTCTCACGGCCTTAGTGGTTGCGGTGCTTGCTACGCCGATTTCTATGAAGTTAGCGAAAAAGTGGGGAGCCATTGCGTATCCGGGAGGGCGGCATGTCCATAACCGCCCGATCCCTCGTCTCGGAGGAATAGCGATATATGCTGCTTTTTGGGTTTCGGCTTTAGTTATATTTATATGGGATAAATCCTATTCAATGGATGCCTTGTCGATTATGCAAATATGGGGGTTATTCATCGGAAGCACTATCATTATGATCGTTGGAATCTGGGACGATATTTATGGAATGCGCCCCTTGGTAAAGTTATTCTGGCAAATCTTAGCGGCAGCATTACTTCTCCTTTTTAAATTCTCCATGAATAATATGTCTTTGCCGTTTTTTGGAACATTTGATTTCGCGTTGCATGGTCTTAGTGCAATTGGCCTTATTTTAATGGTCTTTTGGGTGGTCGGCTTAGTGAACACGGTTAATATTTCAGATGGTCTGGATGGACTAGCTGCCGGAATTTGCTTTATGGTGGCGTTATTGCTATTTTGGTCAGCTAACCAGATTGTTCAAACATCGACAGCCCCTGCTCATCTTACGATGGCTTTAGCAGGTGCGCTTCTAGGATTTCTGTTTTTCAATTTCCCTCCAGCGCGTGTGTTTATGGGTGATTCAGGTAGTATGTTCCTTGGGTACATTATTGGTGGAGTTTCGATCATGGGTCTACTCAAAACAGCGACAATTTTGGGCTTGGTTTTCCCGCTCTTGATTTTAGGCATGCCAGTCACAGACCTAACCTTTGCCATTATTCGTCGAAAACTACGTGGGCAGTCTATGGCGACCGCTGACCGAGGGCATGTGCATCATCGTTTACTGGACGCTGGCTTGACTCACCGTCAGGCTGTGCTTTCAATGTATGGGATGAGTGCTTGCTTTGGTGTGGCTGCCGTGCTCGGGGCGAAGGGACAGTGGATTTGGGCATTAGCAGTTTTATTGGTAGTTTTTACATTGCTTATTATCATTATTATGCGTCGAACGGCGATGCTGGCGGTTTTCAGTCGACGTCATTCAAAATAAGCTATTATAAACATTTCCCTTCTCAAACAGTATGCTTACACTTCTTTTTCTCTCCATGCATATGATGGTCGGAAAGGGGGTATAAGTATGCCATTAAATGTGTTTGGCTTCTATAATGGTTTAAACGAACAAGCAAAAGGTTATCCTTATCTTAAACGATTCGGGAGAAGTATAAACCAATTAGCTCTTTTTCAGATAGCAATTTTGAATAATGGAACGCTTGATGGGCGTCCAAGTCGTAGTTTAGTTAATGAAGCTCATACCATGGGAACCAAGGTCCTTTTAACAGTTAGTAATCTAAACCAGCAAGGAAAATTTTCTACTGCTTTAATCGGACGTTTAATACGCGAACAAGACTTCGCTAACCTCGTTTGGCAGAACATAAGAAACATCTTGGTTGAGTATCAGCTTGATGGGGTCAATCTCGATTTAGAGAAAGCAGCGCCTGAAGACCGTTCCCTATATAGCCAGTTCATACAATCGTGGTCTACTAAGTTTAGACAAGCCAATTTCCTGGTCACGATTGATGTTCCGGCTAAGTCGGCCAGCGATCCGACGGATCCGTGGAAGGGCGCGTTTGATTATCAGGCAATCGGTCAGGCTGTCGATGAGGTGATCATTATGACTTACGAAGAACATTGGTCAGCAAGTCCTCCCGGATCAGTTGCTTCTATTCCCTGGGTTACCGAAATGTTGAATTATGCGATAGCCACTATTCCACGTCAAAAAATCTATATGGGAATTCCTCTCTATGGGTATGACTGGTCAGAGCGAGGGGGAGCTCAAGTTATTAGCTATCTCAGGGCCACTGAGCTAGCTCGACGTCACGGGGCCCCGTTACAATGGGACGGAAATCAACATAGCACGTTTTTTCGTTATGAGACGAGAGGAGTGCGTCATACTGTGTACTTCGAAGATCCGCGTAGTTTAAAAGACAAACTGGATCTTGCCTTAAGCATGGGAATAGGGGGAGTCGCTTTATGGGAAATGAACCTCAGTTATCCTCGCGCCTGGGAAATACTTCAAAATTACGCTAGCCGTTTAAAAATTACGTAGGAGGTCGAAGAATGCGCATCCATTTCCATGGACATGCCTGCTTCGAAATTGAAGGAGAAGCGGGAAGAATCCTTATTGATCCCTTTTTGACAGGGAATCCCAGCACAACAGCTAAGCCCGAAGACTTTACTCAACTTGATGCGATTCTGGTTACTCATGGGCATAGAGATCATTTGGGAGATGCAATACAATTGTCCAAGCAGACAGGGGCTATCATTATTGCAGTTTTTGAGTTGGCAGCTTATTGTCAAAGTCAGGGTGCAAAGACGCATGCTATGCATATTGGAGGAAAGCGCCTGTTCCCCTTTGGATGGGTTAAGTTAACGCATGCCTTACATGGGTCTGGGATTGAAGATCCTGAGGGAGGAAACATGATTTTCGTCGGTCCTCCTTGTGGATTTTTGCTAAAAATCGAAGGTAAATGGCTTTACCATGCGGGAGATACTGGATTGTTTGGTGACATGGAGCTCATCGGATTGAGGCATCCACTCGAAGTTGCCATGCTTCCGATCGGAGATAATTTTGTCATGGGTGTCGAGGAGGCTGTTCATGCCTCACAATTCTTACGACCGAAAGTAGTTATTCCCATGCACTATAACACGTTTCCACTCATCGCCCAGGATGTGAGGGAGTTCTTGCATCTTCTTCAGCGCAGAGCTCCGGAGAGTCAAGGTAAGGTGTTAAAGCCCGGTGAGATGTTTGAAGTTTAAAACCTAGTTTAAATTGATATCCCGCTTGATTTTCAAGCGGGATATTTTTCTGCAGAAATGGTAAAGCTTTAAATTGGGGAGAGATAATTATTAATTAAACTGAGGAGATGATTTAATGACAAGAAAACCATGTTCAATGCGTTGTCTCTATGGAATTGATGGCCGTTGTCGTTTGGAACACATTCTAGGAGAACGGGGACCGAACTGCCCGCATTATGAAGAAGATTTTAATATCATGAGCAGGGGGAGAATCTAGAATGAAACAGTCAAAACCTAAGGTAAGGCGAATAGATCCGTTAGAACCATTGAAGATGGAGATTGCCGCCGAATTGGGCTTGCTCGAACAGATACACAGTGATGGATGGCATTCTTTAAGCGCCAAGGAAGCAGGAAAAATCGGAGGGCTTATGACCCAGAGGCGACGAAGAAATGAATAGCGTGGTTGATTAATGAAACTTATGATATAATAATAGCTTGGATAGAAACAAGTAGGGAGCGTTTTTAGTTGACAAAGCATCAACAAATTTTAACCTTCATTGAAGATCTGGCTATTGGTAGTAAAGTTTCGGTACGTTTCATTGCCAAAGAGTTAGACGTTAGCGAAGGGACAGCTTATCGGGCTATCAAGGAAGCAGAGGCCAAAGGATTTGTTCGTTCAATTCCTAAAGTAGGAACGATTCGAATTGAAGGGGTCAAAGAGCGACAAATTGAGGACCTGACGTTGCGGGAAGTATCACAGATCGTCGAAGGGGTTGTTATCTGTGGTTTTGAACATCTTGATCGCTCTCCAAATAAATTTATCATCGCAGCGATGGAATTAGAGGCAATGGGACGCTACTTGGAAGACGGAGCGTTATGCATTGTCGGTAACCGTCGTGATGCTCAAATTTGTGCCTTGAAACACAACGCTTCATTGTTAATTTCAGAAGGCTTGGAACCGGATGAAGAGGTAATGGCTTTAGCACGCCAAAGAGAATTAGTAATTATTCAATCCCCATACGATACCTTTGCTGTCACAACGATGATTAATCGAGCTCTCTATGATCGATTAATCCAGAAAGAACTTATTTTAGTTGAAGATATTATGGTTAAAGACGTAAGTTATCTGAAGGTAGATGCAACGGTTGAAAATTGGCACGAACTTTCACAAAACACCGACCACAGTCGGTTTCCGGTCGTAGAAGCTGACATGACACTTGTTGGAATTGTGACGGCTGTAGACGTTGCCGGAGTAGATGTGAAAACGCCAATTAAAGATGTCATGAATGCGAACCCTTTTCTCGTAGGGCGTGATGATCCCGTTACCCATATTTCCCGGATCATGGTTTGGGAAGGATGGGAAAATGCTTTAGTTGTTGATCAGGATAAACTGATTGGAATCATTAGCTTGCAAGATGTTATTGAAGCCTACCAGCAAGTTCAGAAACAACCTCAGTTTGGTGAAACAGTGGACAATCTCGTCTTAAGCGGGTTTCGATTTGTTGATGATTCAGAACATCTCTCTATCGAAGGTGAAATTACTAATTCTATGGTTGATGACTATGGTTCTGCCAGCTGTGGCGTAATCGTTACGGTTATGAATATGGCTGGTTATATTGGATTGCGTAAGAAGTATCGACTCAATGCGATCACCGAAAATTTTACGCTCTATCAACTTCAACCGCTTCCAGTAGGGACAGAAATTAAAGTCACTGCCAAACTTCTTTTAGTTGCTAAAAAACATTGTAATATTGAGGTAGAAGTAACGGTTGATAATGCTGTCGTTGCCAAAGGTTTGATGACGGCTAGGATTGGTGATAAGAAACTGGTCAGCGAAACAGCCCTTTAGAGAAAGAACGGACAATGCCTTTACAAACTGTACTTTGAGTGTGCTCATAGGATATAGGTGCCTGAGCGTATAAAACCCCCCTTATGGTAGGGGGGTTTTATACGCCTAAATATAAGTGGACACTAAAGTTTATACTTTGAAATAATAGTCAGGAAGCAATCCTATGTGTACACGATTAGACAAGATTCGCTTCATTGGAAACTCTTCACATGAAGATTGTTTTGGTAGAGGGATGATCTATCCTTATTTCCTTACTACGTTTAAATCTTATCATTGCTAATTACCATGTGTTCTGCGTATTCCAGAACACATGGAAGGTCAGCGAAACTCTCGTAGGATAGAAACTATTTGTGTATTTTAAACTGTTGGATAATCGTCATTATGGTAATGTCTCTGAAAACGACATATTAAAATAATGTTTGCTAATTACTACGTAAACAAGTAATAATACAATGTATGTAGTAGTGTTTTAAGATACACATATATTTGTTAAGATACATATATAGGGAGGATGGTGAACCTTGTGAATATAGAGAGTATTGATGATACTAAGTTTGGGTTTGTCCACCTTCATAATCATACGGAATTTAGCTTACTCGACGGAGCAGCACGAATCAAAAACCTGGTCAAACGTGCGGTTGAGTTAAAAATGTCGGCTTTGGCCATTACTGATCATGGAGTCATGTATGGTATTATCGACTTCTATAAAGCTTGCCGTAAAGAAGGTATTAAACCGATTATTGGGTGCGAAGTCTATGTTGCCCCAAATAAGCGGACGGATCGGAGGCCGGGGAAGGACGATACCAATCGCCATTTGGTCCTTTTAGCTGAAAATGAGCAAGGGTATCGCAATCTAATACGGTTGGTCTCTATGGCTCATACAGAAGGTTTTTATTATAAACCTAGGGTAGATAAAGAAATTCTTCGCGAGCATGCTGCGGGTATCATTGCGTTAAGCGCCTGTTTAGCAGGAGAAGTGGCAGATTATTTAGTTCAGGATCAATTGGAGATGGCTGTTCAAAGCGCCCTGGAGTATGAGCAAATTTTTGGAAAAGAAAATTTCTTTCTCGAAATCCAAGACCATGGTTTAGAGGAGCAACGCAAAGTTATTGCAGGAATGTGGATGGTGCACGAACGCACTGGAATTCCCATGGTGGCAACCAATGACGTTCATTATGTTAACCGTGAGGATGCTTTCGTTCAAGATGCTTTACTTTGTATCCAGACCGGCAAAACCTTAGTGGATACCGCGCGGATGCGTTTTTCCAGTCAGGAATTCTTCCTCAAATCGGAACATGAGATGGCCCTATTGTTTGGAGAACACCCTGAATTGTTAGAAAACACAGGTCGAATTGCGGATCGATGTACGGTTGATTTTAATTTTGGAGAGAATCTTTTACCCGTCTTCGAGGTACCACGAGGGTATACGTTAGATGGCTTCCTTGAGGCTGAATGCCGCGAGGCTTTTCCACGTTTCTATCCCCAAATGACAAAAGAGGAACGTGAACGTTTGGACTATGAGCTCAAGGTTATCTTCCAAACGGGTTTCTCGGGGTATTTTCTGATTGTTTCAGATTTTTGCCGTTTTGCTAAAGAAAATGGTGTGGCTGTTGGACCAGGGAGGGGGTCTGCGGCAGCAAGCATGGTCGCTTATTTACTAGGGATCACTTCGGTTGAGCCGTTACGTCATGATCTTCTTTTTGAACGTTTTTTAAATCCGGAACGAATTTCGATGCCGGATATTGACATAGATTTTGACCCTGAAGGCCGAGAACGTGTTATCCGCTATGTGACCGAAAAATATGGTGCGGATAAAGTGTGCCAAATTATCACCTTTGGAACTATGGGAGCTAAAGCAGCGATCAGAGATGGAGGGCGAGTTTTGGCAATCCCCTTAGCCCGAGTCGATAAGGTTGCGAAAGCTATTCCAAGTGATTTAGGCATGACCTTAGACAAAGCCTTGAGTGTATCCCCTGATTTAGCACGTATGGTTGAAGAGGATGAAGAGATTAAAAGGCTCTATAGCCTAGCCCGGTCACTGGAAGGCATGACCAGACATGCTTCAACGCATGCCGCAGGGATCGTGATCTCCAAAGAACCCCTTATGAATTATCTTCCACTTCAGAGGACGTCGTCAGAGGACTTTGTCATGACCCAATTTCCGATGAAAGCGGTTGAAGAAATTGGGCTTCTGAAGATGGACTTTTTGGGTTTGCGAAACTTAACTATTTTGCAAGAGGCTGTGCGACGGATTGAAGAGACGCGAGGTTTAAAACTGGATTTACTAACTTTACCTTTAGATGATCCTCAGACGTATACGTTATTGGCTTCGGGAAACAGTACCGGGATTTTTCAGCTGGAAAGTGGAGGTATGCGCGCGATTCTAAAGGAACTTAAGCCGACGTGCTTTGATGACATTATCGCAGTTGTGGCCTTATATCGACCCGGCCCCATGGAACAAATCCCGGAGTTTATCCGCCGAAAACTCGGAGGTAACATCACATATCTGCACCCTAAGTTGGAGCCTATTCTTAAATCCACCTACGGGATTATTGTTTATCAGGAACAAGTTATGCAGATTGCCCGTGATCTTGCTGGCTATTCTCTTGGGCGAGCGGATTTGCTCCGCCGAGCGATGGGGAAAAAGAAAAAAGAAATTATGGAAGAAGAACGCCAGAACTTTATTCTGGGGTTGCAAGATGAGGATGGAAAATGGATTATCCCTGGCGCCCTTCGGCTTGGGTTGACGCGGCCGGATGCTGAGGAAATTTTTGATTTGATGGCCAAGTTTGCCGAATATGGTTTTAACAAAGGGCATGCAACAGCTTATGCTGTGATTTCATATCATACGGCGTATTTGAAAGCAAACTATCCGTTAGAGTTTATGGCTGCACTTTTAAGCACTGTGATGGGTTCATCGGATAAAATTTCATTCTATATTCAAGATGCCAAGCTTTGTGGCATTCAGGTTCTTCCGCCGGATGTTCAGTACAGCCAAGTCGGCTTTTCTATTGAAGCGCAAGCAATCCGTTTTGGCTTAGGAGCCATTCGTAATGTGGGAGTCAATGTCTTAGAGAAGATCTTAGAAGCTAGAAAAGACGGTCTCTTCAAATCTCTCGATGATTTCTGTCTGCGTGTTGATCATAAGGTTTTAAACAAGCGTGTTCTGGAAAGCCTAGTCCGTTCCGGTGCCATGGGTTCGTTTTGTTCTCGGGCACAGGCTCTAGCGGTGATGGATCAAGTTTTAGACACGGCTGGACGACGACAGAAAGATCGACTTTCAGGTCAATTCTCTCTCTTCGATTTGGATGAAGCAATGGATGAAGGTATTAAACTGCCTGATCGTCCCGATTTTCCAGAACGAGAGATTCTAGAGATGGAAAAAGAATATCTCGGTCTCTATTTAAGTGGGCATCCCCTTTCCGCTGTTTTGCCTCAACTCCAATCTCACATGTCTTCAGATATCTTGACTTGCCTGGAAGGTGAGGAGGAGAAGAAAGTGGCTCTCGGTGGATTGGTAACTGGGTTTAGACAGACTGTGACAAAAAAAGGTGAGATGATGGCCAGTTTTGTTCTGGAAGACTTAACAGGCGGGATTGAGGTCTTAGTCTTCCCGCGGGTCTATGCACAAACCCGTGCTTTAGGTAATGACCAAGTAATCGTGGTTGTAGGGAAGTACATCATCAGAGATGAAGAGAAAAAAATCTTTGTTGAGAAAATAACTAAACTTGAGGACTTAAAGACTGCAGAGCCCTCTGAAGAATTAAAGGGGATCACCAAACCCCATCATAGAGCCTCTCAAATGGTAGGAAAACGCCTCTTCTTAAGATTTGCCGATGATAAAAGTGATCTTATGGAAACAGTCCTGAGTATTTTGCAGCGTTTTCCTGGAAGTCAGCCAGTTTATTTCTATTTTGAGAGTGACCAGAAAGTCATTGAAGGAAAGCGAGAATTTTGGATAAATGATGAAGATGAACTCCAAAATGCCCTTCGAGAAGTGATGGGCCTACACAATGTGGTCTGGAAGCCAGCTAAAAATTTTGCTTAAGGGTTTCCAGTAGCAGGATTATTGGTTTTTAAGGCGAACCCATGGAGATATCCTGAAATGAAAAGGAGAGACAGCGTGCGTACTGCGATTTATCCTGGAACGTTTGACCCGGTCACCTATGGACATCTTGATATTTTAATCCGGGGGAAAGAGCTATTTGATGGGGTGACCATAGCCATTGCCGCTGACAGTAAAAAGACACCATTGTTTACCCTTGGCGAGAGAATGGAGTTACTCTTGGAAGCGACCAAAGACATGCCTAATGTTAGTGTTCGTGTTTTTGAAGGGTTGACTGTTGAATTTGCTCGACAATGTGGAGCGGTGGCCATTCTTCGAGGACTTCGCGCTTTATCCGATTTTGAATATGAATTCCAACTTGCTCTAATGAACAAAAAGATAGCGTCGGATATTGAAACGATTTTCCTAATGACTCAGAGTGAGTTCTCCTTTGTTAGCTCTAGTGCGATCAAATGGGCTGCCAGTTTACATGCGGGAGTTTCGGATTTCGTACCAGTTCATGTCGAAAAGGCACTAATGAAAAAGTACGCCAGTCAAAGAACATTAGAAGATGACTAGCCTATGAGGATACCTTTGTTGCACAATAAGAGGGGCTATGATATCATAAATCGATTTAATAAGGGGGATTTCACAAAATGTGGACCGTCATTTACATTGCACCTAACAAGTTAGTAGCCGAAAAATATAAGAAAATCCTCGCTGAGGAAGGGATGCTTGTTCAACTTCGCCCGATCGGTTCAGCACATCTTGCTGAGCATGCTTCAGTCGAAATTCTCGTTCCAGAATCTGAAGCCGAGGAAGCGCATGAAATCATTATTGGCGCCATAGGGAGCTAAGCTATGTTCAAAGATATTTTTAAAAAAACAAAATATGTTACGATTCAGCCTGCTCCGGTACAGAAACGTCCTTCCCCTGATGCTCCTCCGTTACAACCAATGCCTAGTAAAAAAGAACTGCCTGATGGTCTTTGGGTCAAATGTCCGAAGTGCGGTGAAGTTCTCTTCAACAAAGATCTTGAAGAAAACGCTCGGGTTTGTACGAAGTGTGCGCATCATTTTCGAATTTCCGCAAGGGGACGTCTGGCGTTGTTAGCTGATCAAAACAGTTTTGAAGAATGGGATACTGAATTGCTAACACTTGATCCGCTGGATTTCCCTGGTTATGAGGGTAAGCTGTTGGAGGCCCATGAGAAGTCGGGGACGACGGAAGGGGTGCTTACAGGGTTGGCCCAGATTGAAGGGATCTCTGTTGTGCTTGCTTTCAATGAAGCAAATTTTATGATGGGCAGTATGGGCTCGGTTGTAGGGGAAAAAATTGTTCGTGCAATTGAGCGGGCAATTGATCTGAGGTTGCCGGTGGTCATATTTTCGACTTCAGGGGGGGCTCGGATGCAAGAAGGAATCCTCTCACTATATCAGATGGCCAAGACCAGTGCCGCGTTAGGGAAATTGGCTGAAAATCACCTATTGTTTATTTCGGTACTCACGGATCCCACGTTCGGAGGAGTTACCGCCAGCTATGCATCACTCGGGGACATTTTAATTGCCGAGCCCAATGCTTTAATTGGATTTACGGGTCCACGTGTGATCATGCAGACGATGAGGCAAGAGCTCCCCACGGGTGCGCAAACCGCTGAGTTTAACCAAGAGCATGGTTTAATTGATCTGATTGTGCAACGTGCTGAGATGCGCTCAGTTTTGGCACGCTTGCTGCGTTACCATCAGGAAGGGGTTCAGTATGCTGCAACTGTTTGATTTTGAAAAGCCTATAGCGGAACTCGAACAGAAAATTACGGAACTTCAGAAATTCTCCGCAGATAAGGACATTGATCTTTCCCAGGAAGTTAGCGTACTTGAAAAGAAAGTGGCTTTTTTAAAGAAGGAAATATACGGAAGTTTGGAACCCTGGCAGAAAGTTCAAATTGCTAGACATTCAGAACGTCCTAATTTTTACGATTATGTTCCTTTGTTGTTTGAAGATTTCATAGAACTTAAAGGAGACCGACTTTTTGCGGATGATCGTTCAATTGCGGGTGGGATTGCGCTTTTCCACGGGACTCCTGTAACAGTAATCGCTCAGGTTAAGGGGAAAGGCACCAAGGAGAACATTAAACGTAATTTCGGTATGCCTCATCCAGAAGGGTATCGAAAAGCATTACGCCTGATGGATCAGGCCGAAAAATTTGGGCGTCCGATCCTGACCTTTATCGACACTCCCGGAGCTGCCTGTGACTTAGCGGCCGAGGAACGAGGGCAAGGTGAGGCTATCGCCAGATGCCTGCTGGCCATGTCGGGTTATCACGTTCCAGTGATCAGTACGGTCATCGGAGAGGGCGGAAGCGGCGGCGCACTTGCCCTAGGGGTAGGTAATGCGGTCTTAATGCTTGAGAATTCCTTCTACTCTGTTATTGCCCCAGAAAGTTGCGCTTCTATTCTTTGGAAAGACACGACCAAGGCGAAAGAAGCGGCAGAAGCCTTAAAGTTTACGGCACAGGATTTGCTGCGACTCGGGGTTGCAGATGAAATAGTTCGCGAGCCGCTAGGTGGCGCTCATAAGAACCTAAGGCAAACAGCAGAAGAAATTTCACAGGCCATTTCGAAATATCTGGTACGTCTGCGTTCGGAGACACCGGAAATGTTGAGAGAAAATCGATATCAGAAGTTAAGGGCAATTGGTGTTTACCAAGAAATCTCCGAAAAAGGAATTTCCGAAAAATCGATAGATATTTTAGAAAAAGACTTGACTAAATAGACAAGTTGATGGTATTATAGCTAAGTCGCCATTGAATATTTGGCGAAACAATTTAGGGCGAGTGGCGGAATGGCAGACGCGTCGGTCTCAAAATCCGATATATGTGAGTATGTGGGGGTTCAAGTCCCCCCTCGCCCACCACAGTAATTTCAAGGCCTTCGGGCCTTTTTATTTTCGTCTAAGCATAGTAAATGGACAGTTTTCACTGCCCATTTACTATGCTATTACTTTATTGATTATAGAAATATATATTATTGCCCCGACTAAGTTTGGTAAACCAAATAAAAACAACTTAAAAGCCCGTTCTTGACGATTTTTTCCGTCCTCGTGGTCTTCATGAGTCCAATTTGCTCTAACTCTATCACCACTAATTAAGGCTCCTGACATTAAGGCGGAAATTAACAAGGCAATAATTCCTATAAATCCAGAAAGCTTAAATAATATTGACCAATCTCCAAAGATAAAAGAAACTATACTAGTTATTATCAAGGCTAGAATTCCCATCCCTAAGTATAGCACCTCAATATCCCTCCTTTACTATATTATACACCTTATTGTGTATAATATCTTTTATCGTAAATAGGTTCTAAGTACCCTGAAGCATTCTGTAATGGGCATACGGCTGGCAAGAAGAACTTGCTACATAGCATAGTTATTGGATGAATTTAGTTTTCCCCCATCGGTTGTTCTGAGATAGAGCAGGAACTTCAATGTCAAATGTCCACACATAATTTGCTCAATTTGACTTAATCGAGTTATTATCAGTATAATGCCTTTGTCATACAAATTTTTTTTAACTACAAACTATATCAAAATCTTTTCCTTGAATTGGTCATTATTAGATCGATTCAGCCAACTTTCAGCTTTCCTTCAGAGTCATTTCAGCTTAACATTAGATAATTAGGAGAGCTTTGAGAATAAGGGGGGCTTAGACATGCAGAAGATTACAGGAATCAAAATATTGCTGGTCGATGATGAGCCAAATATTTTACAATTTTTAGAGATGGGTCTTCAGGATGAGGGCTTTGAAGTGCTAACGGCTCAAGACGGGATGACAGCAGTAACGCTTGCTAAGCAATTTCAGCCCCACATTGTGATTCTCGATGTCATGATGCCAGGTATGGATGGCTTTGAAGTCTGCCGAATGCTTAAAAAGACCGAGAACGTTGCCATTATCATGCTGACAGCTAAGGACGAAGTGGATGACCGTGTGAAAGGACTTACCCTAGGGGCAGACGATTACATGATGAAACCGTTTAGCTTTGAGGAATTGTTGGCACGCATTCAGGCAAGAATTCGCAATCAATTCCCCAATTTGGTGGGGGAGGTTGTGAAAGGCCCCTTTCGGATTGATGATCGGCGTAAAGAGATCATGTACGATCAAAGGGCTCTAGAACTCTCCACAACCGAATATGAACTCCTCAAATTTATGGTGCTCAATCAAGGTTTGGTCCTAAGTAAATCGACGATTTTAGATAAAGTATGGGGTTACGATTTCGGCGGGGATGAAAATATCGTAGAGGTATATATCCGGTCACTAAGAGATAAATTGAATGACAAAGAACACCGACTGATTCGAACCTTGCGTGGGGCAGGGTACCGAGTTGACTTGTTATGACACCGCGAATTCGCTTTCGACGCTTTTTCGATCCTAAATCGCTTCGCTTTCAGCTATTATCTCGTTCGTTATTGCTTATGGCAGTGTTGCTGGTAGTCATCGGTTTGTTCCAATACGTTTTCATGCAAAGGTTTATATACCAAAGTAAAGCGACAAGTATTCAAAACCAGATTCAATCGGTTCCTCCGGACGCTTGGCAACAGATGACAAGCAAAAGTTCAGTTAACGTTCCGGATAATATTCCAGATAATAGTCCAGATAATAGTCCAGAAAACGCATCAAGTGAAAATCGGGGGAATGGATTTAAACATGGCTTTTTTTTCTTTATTCCGGACTCCACAATTGCACTTATCGATGGTGAGGGAAGAAACTTTTCAGTGATTTCTAATACCTCTATGAGCGTTGGAAACCCGCCTAAGCTTGCTGAACAGGATTATCAAGACGCCATGCATTCCAAACAGAGATTGACTTACAAAGTATTGAACCAAACTGTAGGTGATGAGCAATTGATCGTTCTTCAGCCAATTCAGATGAGAGGTCATTCAGTTGGAGTGGTCCAAGTTAGCTTAGGTACGAAGCCTTTGAAGGATACGTTGATTCAACAACTTCTCATTTTTTTGTCTCTCGCGTTGCTCGCTCTAATCGGTGGTATGTTGGCCTTCATTCCCGTTCTGAGAAAAACGCTGGTTCCTTTGTCGAAGATCGTGGAAACGGTGGAACAAATCGACGTTGGAAATCTTGCCGAAAGGTTACCTGTTGAACAGGGGCAAATGGAAATCGATCGTCTGGCCATCTCTTTTAATGGAATGCTGGAGAGATTGGAATCTTCTTTTGAAGCTGAAAAAGAGGCCAAAGAGCAAATGCGTCGTTTTGTCGCTGACGCTTCTCATGAGCTTCGTACTCCTTTGACTTCGATTCATGGTTTTTTAGAGGTACTACTCCGTGGCGCAATGAATCAACCAGATAAGCTAAACAAATCCTTAAAAAGTATGTATGCAGAATCAGAGCGTATGAAAAAGTTGGTTCAAGACCTTCTATTACTTGCCAAGTTAGACCGCTCACCCATGATCGAACTAAGAGAAGGAGAATTAGACAGCATAATTAAAGAGATGGCACCGCAGCTGAGAGTATTGGCAGGAAATCGCAAAGTTTGTCTTCGACTTACTTCGGATTTGAGATGTCGATTTGACGAGGATAAGATGAAACAGGTGCTCTTGAATCTTTTTCATAACGCGGTGCAGCATACTGATTCTGAAATGGGGGAAATCCAAATCTCTCTGGAAACCGCCATCGGTAGTGTTGAATTGATCGTGAGCGATAACGGTTCCGGTATACCGGATGAGCATTTACCTTATCTGTTTGATCGTTTTTACCGAAGTGATTCATCCAGAACTCGCAAATATGGAGGGGCGGGACTCGGATTATCGATTACGAAATCGATCGTGGAGCTTCATGGAGGCAAGATAAAGGTAGAAAGTGTTGCAGGGGTAGGCACTTCCTTTCATGTTTGGCTTCCAATACCGGATAAACTTTAGATATATTATACGAGGTATAAGAAGTATATAGATGGAAAGACGGCTCTGTTCGCTAGCTTATGGCGAATAGGGTTGTCTTTTTGTTAATATTAGAAAGTATAAACTTACGTTATATACTGCAAGAAGGGCTAATACGTGCGAAGACAGTGTCTTCGTCTAAGCATAAGGGCAACTAGGCAGCCACCTTTGCCGAGGCTAACAAGAAGTCTAACCCGTGCGAAGACACTGTCTTCGTGGGCGCCAGCCAAGTTTTCTTTAAAAGCCTTTCATAATCTTTAAGTAATTCAAGTTTAACACTTGTAGTTAGTCATATTTGCAACTCTGAACCGAAAACTTTAGATATAGAATTTGGGTTAAAGGTAGAAGATAGAGGAAAAAAGCGTAGGGTATGAAGCCGATCAGACTCACATTCATTGTGGAAGTTGGAACAAAGGCCGCAGTATTCCAAGGGATGATAGCTGCTAACGGTACGCAGGTATTTTCTAGGTCAACTGCCAATTGGTAAGGGTCGAACTTATTTCTTACATAGACCTTGTTCATCAAAGAATTCGTCAATACGATAGCGATCGTTTGGCTGCAACCCAAGATGGCTGTAATAACACTAATGGTCATTGTCATCAGAAACGTGGCAGGACGAGATTTTGCTTTTAATAGAATTTCGTCTAAATCTTCCAAAAGGTTTGTCTCGGCAAAAAGTCCCGCCCAACAGCAGGAAACAAAAACGACAACCGAGACTTTCCACATTGACATGATCCCTCCGCCCTTCAAGATAGTCTTAAGAGGGCTTGCTTGATCTAAATCATAACCAAACAGCATAGTTTTCACAATTTCAAGGGCCTTGTAATGTTGTAGGTAACGACTAATAATCACAGCGAGAAGAATGCTCACGAGCATGGATATTTTTACGTCAACCCTTAGGATCGCCAGGATAAGTATGGCTAATGCTGGCAATAGGGCGACCCAGTGAAGACCGAAAATGTTTAGGATTTCTGTGGCCATGGTGTTTTGGGTAAATGTCAATGGGTGATACAACGACAACAATAGGTAGAAGAAAATAGACACAATAAAGGGTAACGTCCCCGTCTTTAACATATTTTTTATGTTTGGATATAGATCAGTTTCCGTCAAATAGGCAACTAGATTCGCACTCGAGGACATAGGGGAGCAACGATCACCAAAATAGGCCCCGGCCATAATAGCTCCGGCGGCGATATCTGCATCGATATTGCCGCTCTTAGCCATTAATATTAGGGATAAGCCTACGGTACTCACTGTTCCAAAAGAAGTTCCTAGTAGGAAAGATACTACAGAGCTTATAAGAAAGGCGTACATTATAAACAACTTTGGGTTAATTAGCTGAATGCCATAATAAAGGATGGCTGGAGTTGTTCCCGAGGCCATCCAGAGGGATGTGATCGCACCAACCAACACGAGAATTCGTAAAACAATAAATGATTTCTTACCTCCCTGATAGGACATT
The DNA here is from genome assembly GCF_001707885.1 of Desulfosporosinus cupriresistens. Classification (GTDB taxonomy): domain Bacteria; phylum Bacillota; class Desulfitobacteriia; order Desulfitobacteriales; family Desulfitobacteriaceae; genus Desulfosporosinus. Next base: position 9,974 of record NZ_MASS01000006.1, on the reverse strand, counting down.
CGGAGAATCTCTTTCACTGGATATCCTCTTTGCCAGGCGATGAAAGTGAAATTGAGAAAACAAATTGCCAACGGAAAACCAATAAATATTCCATTAAGGGTACATAGAATCAGAAGGATAAATGCAATAATCACGCTGCTGATAAGGTATATATTCCCACGCTTCACGGGTTACTCCCTTCGAGTGCTTTTGATTCTCTCTGCTTATTCTAAGCGCCATATAATAGGTACAGTGTGTAGTATAATAAGTTTGCTTACAATCTACAAGGGAGGAAACACCACTATTAGTCTTTCATTGAGCAAAATTCATCTGGATAGATACTGATCCCACCAATTGTTCCACTTCTTAAAGAAATGAAATAGCGACCAAGGCCTGAATGGAGTAGATAATGAAATTTGTCTACTTCAGTCAGGCCTTTATTAGTAGAAGTCATTTTGATGGCTGTGTTATAAGTTATAAGTAAGTTAAGTAAGTTTAAGTAAGTAATAGCGAACAAATATTCGATAAATAAATATCGATAAACGATAAAAAAATATTGAAAAAAGATTGATTGCTCGTATATACTTAAATCAACTTAAATTAAAGGTAGCTTAAATTTTAAGTTGATGATGGTCATATTCTTAAACAAATATTTTATTAAGGGAAGAGGGAAATATTATGGAGGATATAATAATAGAACAAAAGGAAGATGCGGAAAATACTTTGTTCAAAAAGAAAGATATGAATATTCTTATCTGTTCTATCTTGCTTGGAGTACTTTTTGACATTTTATTTTATAATAAACCATTAGGTATTTCGTACCCACTTTTTGTAATCGCTTTTTATGTTGCGTTTTTATGGAATTTACGTCCTATAATGTCGTTTAGAATTAGTTTTGGATGGCTCTTGACTATACCTATTGTGGCATTATCGTCTACGTATTTTATTTTTACAAATCAAATTTTTGCTGTTTTAAACTTTTTGATAATACCCTTTTTAATAATCGCTCAGACAATCCTTATTAGCGAGGAGAATAAATACAACTGGTACGATTCGAGGTTTATGATGGATATCTTTTCGGGTGTTTTCAATCGTGCATTTAGTTGTACCTCAAAACCATTTATAATAGGATTGAGTTCCCTGCGTATTAGGAAGAGACATAAAAAGTATGATGTTCTTCAGAAGGTCCTTATCGGTCTGGGGTTCTCTATTCCACTCTTAATGATTATCATTTCTCTCCTTTCGTCAGCAGACAGAGTCTTCAGTCATTTCATAGCTGAAATAACAAGTTCATTTGAAACTATAAACATCGCTATTTTTTCTCTTCAAGCAATGATTGCTTTAGTCATTACAATAATTGCTTTCAGCTATATATGGAGCTTCACTAATTCCAATAGTAATCTAAAAAATCAGCAGCACGAAGTCAGAGAAACGAATCCAAGTGGTTGGGATCCGATAATCTCCATTACAATCTTGAGCGTTATTAATTGTGTCTATGTAGTTTTTGCAATTATCCAGTTTGCTTACCTATTCGCTTCTGTAAATAATGCTTTACCGCCGGATTTTACATACGCTGAATATGCCCGAAGAGGATTCTTTGAATTATTAATGATCACCTTAATCAATTTCGGTTTATTGTTAAGTAGTATAAGCTTCACCCAAAAGGATAGTAAGTTAGTAGCTAGAACTGTTCAGCTTTTGCACTCCCTTCTTATAATCTGTACAGTTGTGATACTTTTATCAGCATATTTTAGAATGTCACTTTATGAAGCGGCCTATGGTTATACGTATTTAAGAGTGTTAACTCATTTTTTCATGATTTTCTTGGGTGTCTTATTTTTGATAGCCTTCTATAAAATATGGAATGAGCATATGTCTTTGCTTAAGCCGTATATTGTTATTACAATTGTGGCTTATATGATCATCAATTTTTCAAATATTGACGTGCTTATAGCCAATAAAAATATAAACCGATATCTTGAAACGGGTAAGCTCGATACTTATTATCTGAGAAACTTGTCCTATGACAGTATTCCAGAATTAGTTAACCTGCTTGACGTTCAGAAACCTTCTCGGGAGATTAGGGAATATCTAGTTGAACAACAAAAAAAATTATCTAAAAAGCAGTCGTGGCAGTCCTTTAATTTATCCCAACATAAGGCAAAGGAAGTGCTTGCACAATATAAATTATGATAGGGGTCATCAAACCGCCATCCTAAGTAATAACACCCACCCCACACTATGAATAAAGTGGTGTGGGGTTTCTGTTTATCATCAAAATTTTCTTCGAGGTTTTAAACTTTTTTCCTGTAAATGAAGTCTAATGAGTGAAGTCAAATTTCATCGATTGGAGTCAGACATGGAGGTGAGTGATGGACACGCAAACTGTTGACGCAGCAATAAAAGGAGATTCAGAAGCTTTTTATGAGCTAATGAATTTACATAAGACTCAACTCTATCGTATCGCTTTTCGTTATCTGCAAAGTGAACAGGATGCGCTGGAAGCCATCCAAGAAACGACTTTTCGTGCTTACCGTAGTGTTAAAAGACTTAAGGAAGCAGAGTACTTCCAAACTTGGCTTATTCGTATTCTCATTAATACTTGTCATGATGAGCTGAAGCATCAAAGAGTCCAAACGTCTCTGAGGGGAGTTAATCCAAACGGGTCGACGGTCTTTGATGATTCAGCTGAGCCGGGGGGGAACGCTGATTTGCAGCGTTTAGATATTCTTTCAGCTCTGGATCGTCTTGAAGTTAAACACCGTCAGGTTATTGAACTAAAATACTTTGAGGATTTAACGATTCGCGAAATTGCTATAGCTTTGGAACGACCTGAAGGAACCATTAAAACCTGGTTAAATCACTCATACAAACAACTGCGAGAACACCTGCGAGATAGATAGGGGGGAGAATCGTGTTTGAACCAGAAGAAGCAACTGATAGGGGAGAGAAAGAGAAAGAGAAAGAGAAAGACGTTAATGAGCTTGATGTGGCAGATGAGCTGGAAGTAATAAATGAACTGATTCAAGCTAAATCTCGATCTATGGACATGGCAATACCTAAGGACCTCGATGATTATATTCAAAACGGTTTTGCCAAAGGATTGAAGGTTCAGAAAGCAAGGCAGTTCCGCAAATGGAGCACTCTCGTTGCCTGTTTACTACTCGTTGTGTTAATTACGGTCGTGCGGGTTTCCCCCGCTGTAGCAGCAGTTTTGCATCAGATCCCCGGTCTGGGTTATATTGTGGAACTTATTAATTATGACAAAGGACTTCAGTCCGCAGTGGAGAATGACCTTTTTCAACCGCTAGGAGTCTCGGATGAACAGGAGGGTGTTGTGTTTACTGTGGATGGGATCGTGATGGATAAATCAAGCCTAGTCATTTTCTACACTGTGGAAAACAAAAGAGGACAGGGCTTAGTCGATTTATCGGAAGCTAAACTCTTTGATGAAATGGGTGAACCGCTCAAGGAGGTGTCAATTGTTTCCTATGCCTCATCTAATGCCGATCAGGATGGCGATGGTAAAGTCCATTCCCAAATTAATGTTAACTTTAGTGATCTGACCGTGATTCCAAATAATCTATCCGTAAAAGTACAGCTTCGCAAAATAATTCAGGATAAATATCCCCAGCCTTCCGATACACTTTCCTCTACTTGGAAGGTCATAATCCCAGTTGATAAAAATAAGTTTACCGATATGAAGAAAGTCTATGAAGTTAACCAGAGCGTGGTTATTGAAGGGCAAAAAGTTACCTTTGAAAAAGTTACAGTTTATCCGACGCGAATGATATTGAATGTGTCCTATGCCCCGGCGAATAGCAAAAAAATCTTTGCTTTTGATGACCTAGTTCTCGTCGATGAAAAAGGGCAAGAGTGGGGGAGGATGAATGGAGTGACCGGCAGTAGGCCCGATGAGAACCACGAAATCCTTTTCTTTCAGAGCAATTATTTCACCGGACCCAAAAAACTCTTTTTGCGAGGCAAAAGCATCCGCGCTCTAAATAAAGAAGAATTGAGTGTTACCCTGGATTTAGAACGAGAGAGAATCCTGAAGGCCCCACCAAACCTTGTACTCGATCATATAGTTAAGACTCCTTCAGGAAAGGTGGCTGAGCTATCCTTCTTGCTAAAAACAAATCCAGAATATGATAAAGAACGTGGGTTCAATATTTTCCCTTTCATATTTAGCGATGCTCGTGGGCAATCATTGGATACTGGAGAGCATTACATGTTGTCGCATTCTGAGAAGCCTGGATATGATCAAACCATTACCGTAACTTTCCCGAATAATATATCCTATCAATCTCCAATCACATTTCAGTTAGAGGATTACCCGAGCAGGATTACGGGCGATATTAATATTCGAATTAAGTAGAGGATTTTGCTAAGTCAACGTCTGATAACAGCTCAGTAATAACTGGGATGTGTCGGAAGATTAATAAGAGAGTTTTAGAAAACAAGAAAGTATTATACGAAAAATTGAAATCAGGAGATATAAAAGGCTCTATTCGCAAATTGTAGCGAATAGAGCCTTTGGTAATTTTATAATCCAATTGAGTTATTTCATTATTTTCAACTAATTTTCAGGAAACTCTCAATAAACGTTCAGGTGGCATTTAGGTGTGATTCAGGAACGAGAGTTAAAGTAATAGAGAACCAAATGCGAAGAAGTACGAACCGTTGAGATTAACCCGATCGCCCAAGGAAGTGCCAATTTTGATGGAGGTGTTTTAGAATGTTTTCAAAGCCGGAGAAAAACTATTTTATCAATATTTCGCTCATTGTTATGTCTCTCGTTTGTATTGTCACAGGTTTTTTGTTAGATTCAAGATCAAATTTGTTTAATGTGAACACGCTTCACATTTGGTCGGGCTATATAATGGCAGGAATTTTAGTGATCCACCTCTTGATGCATATAGGATGGATCGTAAATCTTACGAAGACTATAGTGCATCATAAAATGAAGCTTATCGCTGCAGTAGCTACTTTATTAGTTTCCGTTGGGCTTTGTTATTCCCTTGCTGTTTTTAGTCCCCAACGAAATGCTCATGGTTTTCATGGAGAGGGAGGAAGATCTTTTCCAACGAATCAAGTTGACCAATCGAACTAATTAACTAATATCTTTCCAATATATTTCAGCTAATTTTCAGGAAACGCTCAATAAACGTTCAGGTAACATTTAGGCCTGATTCAGAAACGCAGGTTATAGTTATAGAGAGCCTACAAGAGCTACAGCAGAGTAATGACCGACAGACAACAATATGTAAAGGAGTTAATAAAGCAATGAAATCATTAAAGTTTAAACGATTTGACCCGTTGTTGATTGGGATCACCTTGCTTGCAGCTTTCTTAAATATGTACGGCATTTGGAAGGATCAATATGCTAATGCCTATTACACAGCAGCGGTCACAAGTATGCTTCAAAGTTTCCACAACTTCTTTTTTGCATCGTTCGATCCAGGCGGGTTCGTGACTGTGGATAAGCCTCCTGTCGCGTTCTGGATTCAGACGCTGTTCGCATCGGTCTTCGGCGTACACGGTTGGAGTGTTATCTTACCACAGGCTCTAGCTGGAGTTGGATCGGTTTTGTTGATCTACGTTCTTGTCAAACCGTCTTTTGGTAAAACAGCTGCCAGGATCGCAGCTCTAGTAGCTGCTTGTACGCCCATCGCTGCAGCTGTAAGTCGTACAAATAATGTCGATAGTTTATTGGTTTTTACCCTTCTTGCAGCAACCTGGATGTTATTTCGGGCTGTAAAAACAAAGAAATGGATTTGGTCTATCGCAGCTTTTGCCATGATCGGGGTAGGGTTTAATATCAAAATGCTGCAAGCGTATATGGTACTGCCTGCCTTCTATTTGTTCTATTTACTGGCCTTCAAAGTTAATTGGAAAAGGAAGTTTGCTATACTGGCTGCCTCAACTGCAGCCCTGTTGATAGTATCGTTATCGTGGCCGCTCATTGTCGACAGTATTTCTGCGGCAAATCGGCCGTATATCGGAAGTAGTCAAACAAATTCAGTCTTAGAACTAGCCTTCGGTTATAACGGCATTTCCCGGTTGACAGGACAGGGAGGGCCAGGAGGAGGCAGTCGTGGAGGAGCTAGCGATGGACAAGATGACGGAGGCCAGATGCCTGATGGTCGGCAATGGCAACAACCTTCTTCAGGACAACAGCAAGACGGCAGTGCTCAAATGACAGATGGTGCTGCACCAACTCCAGGTACTGATGACAACAATACAAGTCGTCAAATGAGGGATGGGGGTCCCCCGGATGGTGGGGGGATGGGGAATGGTGGCAACGGTATGTTCAACACAGGAACAGCTGGACCACTTCGTTTGTTCCAATCTCAGTTGTCAGGACAAATCAGTTGGTTACTCCCTTTTGCTTTATTAGGAGCAGTGGGCTTACTGATGGGGATTAGTAGAAAACAGCAGCTGACGGATAAGCAAAAGGAAAGTCTGTTTTGGCTGGCTTGGTTGTTACCGATCATGGGGTTCTTTAGTGTCGCCGGGTTTTTTCATCAGTATTATCTGATTATGTTGGCTCCCCCCATAGCAGCGCTTACAGGCGCGGGTTGGGTAGAATTATATAGCTTTAGCCGCAACCACGCAGGTTGGATACAGTGGTTGCTGCCAGTCGGGATTTTAGGTTCGACAGCCTTTGAAATTTATATTCTGCTTCCTTATAAGACTCAAATTGGACTTGGATTGCCGATTGCTGTTGGGGTTATAGGCGTTGTGGTTTCACTCATTCTCAGTACCCTAATAGTCACTCGACCCTCAAACGGCAAACTTCGAATTATGATTAATAAAACTGCCGCTGTAGTAGGTTTGTTAGCCCTGCTAGCAGCTCCCCTCTTTTGGGCAGCAACTCCCATTATCTATGGAGGAAACAGCATGTTGCCAGCAGCGGGGCCGACATCCTCGAGGAATGGAATGGGTGGTATGCCAGGACAAGGGCAGGAAAAAGATCAGACACAAGATCAGACTCCAGACAAGATACAAGAACAAACTCAAGGGAAGGCACTGACTCAGCCTGCTGGGCAATCATCGGGAAATGTCAATACAAATCTACTAGCTTATTTAACGGCCAATAATACAGGTGAGAAGTATCTGTTTGCAACGACCAATGCGAGTACAGCCGAAGCCTACATTATCAATACCGGTAAAGCAGTAATGGCGATGGGTGGGTTTTCCGGCTCCGATCCAATCCTGACCGTCGATAAATTGAAACAAATGGTTGCCAACAAGGAAGTCAAATATTTCTTAACATCCTCTGGTGGTCAAGGAGGAGGCAGTTCGGATGTTCAAGCTTGGATCATCCAGAACGCAAAGGTAGTCCCACAGACAGAGTGGCAATCAAGTACAGAAAATCAGAATTCCCAGGGCGCTATGGGTAGGAACGGTTCTCAAACCCTATACGAAATCAATCCCTAAAAAGTAGGAGGTAAGAGTATGAATCCGGACATTCGCTATTCTATTGTCATTCCCGTCTACAATGAAGAAGCTGTCATTGGCCAAACTTACCAGCGCTTGAAGCGGGTGATGGATTTGACGGGAGAGCCCTATGAACTGATTTTCGTGAACGATGGAAGTAGTGATCATACAACTGAAATGATCAAACGATTTAGAGAGCAAGATAATGCGGTGAAACTCATTTCTTTCTCGCGCAATTTTGGTCACCAAATAGCTATAACAGCCGGGATGGACTATGCCTTAGGTTCGGCAGTGGTCGTCATCGATGCCGATTTGCAAGACCCCCCGGAACTAATTCTGGATATGATTGCTAAATGGAAAGAAGGATTTGATGTCGTTTACGCCAAACGGACAAAGCGGAAAGGGGAAACGTTCTTCAAAAAGCAAACCGCTCGATTGTTTTACCGAATCCTGAGCGCCTCCACAGATCTCGATATCCCGACCGACACAGGAGATTTTCGTTTACTGGATCGCAGAGTCTGTGAAGAGCTGAAACGGTTGCCGGAGAAAAATCGTTATGTTCGCGGCTTGGTGAGTTGGATTGGCTTTCGGCAAACTGCCGTTGAATATGAAAGAGATGAACGTTTAGCTGGAGAAACCAAGTATCCTCTTAAAAAAATGATTAAGTTGAGCCTCGACGGCATTACCTCCTTCTCCTTTAAACCTATTAAAATGGCAACCTATGTAGGGTCTGTAATATTCGCTTCCGGCTTGAGCTACTTGGCAGTCCTGTTACTTTTGAAGGGATTCACTGAGTCTGTTATCTCCGGGTGGAATCTGGTTATGGTGATGCAACTGGTGTTAAGCGGCATCCTCCTAGCGATGATGGGGATTATCGGAGAGTATATAGGACGTATTTATGACGAAGCCAGAGACCGCCCCTTATATATTGTAAGTGAATGCCATGGGATGATGAAAAAAAACCGATATGTGAAGAAGGTTGTCTAATATGGCAAAGGGACCTCTGGAGTTTATAAAATTTTCTTTAGTGGGAGCCGTGAATACGGTCATAGACTTTACAGTGTTTACGGTTCTCTCCAATATGGGTGTTCTATTATTAGTGGCACAATGTGTCTCCTACACCTGTGGAGTATTGAACAGTTATCTGCTGAACCGAACATGGACCTTTCGGGGACGTGGTCAATACTCCAGTCAGTGGATTCGATTCTTGGTCCTGAATCTGGGAACTCTAACAATAACTTATGGGATATTAGTCTATTTGCACGATTATTTAGTATGGCCAATCCTTGTCAGCAAATTGCTTGCCACTGGAGTAAGCCTTGTCATTAATTTTATGGGCAGCCGTGTATTAGTTTTTAGTTGACCCGGTTGCTTGATATGTTCGCGTATACTGAACACAGTTTGATATTTTTCTCTTTCAGAGAGATTGTAACAAACTGATAAAGATTGGAGTGAATAGTATGAAAATTAGGAAAGCTGTTATCCCTGCAGCTGGTCTAGGGACGAGATTTTTGCCGGCAACTAAAGCTCAGCCTAAGGAGATGCTCCCAATCGTTGATAAGCCGGCCATCCAATATATTGTAGAAGAAGCGGTGCAATCGGGTATCGAAAGCATACTCATTGTAACGGGGAGAAACAAGAAATCCATTGAGGACCACTTTGACAGATCCGTTGAACTCGAGCAAATGCTCAGCGAAAAGGGAAAAACCGATTTACTGCATGAGATTCAAAACATTAGTACTATGGCAAATATTCATTATATCCGCCAAGGGGAACCACTTGGTCTGGGGCATGCCATTCTTTGCGCTGAGCAATTTATTGGTGACGAACCGTTTGCCGTTCTGCTAGGAGACGATATTATGCTTTCTGATCCTCCTGCCTTAAAACAAATGTTGGACGTTTTTGAAACTTATGAGCAAACTGTTGTTGGCGTTCAGCCAGTTCAACCTGAGGAAGTAAGCAAATACGGCATTATTTCAGCGCTAGCTCAGCATAGCAAGATTTTGCAAGTACGAGATTTGATTGAAAAGCCCACTTCTGCCAGTGCCCCTTCCAACATTGCCATCATGGGCAGATATATCTTAAAACCAACTATTTTCCCCTTTCTAAAAACTCAAGGAAGAGGAGCGGGGAACGAATATCAGCTGACAGACGCCTTGCGAGAAGTTTGTCAAGAGGAAGGTCTGCTTGGCCTAGAATTGAAGGGAGACCGCTACGATATCGGAGATAAGTTTGGTTACATGAAAGCTATCATTGAAATGGGGCTGCAGCGGGAAGAGCTGCAACCCCTAATGATCGACTATTTGCAGCAAGTGCTTAAAAAGCAACTAGACAAGAAGCGGCCGAAGAGGGCAGCGGTTTGAAAGGAGTAGCTAAGCAGTGGGCTTAAAACAGCATATACTCAAAATAAGCTTACTAATACTTTTATTGTTCGCAGGAGTAATATGCGTAACTTCACTATGGAGCTATAGCAGTAATGCTCAATCAACTCAAAGTATTGCTGAATCTCACAACTCATTGCCAAATGAAAGCAACTCACTGTTCGGTAATAT
>NZ_MASS01000005.1 GCF_001707885.1 Desulfosporosinus cupriresistens | reverse complement strand
GGGATCGCGGCTTCGGCGATACTCTATCCTACGCCGGTAAGAATTCCTCGAGGGATCACGGCTTCGGCGATACTCTCCACTGGAGACTATCGTACTGGAGACTATCGTACCAAAAGCGCCATCCTTGGCGCATTGGCGGCAGCGCACATCCTTGTGCGCTGCCCCGTATCTGGGGTCGGTCGCTTGAACGGAAGTTTGCTGGGCTGCTTACGAAAAGACGTCGCGCTGTGTCATACTGCGTCCCGGGCTTGGGGTCGGGGGAGACGGGGAGACGGGGACGAGGAGACGGAGTGTGGGTGGACGGCACATTTCATGTGCACCGTCTGGCTTAAGAAGGACGGTACTGCTTGCACGATGAGCTCCCGCAAGTATCTGGGGTCGGTCGCTTGAACGGAAGTTTGCTGGGCTGCTTACGTAAAGACGTCGCGCTGTGTCATACTGTGTCCCGGGCTTGGGGTCGGGGGAACGGGGGACGAGGAGACGGAGTGTGGGTGGACTGCGCATTTCATGGTGCATCGTTTTGCTAGCTTTCTGGCATCTCTTATCAACTTCATTAGTACCTAAAAGCTCTATATGAGCGTACTTTTATCCTACATAAAACTTTAAAATATTTTATCTAAAATGATTCTTGACAAAGCTAAAATAGAGTGGTAATGTGAAGACATCAGCTGTTAGCACTCATCGATGGAGAGTGCTAACAAGAAAATCAACAAGCGAGTTTGAGTGTGAGATACTCTGGGTAGAGTGCAATCTTAGGAAGGATGGGGAGGCATGTATGCAAATGGATGAACGAAAACGCAAGATACTTCGGGCGATTGTTCTGGATTATATTGCTACTGCTGAACCGATTGGTTCGCGAACGATTGCACGTAAATTTGATCTGGGGGTATCTCCTGCGACGATTCGTAATGAGATGGCTGATTTAGAAGATTTAGGCTTCATCGAACAGCCGTATACTTCTGCGGGGCGAATTCCTTCGGATGCGGGGTATCGATATTTTGTGGATTGTTTGATGGATCCTCAAGTGCTTAGTGAAGAGGAGAAGGAGACGATTGAGCGGGAAAGTACGAAAAGAATCCATGAGATTCAAGAGGTTATTTCCCATACCAGTAAATTGTTGTCTGAACTTACCAACTTAACGAGCCTTGTGCTCGGGCCGCAAAAAGGAAAAAGCACGTTTGGCAAGATGCATTTTCTGCCTTATCAGTCGGGTCAGGTTATTATGGTAATTGTGAAGGAAAACGGTGCTGTTGAAAACCATATTATCGATGTTGGAGAAAATATTACGGTTGAAGATCTCCAACATGTCGCTGGGGTTTTCAATCAAAAGATGCGAGGCTATTCTTTAGGTCAAGTCAAACGTAGTTTGCTGCATGAGATTTATGGTGAATTGTCCAGGCAGAGGCAATTGATCGACAATACTATGGATATGTTAAGGGAAATTTTGAGCGATAACGAGGAAGAGGAACGCATTTATCTGGGCGGAACTCTCAATATGCTAAATCAGCCTGAATTTCGAGATTTAGGTAAAGTTAAGACTTTATTCAAAGTGTTTGAAGAAAATGAGCCTTTGAAAAAACTGCTGCATCCTCATCATGAGGGATTAAACGTTACCATCGGTGGAGAAAATACATTGAAAGAATTCCGAGATTGTAGCGTAATATCGGCAACTTATAAAGTGAATGGACTAACCATTGGGGCAGTGGGGGTACTGGGACCGACTCGTATGGACTACGCCAAAGTAATTGCGATTGTAGACTTTATGACACGTAGCTTGGCGGAAGTTTTGGCAAGGGGAAAACCCCGGGGATATTAACGCGTTGATTGGGCTTTATAGCTCTTTCTAATATAGATATTTCTATTTAAGTACGAGAGGTGATTGTGGATGGCACAACGGAGAGAAGAAGCTCTCAAAGACCAGGAACCGAGGATTAACAAGGATCAGAGGGAGGATACAGAGGGTGATCCCGAAAGATCCATCCTAGAAGAAAGCATGGATGACAATGATATGACTCTCCCAGAGAAAATTCTGACGCTAGAAGCGGAGCTTGCTCAGGCCAAGGCTAAAGCAGAAGAGCATTATGATCATTTGCTGCGCTTGCAGGCAGATTTCGATAATTATCGAAAACGGACCCAAAAGGAAAAAGTCGATCTTATTAATTATGCATCCGAACGCATTGTGGGGGATCTACTTCCTATTCTGGACAATTTTGAACGGGCAGCTAATGCGGCCAAAGTCAATCCGGATATTACAGCTTTTTCGCAGGGAGTGGATATGATCTTCCGCCAATTGCAAACTGCGCTCAGCAAGGAGGGCCTAAAAGCGATGGAAGCCGTGGGCCAACCTTTTGATCCAAACCTTCATGAAGCGGTGCTCAGGGTGGCTTCCGAAGAACATCCTGAAAATACTGTCGTAGAAGAACTACAAAAAGGGTATTACCTCAAAGAAAAAGTTTTGCGTCCTTGTATGGTTAAAGTTTCTAACTAGTTAATTTAAGGAGGAAGATTATAATGGGAAAAATTATTGGTATTGACTTAGGTACAACAAACTCTTGCGTATCCGTTATGGAAGGCGGGGAAGCGGTTGTCATCCCAAATGCGGAAGGAAACCGAACAACTCCATCTGTAGTAGGTTTTTCAAAAACTGGTGAGCGGTTAGTCGGTCAGGTTGCTAAACGTCAATCTGTTTCTAATCCTGATAAAACAGTCATTTCTATTAAACGTCATATGGGTAGTGACTATAAAGTCAAAATTGACGACAAGTCTTATAGCCCCCAAGAAATTTCAGCGATGGTTCTCCAAAAACTTAAAACAGATGCCGAGGCCTACATTGGTCAACCGGTTACCCAGGCAGTTATTACGGTTCCAGCCTATTTCACGGACGCTCAGCGTCAAGCCACTAAGGATGCCGGAGCAATTGCTGGACTTGAAGTACTGCGGATTATTAATGAGCCTACGGCTGCAGCCCTTGCCTATGGCCTCGACAAGAAAGATGATTCAACAGTTTTGGTCTTTGACTTAGGCGGCGGTACCTTTGATGTTTCGATCCTTGAATTAAGCCAAGGCATGGTTGAAGTGAAAGCTACAAGTGGTAATAACCATTTGGGCGGCGACGATTTCGATCAACGTCTGATTGACTATATGGTGGCTGAATACAAGAAAAGTAATGGTGCGGACCTCTCGAAGGACCGTGTTGCCCTGCAACGTTTAAAAGAGGCAGCGGAAAAAGCTAAGATTGAACTTTCCGGTGTTACGAATTCAAATGTTAATCTGCCGTTTATTACCATGACAGAGCAAGGACCACAACATTTGGATATGAATATTTCTCGGGCCAAATTTGATGACATTACCTCAGATTTAGTAGAATCAACCATTGGACCGACACGTCAAGCAATTGAAGATGCCAAACTTTCTTGGGATAAAATTGATCAGATCATTCTAGTCGGTGGATCGACCCGTATTCCTGCCGTTGTTGAAGCTATCCGGAAATTAAGCGGAAAAGACCCTCACAAAGGAGTTAACCCGGATGAAGTGGTTGCTATGGGTGCAGCAATTCAAGGTGGCGTGCTCAGTGGTGAAGTAAAGGATATGATCTTGCTGGATGTTACCCCGCTTTCCTTGGGAATTGAAACCCTTGGTGGAGTATTTACCCGGATCATCGATCGCAACTCTACTATCCCTACCACTAAATCTCAGACGTTCTCAACGGCTGCAGATAATCAAACATCCGTCGACATTCATGTTCTCCAAGGTGAACGTGAAATGGCGAGTTATAATAAGACGCTTGGACGTTTCCAACTCACAGGAATTCCTCCGGCACCACGCGGCATTCCTCAAATTGAAGTAAAATTTGATATTGATGCCAATGGTATTGTCCATGTTTCCGCAAAAGATGTGGCCACAGGGAATGAACAAAAAGTGACAATTACCTCTTCGACAGGTCTATCCAAAGACGATATTGAAAAAATGAAACAAGATGCTGAAGCTCATGCTGAAGAAGACAAGAAACTAAGAGAGCTGATTGATGCTAAGAACCAAGCGGATTCGATTGTTTATCAAACAGAAAAAACTTTGAAAGACTTCGAAGGCAAGGGTGATGCAGCTGAAGTTGACAATATCAAGAAAGCATTAGAAGATGTAAAAACAGCATCCGCCTCTGAAAACATCGAAGAGATTAATGCGAAAATGGAGGCCCTGAACAAGGTGCTTCATCCTTACATCGAAAAAATGTACCAACAACAAGCTGCTCAAGACCCGAACGCTGGCGGCCAAGCCGGAGCGGAAGAGGTTAAGAAGGACGACGATGTCGTGGATGCTGAATTTACTGAGGTAGAAAAGGATAAGTAAAGGTTGCTGGTGTAGTGTTAAGTGTGCTGTGGGGGGATGGTGTGATATTGCTCCGCTCACCCACAGTGCCGTCGCTATCACGCTTGATTACGAAGCGAGCGTTGGCAAAACCTCTGGGCTATTCAGCGAGGAATGACAAGGATATTTTTTAAGATGAGTTTTGAGGGTGCAAAGGTTGAAAGCCTTTGTGCCCCGCTTTATTTGAGTGTTTTGAAAGATACATAAAATTCCTTAATATTGGAGATTTTCTTGAACTTGGAGTCGAAGGATCATATAATACTAGAGGACTTTAAAATGTTAGAGTGGTTGGACAAGTAGGAGTGATGGAGGAAAACATGAAACGCGATAATTATGAGGTGCTGGGTGTCGAGCGATCAGCCAGTGAACATGAAATTAAAAAAGCTTATAGGAAGTTAGCTCGTCAATATCATCCAGATGTGAATCCAGGGGACAAGGCGGCAGAAGAAAAGTTTAAGGAAGCTGCTGATGCGTATGATGTTTTAAGTGATCCGGAGAAAAGAGCGCGTTATGACCAGTTTGGTCATGCCGGGACAGATCCTAATCAAGGATTTGGAGATGCTGGAGGCTTCGGTGACATTTTTGATATGTTTTTTGGCGGCGGCGGTGGACAACGGCGCGGTGGTCCTCAACGGGGCGCTGATCTGCGGTATGCCATGTCCTTGACCTTTGAAGAAGCGGTGTTTGGCGCCGAAAAAGAAATCCAGATTCCACGGGACGAAACTTGTACAGATTGTCAAGGTTCTGGGGCAGCGCCTGGAACGCATCCGACGACGTGTTCCCAGTGTAATGGCAGCGGGCAAGTTAAAGTGACTCAACGCACGCCTTTTGGTCAGATTCAAACAGCTCGCACGTGTCCGACCTGTCATGGGGAAGGGCGTACCGTTAGTAGTCCGTGTTCATCGTGCAGTGGACAAGGAAAAGTCCGCAAGGTTCGAACAATTAAGATTAGTGTTCCGCAAGGTTCAGAGGATGGTTTAAACCTAAGGCTGAGTGGAGACGGTGAATCCGGTGCTAAGGGAGGGCCTCCGGGAGACCTTTATATTGTTTTACAGGTTAAACGGCATAAGTTCTTTGAACGTGATGGAAATGACATTTACTGTGAAGTACCTATCACCTTTATCCAGGCGGCCTTGGGCGCGGAAGTCGATGTTCCGACCTTAGATGGTGTGGTTAAGATGAAAGTTCCTGAAGGGACGCAAACATCCACCGTTTTTCGGCTTAAAGGGCATGGAGTGCCGCATCGCCGAGGCAGTGGTCGCGGTGACCAGCATGTTCGGGTTATATTAACAACGCCAACCAAGCTAAACGATAAACAAAAACAACTCTTACGTGAATTCGGGGAAGCAACTCCGGATCATCAACAGATGGGTAAAAAATCCTTGTTTGAGAAGTTCAAAGAAAACCTCCGCGATGCGATGGGGTAAAAAGGAGCATAATCTATGGATTGGCGTGAAGTGGCGGTAACAGTTTCAACTGAGGGAGAAGAAACTGTTGCCGATCTTTTTTATCAGTTAGGGTGTCCCGGTGTCAGTGTGGAAGACCCAGAACTTTTACGGAGTTATGTGGAATCTGGGAAGTGGGATTACCATGATTTTGGAGAAGTGGAATTCACCGGAACGTCTGTGGTTAAAGGTTACTTTCCGGAAGATGCAGAACTAACGGACAAGCTTGAGACGTTGGATTTAGGAATTCGTGAACTGATCCAACGCTTTCCGCACTGGGTTGTTCAGGCCAAAGGTATCTCGTTAAAAGAGGAAGATTGGGCAACAGCTTGGAAGGCCTATTTCAAGCCGATCCGTATTGGGAAAAAAATTCTGATCAAGCCAACGTGGGAGCAGGTTGAGCCTCTGGCAGGAGACATTGTTTTGGAACTTGATCCTGGCATGGCCTTTGGTACGGGGACTCATGCTACGACGACGCTGTGTTTAGAAGAGTTGGAAAAGATTGTAAAGCCTGGCCAAATTGTCTTCGACCTAGGGACGGGGTCTGGAATTCTAGCGATTGCGGCAGCTAAACTTGGCGCTAAAGTGGATGCAGTGGATCTTGATGCTGTGGCGGTAAAGGTGGCTCAGGAAAATGTCGACCTAAATCGGGTGAGTGACCAGGTTAAAGTTTTGCGTGGAGATTTAGGGACTGTGCTCAAGGGGCAGGCAGATATAGTGATTGCCAATATTATTGCAGATGTTATTTTAATGCTACTCCCGGATTTAAAACGTATATTGCGTCCAGAGGGTGAATTCTTGGCCTCGGGCATTATTGAACCTCGCGCCGTTGACGTGGAAGCTGGATTAAAGGAAGCTGGATTCGAAATACTAGAACGTGTTGAAGATTCCGGTTGGATTTTATTTCGGGCGAGGTGGGCAAATAATGTATCGGTTTAAGATTACGGAACTTGGAAAAGACGTCTTTTGGTTGCGCGATTCGGAACGCGATCACCTTGTTAAGGTGTTGCGACTTTCTCCCGGAGATTTGGTTGTTGGTTTTGATAATACCGGAATGGAGTATACCAGTGTCATTGTTAAGATTGAGGACAAAAGTGTAACTTGTCGAATTCTCACTGCGGATCATCCGGATGTGGAGGCCCATACGTCTGTTTATATTGTGGCAGGGCTGTCTAAAGGGGAAAAAATGGAATGGGTGATCCAAAAAGGGACTGAACTAGGTATGGTGGGGCTGGTCCCCTTGCGAGCCAAGCGGTCTGTCATGCATCTGGAAGGAAGTAAGGCACAAGAGCGGGTCGTTCGCTGGCAAAAAATCGCTTCAGAAGCAGCGAAACAGTCCCATAGGGTTCAAGAACCACAAATATTAGAAGTCAGCGATTGGAAGGATCTGAAGGAGAATCTACCACTGGACACCCAGTGGCTTATTCCTTATGAAGAAGAGAAGACTCAGCGTTTAGTTTCCGTGCTTGATACGCTGGACCGTGAACGTCCTATTGCCATTCTTATTGGCCCTGAGGGTGGTTTTGATGAGGCCGAGGTGGCTTTGGCCCAGGAAAAGCTTGGGGCTAAGAGCGTGTCGTTGGGACCGAGAATTTTGCGGACGGAAACGGCTGCTTTGGCCGCGCTGACGTTGGTTTTGGCTCATTATGGGGATTTAGGCTAGGGGACTTGTATGCACAGCGCTCGGTGCCTACGACGCAGAGCAAACTAACCGTTCAAGCTCCTGGCTCTGGGGAGCGGGGTTCATCCTTCGGCGATAGTATTCTTTTAAAGAACCGCCTACGGCGATAATCTCCACTGGAGACTATCGTGCCAAAAGCGCCATCCTTGGCGCATTGGCGGCAGCGCACATCCTTGTGCGCTGCCCCGTTTTTGGGGTCGGTCGCTTGAACGGAAGTTTGCTGGGCTGCTCTTACGTAGAGACGTCGCGCTCGTGTCATACTGCGTCCCGGGCTTGGGGAAGACGGCACATTTCATGTGCACCGTCTGAAGAAAGCGGGAGAAGAGCGGAGCGGGAAAAGGGACGGTTCTTGGTTGCACGATCTTGATTGCGGCTCTATCTCTGGAGTTTGCTACATTCTGTAGTAAACTTGCAATTAGGTGATAGGAGATATAGGTTAATATTAGAATAGCGAATTATTTTATTATAGGTTGTAAGAATTAGCTAAGAAATGCTTTTTTCGTATATACTATGTATATACGAAAGGGGTTTTTTCTAATGGTTGCGATAATTAAGAAATGGGGAAATGGTTTAGGTCTTCATATTCCTCAATACGTGGCTAAGGAAATCGGCGTTAAAAATGGGACTCCCGTTGATATAAAAATTGTTGACGGATCTATTGTAGTCAAACCCAGAACTTATTCCTTGGAAGATCTTTTAGATCAGATAACTCCGGAAAATCTTCATAGAGAGGTTCACACAGGAGAACGGAGTGGGAATGAAGAGTGGTAAATAACTATTTACCTGACCGGGGAGATGTTGTCTGGCTACAATTTAATCCACAGGCTGGTCATGAGCAAGCTGGAAAACGGCCTGCTTTAGTATTATCTCCGAAAAAATATAATGAGAAAACAGGATTGGCTTTATTCTGTCCGGTAACAGGTAAAGTTAAGGGTTATCCATTTGAGGTAAAGTTACCGGTAGGGCTCCCAGTTGAGGGCGTTATTTTAGCAGATCAAATTAAGAATCTTGATTGGTTAAGTCGATCAGCGCAATTGGTTTGTAAAGTACCTGAGATAATAATGCAGGAAGTTTTGTTGAAGGTGGAAACGCTTTTAAAGGACTGACCTGTTAGCTGTTTTGAAAAAGGGTGGATTATATTGGAACCACGAACCACTAATATCAAACCTCGAGTATGTTTTGTTACCCTGGGCTGTAAAGTAAATCAAACTGAGAGTGAAGCGATGGCCCAACTTTTTCGGGAGGCGAAGTATCAGGTGGTTGAGTCCTCGGAAGAGGCGGATGTTGTCGTTGTAAATACTTGTACAGTGACGAATACAGGAGATAGTAAATCCCGTCAGGTTATTCGTCGTATGATTAAGGCGCATCCGGAGAGCGTTGTGGTGGTTATGGGCTGTTACGCGCAAACGGAGCCGGGAGAGGTTCTGAATATTGAAGGTGTTGATCTGGTGCTGGGAACGCAGGATCGGATGCAGGTTTTAGATTGGATTGAACGTGTTAAAGCTGAGCGTAAACCTTTGAATGCTGTGCGCGGGATTTGGGAAGCGGAGGAATTTGAAGAGCTTCCTCAACTTAGCGAGGAGCATCGGACCCGAGTGTTTCTCAAGATTCAAGAAGGGTGTAATCAGTTCTGTACTTACTGTATTATTCCTTATGCACGTGGCCCATTGCGCAGTCGTTTGCCAGAAAATGCAATAGCTGAGGCTCGACGGTTGGTTGAGGCGGGTTATCCGGAGATTGTCTTGACGGGTATTCATACTGGGTATTATGGTCAGGATTTAGGGGCAGAATGGAATTTAGCTCGTTTGGTACGGGAGTTGGTCAAAATTCCTGGACTGCATCGTTTGCGCTTAAGTTCGATTGAACCGATGGAATATACGCCTGAGCTGATTGAAAGCATTGCTTCGTCACATAAGGTTTGTCCTCATGTACATATGCCTCTTCAGAGCGGAAGCGATCAGGTCTTAGCCCGTATGCGGCGTCCATATTCGTTGCATGAATATCGAGAGTTGCTTGAGAAATTACATCATCAGATACCGGATTTGGCTGTCACAACGGATATCATTGTCGGCTTTCCAGGGGAAACAGAGGAGGATCATGCTTCTACTTTAGAGTTTGTGAAATCTTGTGGTTTTTCCGCGATTCATGTGTTTCCTTATTCGAAACGAAAAGGAACGCCTGCGGCAGACTATCCGGATCAAGTTTCGAAAAAGCTAAAAGAACAACGGGTTAAGGATCTCATGGCGGTTGCTCGCGTTAGTCAAGAGGCATTTGTTCGTCGTTTTGTTGGAAAACCTGTGGAAGTGTTGATTGAATGGATTGATCCAAAAGGTTGTGCTGTAGGGCATACACCACATTATATTCAGGTTAAAATACCTCCTCGTGACGATGGAAAGCTCTGGGTTTCGCGGCAGCTTGTAACGGTTGTTTTAGAAGAAGGTCATCTCTTAATCTGATGGTAAAAGTGTAAAAAATTGACTAAAATACTTGGTAATAAAAAACGTTGTGTCGAATATGATAAGGGAGGAAATCAAAATGCCTATGTCTGATTGTATTTTTTGTAAAATTGCCCGCCGGGAAATTCCCAGTGAAATCGTCTATGAAGATGATGCGATAATTGCTTTTAAAGATATTCAGCCGCTGGCTCCCGTGCACTTGGTCGTTATTCCAAAGAGCCATTTGCGTAGTCTTAATGATGTCACGTCTGAATATGAAGCATTAATGGGTCATCTTTTGGGTGTGATCCGTCGCTTGGCAAGTGAGTTTGGGGTTGCAGAGTCTGGTTATAGGGTGGTAACGAATACGGGAACTGACGGAGGCCAAGTTGTCGGACACCTTCATTTTCATTTGCTTGGGGGTCAGGCTCTTAACGCAAAGATTGGGTGATTGTGTCGAAAGCCAATCGGGCAGTCGGTTATGGCTTTAAAGTCAACTTGACTCAACCAACTTCATCCAGTATAATAGTAAAGGTATAATTGTGATGATCCAGTGGAGGGAGGGATAAGACAATGAGTGAAGTCAAAGTTGGTAAAAACGAATCCCTTGATGCCGCACTCCGCCGGTTCAAGCGTACTTGTCAAAAGGCAGGGGTTAGTGCAGAGGCTCGTAAACATGAGGCATATGAGAAACCAAGTGTGAAGAGAAAGAAAAAATCTGAAGCTGCACGTAAACGCAAGTTCAAGTAAGGAGTGTCTCGAATTGACCCTGAAAGATCGCCTCGTTGAGGATATGAAGGTTGCCATGAAGGCCAAAGAGGAGGGGAAGGTTAGACTTTCCGTCATCCGAATGGCCAGGGCTGCCATAAAGTATGCTGAGATTGACAAGAAAATTGAATTTAACGATGATCAAGTCATCGAGGTATTAGCACGTGAAATGAAACAGCGTCGAGATTCGCTTGAAGAGTTTAAAAAAGCGGATCGCCCCGAAACGGTTAAGGCTCTGGAAGAGGAAATGGCCATTCTAATGGATTACCTTCCTCAACAGCTTTCCGAAGGGGAAATTCGTCAGCTTGTTCAAGAAACAATCGGCATAGTAGGGGCTCAAGGCCCTAAAGACCTCGGGAAAGTCATGGGTGCGCTATCACCTAAGACGAAAGGCCGTGCAGATGGCAAACTTGTTAATCAAGTTGTACGGGAGATTCTCGGGGCATAATCCATTAGTTTTAAAGAAAAACCCAGTTGAGGAATACAACTGGGTTTTTTGCTGTTCAAAAACAATTTGATCAAGGCTTGGACTATTCTGGCTCTTTCCCTCATAAAATTGCATACAGAGGGGAGGAGTCAATTTTTATGTTCAAAAAGTTAAAAAGGAACGTCGGAGATGTTTTGGATTTTCCAGCGGATGTGGTGGGCGAAGGTCCGAAAATTACGATAACTGGGCGACAACAGGTTTTGGTTGAAAATTATATTAGCATTATTACCTTTACGGAGGAAGAAATTCGGTTGGAAACGACGGAGGGGGATGTGTGTTTTCAAGGAAAGGGACTAGAGCTTAAGGTTCTATTATCCACAGAACTGCGCATTGAAGGGGAGATCTTTTCCCTATCATTTACTGCACAGAAACTATAGACTGACTGGATTCGAACCTTGAACATCCTTGTTCGAGGTAATGGCCAGCGCATCGGTGCAACTATGACATGCGGTGTCTGAAGCCCTGGAGCAGGCCTATGTGAACACTCATACCGCTGATACGGCACCCTGGGAAGGATGGAAATAGCTTTATTCAGGATAGAGGAGAGGAGATAAAGTAATGTTTGAATGGTTGAGAACATTTTGGCAGGGACGGATTTTTTTCCTCGCGAGAGGAGACCAACTTCCGCGTTTCTTGAATCAAGTGTTAAAAGACGGTGTGATTCTTCACCATATTCAAAAATCAGAACGAGGGATGCGGGCGCAGATTAAGTTGGCAGATTTTCGGCGTTTGCGGAAAGCTGCTCATAAAACTCATACGAGGGTACATATTATAGCAAAATATGGTTGGCCTTTTATTGCCAAACGTTGGTGGCGCAGAAAGGGTTTGTTGGCAGGGATCGTCATAATTGCCATGGTATTAACTGTGTTATCGCAACTTGTGCTGTCCATTTCTGTGTCGGGCAATAAGAATGTTATGTCCTCTGAGGTTTTGGAGAGGGCAGAAAAATTAGGACTTAAAACCTGGACTTACTCGAAAAACCTGGATTTAAACCAGATTGCCAAAGTTCTTCAGGAACAATTGCCGGACGCGGCTTGGATTGGTGTGGAACGTAGTGGAACAAGCGTTAAGATTAAAATATCAGAGAAAATACGCCCGTCCATCCCTAAAGAGGCGGGGAATCTGGTTGCTAGCCATGCGGGACTTGTCAAGGAAATTATGGTGATTCAAGGAACCCCTATGGTTCATGAAGGAGAAATCGTCAGGGCGGGTCAAGTGCTAATTACGCAGGTGCCAAATCCAGGGGTGCCAAGTATACCCATTGCTCAGAATTCTGCAGCGAACGAGTCAAATAGTTCTAAGCCGGTTCCCCAAGCCTCTGCAGCCAGAGGGTTTGTACGGGCACGAGTGTGGTATAGTGCCGAAGAACAAGTTCCCTTGGTCGAAGATAAAGTTGAGGAAAGCGGAAGAGTTACTGCAGGATGGGGTATAAAATTTGGCTCTCGCGTCATAATGGTAACAACACCGGATTCTCCGTATGAGCAAACTGAAAAAGAAGTGCTCGTTCAATACCTGCAACCCTGGAGGAATTGGCGTTTCCCTGTCGAAGGTATAAGAGTGAACTATAAAGAACTTCATAATGTGCACCTTGAACGGTCTGTTGCCGAAGCACGTCAACTGGCTGAAGAAAAGGCTCGGGTTGAAGTCCGGAAGAAGATCACGCCCGGAGTTGTGATTGTGGAAGAAAATGTGAAGGTTCTTTCGAGTAATTCTAATATCGAACGGGTTAGAGTTGAGGTGGAAACCTACGAAGATTTGGCGGTCTATGCCAATCCTTGAGACAATACACCGCTTATTCAGTTTATAGAGCGTGCTGAAAAGGTAAGGCACTGAGAAGTAAGGATGATGGTATTGAAGTTTAGATGGGTTAGAAAGATTTGGGAGGGGTTATCCAGCCGTTTGGATTTGCTTAGACATCACACCAACTGGCTACGTGCTATCGTTGGGGTGATGTATTTTCTGTTGTTTGCGGTTCTTTTATCTTTAGGCTTATTTGTTTCTAAACTCCATTTGGAAGTAGGGGAACCTAGTCCTCAGCTCATCACTGCGCCGTGGAGTAAGGACATTGAAGATACAGAGAAATATTCTAAAGACCTGGAAGCTGCTGCAAAAGCTATTCAACCTGTGTATAAGCCTAATGATGAATATTTGGCCGAGCTAACCAATGATCTGGGGAAAGCGTTCAATACCTTAAGTACTACGGCGGCGACCACGGGGGGCACGACTGAACTTGTCAGCAAATTAAAGCAAACAAAGCCGTTTACAGTCTTACCAGATGAGGTGTTGGCTTCGCTGCTAAAGGATTCTCCGGATGTTTTAAGTGCAGTTAAACAGATTGGTGGAGACATTATCTTAAACGATGCGCGCAATGTCAATTCCGGGGCGCGGACCGAGGTAGATGTGGCGTCACTGCGCGAAAAAATTGTTTTGGACATTCATCAGTCGGCACTCCAGGATGATGCCAAAGCGTTTTTTAAGGCCTTTGTGGAGCAAGAAGTGACCCAACCGACCTTGATTATAGATGAGCAAACTACAGAAAAATTGCGTGCTGCGGCGCGAGCTCTTGTGAAACGGGATGTCCTTTACTTTAAGACAAACCAAAAGATTATTGGGCCCGGAGAGATTGTTGATGAGAAGGTTTTCCATGTCTTGGTTGAATATGGGCTGATCAATAGTCTCAATACCTGGAAGATGGCGGCGGGGATTGCGTTGATGGTTCTCATTGGAATGGGAATCATTTTAGCCTATTTGTACCAATATAAACGGGATATACTACGTTTAACCAACCGCAGTGTTCTAATTGGACTGACGATGATCTTGGTGCTCGCCATGGGGCGTGGAGTAATTTCCTTAAATTTAGGGGGACCTGAATACAATGCCTTGGCGGGTGTACTCATCCCAGTGGCTTGGGCAACCATGACGGTTGCAATTTTAGTTGATGTCGATGTCGCTTTACTTGTCTCAGTGGTCTTAGCATTTTTTGTGGCTGTTTTAGTGGACCCTACTCTTTCAACCTCGACTGGCCTGCAAACAGGTTTAGTGGCCCTTTTTGGCGGGTTTGTTGGGGTGTATAGTGTCTCGCATTTAAGCCAACGTTCTGATCTGGCTCGTGCCGGGTTATTTGTGTCCGCGATGAATGTTTTGATGGTCAGCGGGATTGCCTTAACCACCGGAATGCGTTTAATGGTTTGGGTTGTTGGTTTAATCTTAGGAATTGTTAACGGAGTGGCGTCTTCGTTCTTAACGGTGGGTGCGTTGCATTGGTTTGAGTCGGGATTCCGTATTACTTCCTCTGTTCGGCTTTTAGAATTATCCAATCCCAATCGTCCGTTGCTGAAGCGTTTATTGATGGAGGCGCCAGGGACATACCATCATAGTATTTTAGTAGGCAATTTGGCTGAAGCCGCGGCTGAAGCTGTTCATGCGGATGCTACCTTGGTAAGGGTGGGCTCGATGTATCATGATATTGGAAAATTAAAACGCCCTTACTTTTTTATTGAGAATCAATTTACTCAAGATAACCCCCATGATAAGATTGCTCCGACTCTAAGCTCGTTGATTATTACCTCCCATGTCAAGGATGGGTTGGAGATGGCCAAGGATAATAAACTCCCGCAGCAGATCCAAGATATTATCGCTCAGCATCATGGGGACGGTTTAGTCAGCTTCTTTTATCATAAGGCTCTTGAAGAAAATGATGAGATTCCAGAGGAGGCCTTTCATTATGAAGGGCCTAAACCTCAGACCAAAGAGGCAGCCCTTGTGGCCTTGGCTGACAATGTAGAAGCAGCGGTACGGTCTATGAAACAACCCACACCTGGACGTGTCGAAGGGTTTGTTCGAAAAATTGTTAAGGACAAGCTGAATGATGGACAGTTAGATCAATGTGATTTAACGTTTCAAGACTTAGATCGCATTGCGATGGCCTTTGTGCGTGTTCTGACCGGTATTTTCCATTCCCGCGTCGAATATCCGGAATTGCCGGTAACCGGAAATGGAATGCTCTCTAAGAAGTCTTTGGGCGAGACCAGCCAAGAAAATGATGAAGGGGTTCCCCAGGATGATCAAAATCCCCCGGTTACTGATAAATCTTAAAGCTTTGGGTAGAACCGATATAGTTAGGTTTCGGGTGACTAGTTTATGTTGGAAGGGAGGGAAGGGTGGCCCAAATCTGTTGCAACAAAGGGATGGGGTTTACCCGTAAGCACATGATCCTGGATATTTCTTGGGAGGAAGAGTCTATTTCACTTGACCAGCGTGAGCCGCTTAGTACAATGCTGAGTCAGGCCATTGAAGAGGCCATCCGTCTATCGGATGGGCCGGAAGAGGCGGAGGTGAGCCTAATGCTGGTTGATGACCAGCGCATCCATGCCTTGAATCTTGAATATCGTGGGGTGGATCGCCCGACGGATGTTCTTTCTTTTGCTTTGCAAGAGGAATTGGATGAGGAACCTGATTCGGAGTTCGAGGACGATATGCTCGGTGATATCGTAATCTCTGCTGAACGGGCCAGGGAACAAGCTAAAGAATATGGTCATTCTTTCGAACGGGAAATTGTGTATCTGGCTGTTCATGGGACGCTTCATTTGTTAGGTTATGATCATGAAGAAGAGCCGGATAAACAAGAAATGCGTAGCAAAGAAGAAGAAGTGATGGCTTTATTGAGGTTAGAAAGAGTGTAGCTATTAAGCACTCTATAGCGAAGTGAGGGCGAAGGAGGATCCTACCTTCAACTGAAGCAGAGCCTGGAACTCTTACATAGAAAAGTGGAAAGTTTGGAAGTGGATAATACGGAGCGGATGGGGAAATATCAGAAACCAGGGTTTTGGCGCAGTCTTAACCATGCTTGGCGAGGGTTGATATACACTTGGAAAACGCAGGGTCACTTTCAGTTTCATGTCGTTGCAGGAATTTGCGTCGTAGGCTGTGCTTGGTGGAGCGAGGTTTCTCGTTTGGAATGGTTAATTCTTATTTTCGCAATTGGTAGTGTTATTGGCGCAGAAGCCATGAATTCTGCTCTCGAAATTGTAGTGGATTTGGTGCAACCAAACTTTCATCCTCTAGCGGGAATGGCAAAGGACGTGGCAGCCGGCGCAGTTTTGGTTGCAGTAATTCAAGCTGTGGTGATAGGGGTGATTGTCTTTCTACCACGGCTGTTAAGCTTCGTGAGTTATCTTTTAGGATAGACAGACGAGAATGTCCACATTTCTTTCAAATCTTATGAGACAATTGGTTTAATAAACTTTTGTCTATAGTCGATAGTCTATAGTTTAAGGAGCAGTTTTGAATTTGAAGCAGAAAAATCAATTGCTTAAGACAGAAACACTCGAAACACAGGTCCTGCAAGAACTTATTGACCAGGCTCAGGCGGCATACCGACAAGCATACGTTCCTTATTCTCACTACCCCGTTGGGGCAGCCGCACTGTTTGCGTCGGGTGTGATTTATGGTGGGTGCAACGTTGAAAATGCCAGTTACGGTTTAACAGTTTGTGCAGAGCGAAACGCTATTTTTCAAGCTGTGGCTCATGGAGAACGGGAACTGAAAGGAATCGCCATCGCTGTGCCGACAGATGTGTTTCCTTCTCCTTGTGGTGCATGTCGTCAAGTGATACGAGAGTTTGCTGTGGATTGCCCGGTAATTTTGATAAATGGTAAGGGGAAAACGAAGGTTACGAGGTTGAAGACGCTCTTGCCGGATGCGTTTGGGCCGGAGTTTATGGGCGACTTGTAAGCGACTTGTAAGACACAGCGCTCGGTGCTTACGACGCAGAGCAAACTAACCGTTCAAGCTCCCGGCTCTGGGGAGCGGGGTTCATCCTTCGGCGATAGTATTCTTTTAAAGAACCGCCTACGGCGATAATCTCCACTGGAGACTATCGTGCCAGATGAGCCATCCTTGGCTCACTGGCGGCAGCGCACGTCCTTGTGCGCTGCCCCGTCTCTGGGGTCGGTCGCTTGAACGGAAGTTTGCTGGGCTTGCTTACGCAAAGACGCCGCACATGTGTCATACTGCGTCCTGCCTGTTTGCACTTAATTCTAGTTATAGAAGTTGCTCTGAATAGACGTGGTAACTTAAGGTTATGGTAATAAATAATACAAAAGAAAATTAAAGTATTAAGATAGGGAAGTGACTTCACCGTTGGTTTCAACAAAATCAAATGAATTCCGTTCAGGCTTTGTATCTGTCATAGGAAGACCGAATGCAGGGAAATCGACCTTGCTTAATCATTTATTAGGTCAGAAGGTACTGATCATGTCTGATAAGCCTCAGACCACCCGTAATCGCATCCAGTGTATTCTAACGGAGGAACGAGGACAGATTATCTTTCTGGATACACCCGGAATCCATAAACCCAAACATAAGTTAGGGGAATATATGGTCGGTAAAGCCAAGGAATCCATGCGTGAAGTGGATGTTATTCTTTATATGGTAGACCTTTCGGCTGAATATGGTCCTGGCGAAGAGTTTATTATTGAGATGCTCAAGCAGACTCGGATCCCGTGCGTATTGGTCTTAAACAAAGTTGACCTTTTGGCGTCGAAAGAGCAGTTGATGCGTAAAATTCAGCAGTTTTCTGCGCTTGTGGATTTTAAAGCTATTGTTCCTGTATCTGCAAAAACAGGGGAAAATACGGACGAACTGTTAAAGGTTATTTTTAATCAACTTTCTAAGGGGCCTATGTATTATCCGGAAGATGAAGTTACCGATCAGCCGGAACGTTTTATTATGGCAGAGCTGGTGCGCGAAAAAGTGCTGCAGTTGACGCACGATGAAATTCCGCATTCGATTGCGGTAGTGATCGAAGAGGTAGCTGAGAAGAAGACTTTGGTTAAAGTACGGGCTTTGATTGTGGTTGAGCGTGACTCTCAGAAAGGGATTGTGATCGGGGCCGGAGGCAAGCAACTCAAGGAGATTGGCAGATTGGCTCGTATGGATATTGAGGCTTTATTAGGTAGCCCTGTGTTTTTAGAACTTTGGGTTAAGGTGAAAAAAGACTGGCGCAACCGGATGGATAGTTTACGAAATTACGGGTATGGAAAGGAACGGGATTGAGTATGCTGAATCTTGCTGGAATGACAGATCACACGTTGTTGAAACCGCAAGCTACGGAAAAAGATATTGTGACGCTTTGTCATGAGGCTCAACAGCATAAGTTTGCGACCGTTTGTGTCAACCCGACGTATGTGCAGACAGCGGCAAAACTTTTGCGCGGAACAGGAATTGGGGTCGCTGCTGTGGTAGGCTTCCCGTTAGGGGCGACGTTTACGGAAGTTAAAGTTCAGGAAGTTTTTATGGTTAAGGCGCACGGCGGCAAAGAAGTGGATATGGTTATCAATGTTGGCTGGGCAAAATCAGGAGATTGGGAAGCCGTTGAGCGTGATATTGCGCAAGTGGTTGCAGCGGCTCATGGTTGTGGATTGCTCATAAAAGTTATTATTGAAACCAGTTTGCTTACGGAAGATGAGAAACGAACTGTGGCTGAGATTGTCAAGCGCTCGGGAGCAGATTATATTAAGACTTCTACTGGCTTTGCCGGGGGCGGAGCGACCGTTCAGGATGTACGTAATCTTAAAGCGTGGGTCGGGGAAAAGGTTAAAGTTAAGGCTTCGGGTGGAATAAGGACCAGGGAGTTTGCCGTTGAGCTTATCGAAGCAGGAGCGGAACGTTTGGGGACCAGCGCGATACTTGAGGGACTTGTGTGACACAGCGCTCGGTCTTACGACGCAGAGCAAACTAACCGTTCAAGCTCCCGGCTTTGGGGAGCGGGGTTCATCCGGCGCATTTCATGCGCACCGTCTGATTGCAACAAAGAACCGTCCCTCGTCCCCTTCGGGCCTAAGTGCACTGGGAAATGAATCTTTAACTGATGGCTGGGGGTTTTATGTATAGAGAGCTAATAGATAACGCAAAATAGAGGGGTGAGAGCGTGGCCGTTTACCATGCGGACGCGTTAGTGATCCGTAGTCGGGAATTTGGGGAGTCGGATCGGGTGCTCACTCTTTTTTCTCGTGAGCTGGGAAAGCTGCAGGCTGTGGCAAAAGGGGTGCGTAAACCTAAGAGTCGTCAGAGGGCTGGGGTTCAGTTGTTTACCTATGGGGATTTTCTAATCCATCGCGGGAAAACTTTGGATACGGTTAGTCAGTGCAGTCCGAGGGAAAGCTTCCCTTATCTTTGGAATGATCTGGATCGCTCGTTTGCGGCTACGGGTATTGTTGAACTTTTGGACATTTCAACGGTTGTGGCACAGCCCAACCCGGAACTGTTTGCTCTTACGTTGACTTGTTTATTTTTGCTGGAACAGTTTGACCCTTCTCTTGTGCTCAGCGCTTACGCTTTGCGGTTAATGGTGTTGTTGGGATATCGCCCGCATTTAGGGGAATGTCTCGAGTGTGGGGTTAAGGTTAGTGGTGACCGTTTATTTTTCAGTCCGGAGGCCGGTGGTACGCTTTGTGGTCAGTGTCGAGAGACGTATTCAGGACGATGGATTCGAGCTGGTAGTATTGCGTTCATGCGTCAATTAATTCGGGCGGAAATCACTAAACTTGATCGCCTGCGTTGGAATGCTTGGATGCAACAAGAAATTTTGGAGACACTACGGCTTTATCTAGAGTATAAATTTGAGAGGCCGCTCAAGTCTTGGCGAATGGGAAGTTTAACCCGGGATGACGTGGGGCAGTACACTAACGGAAAGGAAGGGAACAAATTTGAGTGAAGCGTTGTGGACGGAACTTGAAAAGCTGGATGTCTTACGCGAACGAATGGGAATTGGCTATGAAGAGGCTCGGGTGGCTTTAAGCATGGCTCAGGGTGATGTAGTGAAGGCTTTGGACAACTTCGAGAAGGGTAGCGGTAAGGGGAAACCTGGGTGGGACTTTGTCGATCGAGGGCAGGGAATTTGGGACAGTGTCAAAGGTAAGCTGGGTAGCTTTAACAACACCACGGTTAGTTTAAAGAAACATAATAATACCATTGTAAGTCTTTCAGCTCCAGTGGGTTTGGCATTGGCGTATACGATCTGGCGAAGGCCGGCTTTACGGATGCTTGCTCTTGCTGGTGCAGTTGGGGCAGCGATTAATCATTATGAGCTAGAAGTAGCTTCTGGAGACAAGTCTTCGCATGATGGTGCTTTTAAATTCTCTTCGGATAGGGCAGATGCAGGATTATAGTGTTTGACACAATTCGCTCCTGGGAATATAATAGTTTAAATCTATACCTTTTTATGATGCAATGATGGGAAAAAAGTTCGCGAAACCTCTTTAATTAGCGAGTTCGGGTGGGTGTGAGCCGAATGGGAGAAGCGGATGGGGCAGCTCTGAGCAGGATAAACGAAGGGGACCCTTCTGGGGTCAAACAGGGTGGAACCGCGGGAACAAGCTCTCGTCCCTGTAGCTTATATGCTACGGGGGTGAGCGCTTTTTTATTTGTTGAAGATTGAGCTGGAGATCCTGAAGGAAAGTGATATACGGTAGGGAACTAATACTTGTTGGGGAACTACGCCTATTGGGCAGTCCACTTTGAAGAAACCTGAAAAAAGACAATGTTTTAAGAGTTATTTAAATTTATAAAGGGAGGTAAAACGATGCAGTTTCAAGATATTATACTTACCCTCAATCAGTTTTGGGGAGAACAAGGGTGTATTATTGCCCAACCTTATGACGTGGAAAAAGGGGCCGGGACGATGAACCCCTCGACGTTTCTACGCGCCCTGGGACCGGAGCCGTGGAATGTGGCCTATGTTGAGCCGTCACGCCGACCCACAGATGGCAGATATGGGGAAAATCCCAATCGTTTACAGCACTATTTCCAATACCAAGTCATTCTGAAACCCTCGCCGGACAATGTTCAGGAACTTTACCTGCAGAGCTTGGAACGGCTGGGGATTAATCCCAAGGAGCATGATATTCGTTTCGTCGAAGACAACTGGGAGTCTCCGACCTTGGGGGCTTGGGGGCTCGGCTGGGAAGTCTGGTTAGACGGTATGGAAGTGACTCAATTTACGTATTTCCAACAGTGTGGGGGGATTGACTGCAAACCAGTTTGTTGTGAAATTACGTATGGACTGGAACGACTGACCACGTATATACAAAACAAAGATAGTGTGTATGATATTGCCTGGGTCGGAGACATCTCGTACGGTGATATCTATTTACAAAACGAAATCGATTACTCGCATTACAATTTTGAAGTTGCGGATATTGAAGCATTGCAGATCTGGTTTGATATGTATGAGCGTGAGGCCAAGCGGGTTGTAGAAAAAGGATTGGTACTCCCTGCCTATGACTATGTGTTGAAGTGCTCCCATACCTTTAACCTGCTTGATGCTCGCGGAGCAATCAGTGTCACAGAACGCACAAATTATATTGCGCGGGTGCGTGCGCTAGCCCGTCTTTGTGCTCAGGCTTATGTAGAGCAACGGGAGAGACTGGGTTACCCTCTGATCAAAACAAATTCAGTGAAGGAAGTGGAGTAAGATGGCGAACGACTTTTTGCTTGAAATAGGAACAGAAGAAATCCCGGCTAAATTTTCGCCGGGGGCGATGGCTCAGTTGGAGGAACAAGCACGCAAACGTTTAGCTGAACTGCGCTTGGCCTATTCGGAAATGAAAGTTTTCGCTACCCCTCGCCGTCTGGCCCTTTTGGTAGCGGGGCTTGAGGAAAAACAAGAGGATTTATTGATGGAAGTCAAAGGCCCCGCTGTGAAAGCGGCCTATGATGCAAAGGGGGTCCCTACAAAAGCTGCTCAGGGCTTTGCTCGAGGGCAAGGTGTAAAAGTTGAAGACCTTTTTGTTCAAGAGGTCAATGGGGTACCGTATGTGTTTGCTCGGAAATCGGAAATAGGGTTGGAGACTTCGACCTTATTGCCCCAATTCGCAAGCGAGCTCATTAATGCCCTGCATTTTCCTAAACCTATGCGTTGGGGAGACTTGGATTTTCGTTTCGCTCGTCCGATTCGTTGGATCGTTGCTCTTTACGGAACAGAAGTTGTGTCACTTGAGCTCGTCGGGCTTAAGTCAGGACGTGTCTCGCGCGGGCACCGAACGCTGGCGACAGAACTTATTTCCCTAGCCCAACCGTCTGATTATGGCGAAGCCTTACGTAAAGCCTTTGTTATCGTTGACCCGGAGGAGCGCAAGAGTGCGATTCAAGCGCAAATTAAAGTTCTGGCAGAGAACGTCGGTGGTGAAGTGCCTGAAGATGAGGAGCTCTTGGGCGAAGTCATCCATCTTGTGGAGTATCCGACTGCGTTACTGGGCACAGTAGCCCCACGCTACATGCACCTGCCTGAGGCGGTAATTACCACCCCGATGCGGGAGCATCAACGATACTTTCCGGTGCGTGCTAAAGACGGAAAACTCTTGCCCAATTTTATTACAGTACGCAACGGGGATGCCTTCGCTTTAGATACAGTGAAAGCCGGAAATGAAAAAGTGTTGAAAGCTCGTTTGGAAGATGCGGCCTTTTATTATCGTGAGGATCAAAAGGTTCCATTGTCAGAGTTAGTTGCCAAATTAGGGAAAATTGTGTACCACGAGAAATTGGGTACTGTCGAGCAAAGGGTAGAACGTTTGCGCGGCTTGTCCCGGTTCATTGCTGAGAAGCTGAATTTTGAAGGAACTTTGCAAGAAGAAATTGATCGAACTGCTTTTCTGGCGAAAGCCGATCTTGTGACCTTAATGGTGAGTGATTTCCCGGAACTGCAAGGCATCATGGGGGCGGACTACGCTAAAGCCAGTGGAGAGTCACCGCAGGTCTGTCAGGGGATACTCGAACACTATCAGCCCCGTTTCGCAGGCGATGGATTACCCGTATCAGATCCCGGTCGTGTAGTCAGTATTGCGGATAAACTTGATGCAATTGTGGGCGCGTTCAGCATCGGAATCCAGCCCACCGGTTCTCAGGACCCTTATGCCTTAAGACGTCAGGCACAAGGGATTGTGGCCATCCTCTTAGATTCTAAATGGGAGATTTCTCTCACCGAACTTTTGCATGAGTCCTATCGTCTGCTCACAGAGCAGGGGACATCTCCATTGCCGATCGAGGACATCTTGCCCTTGCTCCAGGATTTCTTTCAACAACGCCTGCGTTTTGTGCTCCAGGAACAAGGACTGCGTTATGATACAGTGGAAGCGGCCTTGGCGATCGGAAGCGATGATATTAATCGTGCAGCGAAACGAGCTCAAGTGCTTTCCGAAAGAAGGAATGAAGAAACCTTTACTCCCTATCTCCAAGCCTATATTCGTTGCTTCAATCTAACTAAAAAGGAGGTAACTCAAGCCATAGATCCATCCTTGTTGGTTGATGCGACAGAAATAGCCCTGGAGAATGCCATATCTTTGCGTATAGAGCGTTTTGAACAGACTCGGTCGAGAGGGAATTATGTGATGGCCTATTTTTTAGCAGAGGAGCTGGTCTCCTACATTGAAGCCCTCTTCCAGGCGGTTATGATTATGGTGGAAGATGAAGCTTTGAAACGGAACCGACTGGCTTTACTGGGTCAGTGTGTAATAATGTTGGGATGTTTAGGTGATTTAAGTGTTATATCGTAAAAAATTATGTCAACTATCTATTCAATAAACAACATTTTGTGGTATAATCTGTCCTGTAAAGCACGATTAGTATGTCACATTAGGTTTGTAAGAAACATTAAGAGGTGAAATGGGTTGGAATGGACGGAACGTCAACAGCGAATTGTGGAGATAGTCAAAGCCTCAGGTTCCATCACTGGTGAAAAGATTGCGGCAAAGCTGGATTTGACGCGAGCCACTCTCCGCCCGGATTTAACCATTTTGACGATGTCTGGGGTCTTAGAGGCCCGGCCACGTGTCGGATATTCTTACCGTGAAAATAGCGGACCTTCCCCGATTATGGAACGGATGCTTCAGCTGCGGGTTTGCGCGTTTAAGTCTATGCCAGTCACCATACCAGAAACTGCAAGTATTTATGAAGCGACGGTTACGATGTTCACTCAAAATGTAGGGAGCCTTACGGTTGTCGGACCGGACCGCATTCTTTTAGGAATGATTTCACGCAAAGATATTATGAAAGCCTCTTTAGGTAAAAGCGACCTGCAACAAGTTCCTGTCGGTGTCATTATGACGCGTATGCCGAACATCTATATGACGACCCCGGATGAACCGGTCTTGAGTGCGGCCAAGAAATTGGTCCACCATCAAGTCGATAGTTTGCCCGTCGTGGAAGGGTATGTGGATGAAAACGGGGATGAATGTTATGAGGTCGTTGGGCGGTTTACTAAGACGAATGTCACGAAGCTCTTTGTCGAAATTGCAGATGCGAGGATGTGATTCCTTCCGGAGGGCGGGGATCAGAAGCCAGAGGTCAGAATATGGTATCCTGGAGACGGAGGACAGAAGTCAGGATAGACTTCGAATAAATTCGGAGGTGTGAACGTGACGACCCAAATGCCGGTGATTTATGTCATTTCGGATGCACTTGGAGAGACGGCGGAGTTTGTAAGCCGGGCAGCGGCGGCACAGTTTATTGGTGTCAAGACTCGGATTCGTCGAGTTCCCTACGTACGGGATCAATCGCATCTAGAAGATATTATGGAAGAAGCTCTGGCTGAACAAGCTATTTTGGTTTATACTCTTGTACTTAAAGACCTGAGAGATTTTTTGGAGAGCAAAGCTGTCGAGATGGGTCTTAGAACCGTTGATATATTGGGTCCGCTGATTGGCGCTCTTTCCGGCCAAACTGGTATGGAACCCACCCATACGCCGAATATTATCCATCGTTTGGATGAACAGTATTTCCGTAAAGTGGAGGCCATTGAATTTGCTGTTAAATATGACGACGGTAAAGATTCCCGGGGAGTTCTGTATGCCGACGTTGTTCTTATTGGCGTTTCTCGGACATCGAAAACTCCACTCAGTATGTACTTAGCCCATAAAGGACTCAAAGCCGCGAATATCCCATTGGTCCCTGAAGTCAATCCTCCCGAGGAGCTTTTTAATATTTCTCCGCGGAAAGTGGTTGGTTTAATATTACGCCCTGAATTGCTCAACCAGATCCGAACAGAGCGCTTAAAAACCTTAGGGTTGGGAGCGACCTCGGATTACGCCAACTTGGAGCGCATCATGCAAGAGCTGGAGTATGCGCGGGGTATTATGAGACGTATTGGTTGTCCGATTATCGACGCCACGGGCAAAGCAGTCGAAGAGACTGCGAGCATCGTGTTAGAAATATTATTTAAGGGGGAGCGAAATGACTAAGAAGTATGTTTACTTATTCCAAGAAGGTAAGGCTTCTATGCGCGACTTGTTGGGGGGAAAAGGGGCCAATTTGTGCGAAATGACCAATATTGGTTTGCCGGTGCCACCAGGATTCACCATTACGACGGAAGCATGCAACGAGTATTACAGCAATGGTGAAAATGTTCCCAATGGGACTTGGGATCAAGTATGGCCTGCCTTGGCTGAGATTGAAAAGGCTACTGGGAAACTGTTTGGCGATAAGAAAAATCCGTTGCTTGTTTCAGTTCGATCTGGGGCGAAGTTCTCAATGCCTGGTATGATGGATACTGTACTTAATTTAGGTTTAAATGATGATACCGTGGAAGCAGTAGTGGCGAATACCCAGAATGAGCGTTTTGCGTGGGATTGTTACCGCCGTTTTATCCAAATGTTTGGAGATGTTGTCTTAGAGGTTGAACATTACAATTTCGAACAGATTTTGGAGACAGCTAAAGAGAAACAAGGGGTTCACTTTGACTCCGAACTTTCGGCAGAAAGTCTTAAATGGATGGTAAGTGAGTATAAGAAAAAGATTGAACGTAAAACAGGCAAGCCGTTCCCTATGGATCCCCGAGTTCAGTTAGAACTCGCGGTTTTGGCAGTTTTCCGTTCTTGGAATAATGACCGGGCGAATGTTTACCGGAAAATCAATAATATTCCTCATGATATTGGGACAGCCGTGAACGTCCAGTCCATGGTTTTTGGAAATATGGGTTCTGACTCAGGAACCGGGGTAGCTTTCACTCGCAGCCCATCGACTGGCGAAAAGGCTCTTTACGGGGAATATCTGATGAATGCTCAAGGGGAAGATGTGGTGGCTGGTATCCGGACGCCACAGCCGATTGCTACTTTGGCTCAGGAAAATGCAGAGATTTATCAACAGTTTGCAGATATTTGCCAACGCTTAGAATCCCATTATCGGGATATGCAGGATATTGAATTCACCATTGAACGCGGTAAACTCTATATGCTGCAAACTCGCAATGGTAAACGAACAGCTTCGGCAGCAATTCGGGTGGCGGTGGAACTTTTCCGCGAGGGTGTAATCACTAAAGAAGAAGCGATTATGCGAATCGAACCGGAACAATTAGACCACTTATTACATCGTCGCATGGATGATGCTGCCAAAGTTCAAGTCCTGGCCAAAGGGCTCCCCGCTTCTCCTGGTGCTGCCTCTGGAAAAATCGTCTTTAGTGCAGAGGAGGCAGAACGGCAAGGGGAACTCGGAGAAAAGATAATTTTGGTTCGAACAGAAACTACACCGGATGATATCCGCGGTATTTTGGCTGCCAAAGGGATCTTAACGAGTCGGGGCGGTATGACAAGTCATGCGGCTGTTGTCTCCCGTCATATGGGCAAGCCAGCTGTCTGCGGGTGTGATGCCTTAAAGATCGACTATAGCTTGGGTCTCTTTAGTATTGATGGAGTAGAGTATCCGCAGGGCACAATCATCTCTATCGACGGATCAACCGGTCGAGTGATCAAGGGCGAAGTGGCAATGGTGGATCCGGAACTGAGTGCAGATTTTAAAGAGTTCTTGGATTGGGCCGATGAAATTTCGAGACTCAAAGTAATGGCTAATGCCGATACCCCAACTGAAGCGACGAATGCCAGGGATTACGGAGCTGTCGGGATCGGGTTAACTCGGACGGAGCACATGTTTATGGACCCGGAACGGATTCCGATTGTTCAACAAATGATCCTTGCTCAAACTCTCGAAGAGCGCGAAGTGGCCCTGGAAAAACTCTTACCAATGCAAGAAGAGGACTTCTATGGTATTTTGAAGTCGATGCAAGGACTACCTGTGACCATTCGCTTACTGGATCCTCCTCTCCACGAGTTTCTCCCGCACTCTGAAGAGTTGATTGTCGAGATTACGAAGCTGAAAATTACTAAAGAAGACGCTGATTCTCTGCGCGAAAAAGAGGCTTTGTTACGCAAAGTTCGGGCGCTTTCTGAACTTAACCCAATGCTGGGTCACCGTGGTTGCCGTCTGGGCGTATCCTACCCTGAGATTACAGTTATGCAAGCCCGGGCCATTTTCCAAGCCAGTGCTCGTCTTGTCAAAGAAGGCTGCGACATCCATCCGGAAGTCATGATCCCGCTCATCTTTGGCGTAGATGAATTCCTGATGATGCGCAAGCTTGTGGATGACACTGCGGCAGATGTTATGCGGGAACAGAGCGTTCATATTCACTATAAAGTGGGAACAATGATTGAAGTGCCGCGTGCTGCCCTTACAGCCGATGAAATCGGAAAAGTAGCAGACTTCTTCTCCTTCGGAACGAATGACCTGACTCAAATGACAATGGGCTTGTCCCGTGATGACGCCCAAGGTACGTTCCTCCCAACCTATCTGGAAAAGAAAGTCATTAGCTCAGACCCATTTGTAGTGCTCGATCGCAATGGGGTTGGTAAGCTCGTCGACATGGCTGTGAAACTCGGTCGGAGCTCAAACCCGACTCTCGGCTTAGGGATTTGTGGAGAGCACGGTGGAGAACCAAACTCCGTGGAATTCTGCCATATCGTTGGCTTGGATTATGTCTCTTGCTCCCCATTCCGCGTTCCTATTGCGCGTTTGGCTGCCGCTCAAGCTG
The DNA here is from genome assembly GCF_001707885.1 of Desulfosporosinus cupriresistens. Lineage (GTDB taxonomy): Bacteria > Bacillota > Desulfitobacteriia > Desulfitobacteriales > Desulfitobacteriaceae > Desulfosporosinus. The sequence goes on along the minus strand of NZ_MASS01000005.1, from coordinate 96,687 downwards.
TGGTAAAGAACAAGAAATAATCGGAGATAAATCAATAGTAAAAGCGTAGATCATTTTTGATACAATAGATAATGCGACTAATCATATTTAATATGGAGGGTATTGGAACTTCAATTTCGAGTTCCGATACCCTTTTATTTTGCATCCTCGGTTTTCTTTTTTTTGGAACAACACGAGACATTGAAATACTAAAGGCTCTTTGAGCCTTTTTTAATTGCAGTTTAAACGGTTTCCAAACGTTCTTAATATTTTCTTTATTGACAAAAGCTTTTTTTACTTACATAAACGTGACAGTTAAGATTCAGATATTAAACTAAAAGAGTTGCTAGTTCTCTCAACAAACATTTTGTAAGAAAGGAGCATCACTCTTAATCCTCAAAATTTGCATCTAAAGATGCCTGATTATTAGTTTAAAGAAAGTTTTACCCATTAAGAAATTAGTTTTACATTTTTTACAAATCATTTTAATTTGTTCAACTTGTGAGTAATGCGTTTTCCTTGAGAGGAAAACTCGTAGAATACACCACCATGATTAAATCTCACCCAATTCTTAGTTGATTGAAATAAGTGCAAAAGTTCACAATAATAAGTGAAAGTATTCACCTATTGCATAATTCTAAAATTTTCTAAATAATTTCACTAATTAATGGTAGAGAACAATAAAACAGTTTCAGTTGAGAGTCAATAGCAATTTTGCTTATAGAGTTTACTAAAAAAGGTGGTAAAACACATGGCAAGCAAAGCAGGACAAGCAAAAAAATTGTCCAGACGTTCTTTCCTTAAGTTTGTTGGAGGAGCAAGTTTAGTCGGTGTCTCGCTAAACTTGGCTGGTTGTGGCGAACCGCTTACAGCGGATAAAGCCGTTGGCGGAAGTGGTTGGATGCCAACCCAATACAATGCACCAGGCAGCTGGCCAACCAACGTTCGCGGTCGCGTTCCCATTGATCCAGAAAACCCTGCGATTATCAGAGATGACCAAAAGTGTATTCTTTGTGGTCAGTGTATTGAAGTATGTGAGAAAATTCAATCGGTGTATGGAAATTACGAATTGCCAATTAAAAACGAAATTGTTTGTGTAAATTGTGGACAGTGCACTCAATGGTGTCCTTCGGGAGCAATTACAGAACGGGATGATACGGATAAAGTATTCAAAGCTATCGCAGATCCAAATATCACCGTTGTAGTACAGACTGCGCCCTCAACTCGTATTGGTCTGGGTGAAGAATTTGGCATGCCTGTCGGAACTAATGTTCAGGGTAAACAAGTTGCAGCCCTGAGAAAATTAGGGTTTGACGTAGTTTTTGATACGAACTTCACAGCTGACCTGACAATTATGGAAGAAGGCACAGAACTTGTTAAACGTGTTAAAGGCGAATTGAAAAAGCCTACGCCACAGCTCACATCATGTTGCCCGGGTTGGGTTAAGTTTGTCGAATATTTTTATCCTGATCTTATTCCTAATTTATCATCAGCCAAGTCTCCTCAGCAGATGGAAGGAACTTTAATGAAAACCTATTATGCTGAAAAGAAGAATGTAGACCCCAAAAAGATCTTTTCAGTAGCCATCATGCCTTGTACAGCAAAGAAATTTGAATGTCAACGTCCTGAAATGGCTTCTGCCAGAAAAGAATTAAAAGACAGCAATGTTTCACCGGATGTGGATGTAGTTCTTACAACAAGAGAACTTGCCCGAATGATCAAGAGAGCTGGGATTAATTTTGCTGCTCTTCCTGACGATCAGTATGATCTGCTGATGGGTTCAGGAACAGGGGCAGGAGCAATTTTCGGTACCACCGGCGGTGTTATGGAAGCTGCAGCTCGTTCTGCCTATTATCTTATAACTGGACAACAGCCACCTGCAGCACTTTGGGATTTAACACCTGTACGAGGAATGCAGGGTGTTAAAGAAGCGGCAGTTAATATTCCCGGTGTTGGCAATGTAAAAGTTGCAGTAATTTCTGGTCTGACCAATGCCAGAATGGTTATGGATCAGATTAGATCAGGTAATGCTCCGTGGGTTTTTATTGAAGTCATGGCATGTCCCGGAGGCTGCGAATATGGTGGCGGACAACCTCGGGCATCTTCCCCTCCTTCAGATGAAGTTCGCAATCGGCGTGCTGCATCTTTATATAAGATTGATGCTAAGGCGAAACTGCGCAACAGTCACGATAATCCCCAAATTAAACAAGTCTATGCCGATTTCTTAACCGCTCCGATGAGTGAAAAAGCAGAAGAACTTCTGCATACAAATTATATTTCCAGGGCTGCAGAGTTTGTTGTTAAAAAGCCCGCAAGTAAAATATATTAAGTCTAGGAGGTGGTAAAACATGGCAAAGGGAATACTCGTAGATATACCGAAATGTATCGGTTGTGAAAGCTGTTCAGTAGCCTGCAAATTGTGGAATGAACTGGAATGGGATCCGCAGGAAAAGACTAAGACTGCTACAGACAGAGCAAAGGAACCCAACAACGGCTTATGGCCTGAAGAATGGACATCAATAAACCGTTATAACCTCCAGAAGAACGGCTCATCAGTCGGGAGATATGTCAAAACCCAATGTATGCATTGTGAAGAGCCTGCGTGTGTATCAGCATGTTTCTCCAAAGCCTTACAGAAGCTTCCCCAGGGACCGGTCATCTATGATCAGAAGCTGTGCGTAGGTTGCCGATACTGCATGATGGCCTGTCCATTTGACATATTGAGATACGAATGGAAGAAGTCTATTCCTGGAGTAAGGAAATGCCAGATGTGCCCGACAAGAGTCACTAATAACCAGGAAACAGCATGTACCTCAGTGTGCCCGACTGGAGCCATTACCTTTGGGGACAGAGACGAGTTATTGGCAGAAGCAAAAAAGAGAATCAGAAAAAACGGTTATGTAGACAGAGTATTTGGAGAGAAAGAAGCAGGTGGAACATCCTGGCTTTATATCTCGGATACGCCATTTGAACAGATGAGATTCAGAACGGATGTAACAACTAAGCCGTTGCCTTCTTACACAGAAGGATATATGAAAATGACACCCTTTATAGGAGGTGCCTGGGCGACCATATTAGCCGGATTATATGTATTTAATAATAAAAACAAGGAGCCTCTAGATTAAAATACAGCAAAAATGAATGGAGTGAAATATATGGAACTTGTTACTACATTCGTAAGTCAAGCAGGTGCGAAGTTAAATAGCGTGAGATGGAAGTTTAGAATAACCCCCATGAGATTGGTGTTTATGGCCATTGCGGCCGTGGCCATAGCTGTAATCCTGGTGCGTTTTGTATTAGGCCTGGGAGCAACAACCAACCTGAACGATCAGTGGCCATGGGGACTATGGATCGCCTTTGACGTACTGTTAGGGGTAGCCTTAGCAGGAGGCGGATATGGAACATGCCTTATAGTATACATACTACGCAGAGATAAGTTTTATTCAATAGCCAGAAGTACAATGCTGACATCATTATTAGGTTATATTGTTGTTGTACTCGGGTTATTGATTGAAGTAGGACAATGGTTCAACTTCTGGAGACCCTATGTATCATGGGGGCATGCCAGCGTATTGTTTGAAGTTTTCTGGTGCGTTTCATGTTATACAGTGATTCAGATCCTGGAATTCTGCGAAGTAGCAACCGAGAAAGTATTTAAAGGCTTTCACAAATACCTTAAGAAAGCAATGCCTGTACTGCTGATCGTCGGCATTACCCTGCCGACACTGCATCAATCGTCACTGGGCGAACTGTTTTACCTAATGGTAGGTAAAGAGAACCCGCTTTGGTGGTCGGCATTTCTGCCGCCGTTCTTCTTATTATCCTCATTTTTTGTTGGAGCAGGCATGATTGTTATAGAAAGCAGTCTTGCTGGGAAGGCACTTGATCATAAAGTAGATAACTCAGTCTTAAGAGGATTGGTCAAAATATCTGGCGGAGCTATGCTCTTGTATTTGATCTTAAAGATCGTGGATATAGCGGTAAAAGGAACCGTTGCCAATGTTTTTGCCTTTGATTTGCCCAGTATCATGTACCTGATTGAACTGGTTTTTGGAGTAATAATACCGATTATCATAGCCTTCAGTTCTTTGTCCAGCACCCGTAAGGGCTTAATCTGGTTTGGAATACTTGACGTAGCCGGTGTAATTCTGAATAGGTTTAATGTAGTGTTCACAGGAATGGGCAAATACCTGAATCAATACGGCGGACATTATTCTCCAGCTTGGACAGAGATTATAGTCAGCTTAGGATTAGTATCCATAGCTTGTTTAGTATATCTGTTCATAGTAGAAAACTTCAGTATTATGGGTCATCAAGGATCGGAAGCTGTTGAAGATATAATGACTGAAGTTGATTTCGCTTCCACCGCGAAATAAGCGCTTTATTTCGGCAAAGCTAAACCATTAATCTTGATGGTTTTTCAATCTAACTTATAGCGCAGGGTAAGTAATTCTGCCTGCGCTTTTTTGTATTTAAATAAGAACCGAAAAAGTCAGTGAGTTCCATTGCCAGGATATTCTTTTATATTTGAAGAATGTAGTTTTCTTAGGGGTTGTCGAACAGCCCCTAAGTTAGGAGCATATAACCGTCTTCACAAAAGAGGTGTCTTAATGCTTTATAACTGTCAAATTGTATATAACCCCGCTAATTGTCTTAATAACAAAAAAGCATACGTTAATCTTTGTCGGTTATGTACCGACTCCTGTCCCCATCAAGTTATTTCCATATATGGGGAACTCGATGCCAAACGCTGCACAGAATGTGGGATTTGCATGGCTGTTTGTCCGAGCGACGGATTTGTCTATCGCAACTCTGATAAGCTCTATGAGTATATTCGAAATTCGGAGAAAATCGTTTTGACCTGCCCCCAAGCAATTCCGGCAGGTCATGAGATTCCTTGTCTGGGAATTCTCGATCGGGATTTATGGATGACTCTCATGTTGTATGCCCGAGAGAAGGAATTGACGATATTCACCGGAGAGTGTGCAAATTGTCCAGATAAAAAAGCTTGTGGAATGAGTGTGCAGGTTTTTAAAGAGGTGCATAACACCTGGAAAGATCATCCGCCAGTACGGATTAAAGTTGCAGCTGATGATGGGAACAGTGAATCAGCGATCGGTGAAACGTTGTCAGTTCAAACCCAGAACGAGGAAAAGGGCTGGCGGGACATCGGTCGTGAGAAATTCGAAGCAATGTTAGCGGGGAACACTTCCGGTGAAACATATCTTATTCCGAAGACACGACAATTCTTGGAGGAAACCTGGAAAAACTGTAGATCCGGGATTGAGGTACTTCCTATACCGGCCTTAAATGTGAGCGAAAGTTGTACAAATTGCGGTGAATGTCCGGAGATTTGTCCGCAAGGAGCTTTGACGAAAAAGGAAAGTAAAGAACAGTTGACCTTGATTTATGAACCAATAAAATGCGTCCGCTGTCAAAGATGTGTTAGTATCTGCCGCTCTAAAGCTTTAAGTATGGAAAGTAAATTATTATCTTATCGTTTACTAGTAGGTAAGGTACTTTTGCACCAAGGAAAAAGACGGTTTTGCTCTGGGTGTGGTAAGCAGGTGTTTGATAGCTTTGAGCCAGCAATGTGTATAGATTGTGCAGTGGCTGCAAATGCGAATTGGATTATAGCTGATTCTTGGAACCCTTCAAAAGAGTAGGGGTATGTTGCCCCATTTTGAGTTGATTATTTTCCGGTATCCTCCACTTCGCAGAGCATGAACCTAAGTTAGCTTTAGTGAAGGGATAAAATTATGATCGTAATTATGAAACAGAGAGAAAGCCCATTTGCGGAGGGCTTTCTCTCTGTTTATAGGATAAAATATCAGGTGTTTCTTTGTCTATCGACAATGAAATATCAAAATGAGATTAAGGAGCTTTTTCATCGGTGTAGTTTTCTTGAAACACCTAATTTTTAATTTTGTCCAAAGGAGGATTTTTATGGAATTAGATTGAACATGCTTATTGAAGGTGAAATAAATGAAAATTCATGGAGGTAGTTATGAATATTCTTTTTTCAGTATTGTCCTCAATTAGTACCTTTATAGGGGTAGGTACTGTCTTGCTTTGGTTTCGATATATTAAAAAGAGACCAGTATTTCTGAAAACGGATAGATCAAACAAGGGTATTATTTATCCATCATTATCAGTAATAATTCCAGCCTGTAACGAGGAAGAATCGATTGAACAGGCAGTTAGACAGTTAATCAGTCAAGATTACCCTAATTTAGAGGTAATCGTAGTGAATGACCGCTCTACTGATAAAACTGGGGCGATTTTGGAAAAACTTAAAATTCAATACCCACAACTGAAAGTTATAACTATTTATGATTTACCTCCCAACTGGTTAGGTAAAAACCATGCTGTTTACCAAGGAGTGAAAGAAGCTACTGGCGAGTGGTTACTTTTTACCGATGCCGATGTTATGTTCTCCCTGGGAAGTTTAAAGAAAACTCTTGGATATGCTCTGGAGCACGCGCTAGACCACCTAACAATCACTCCTGATTTGTATTACGGAGGTGTTTTCTACCGTGCCTTTCTTACCTACCTCAGTTTTGCAATTACTGCTACGGTGATGTTTACAAACAAGGTGGGAGTTGGTGCTTTTAACTTAGTGAAAAAATCCGTATACAAGGAAATTGGTGGATACGAAGCAATAGCAATGCGGGTAGCTGATGATATGTCTTTTGGGGAACTTGTGGTAAATAAGGGATACAAACAGGATTTCGGATTGTCGGGTAAAGGCTTTATTATTGTAAAATGGTATAATAACCTTTTTGACCTGCTCAAAGGAATTAAGAAAAACCAGTTTGCACATTTTAAATTCAGTGTTGTTACAACATTAGGAATATGCCTTTATGCTCTGCTAGTGGGGGTTTACCCGTTCGTTGGCATATTTCTCGGACCAATTTGGGCGAGAGCTTTGTGCGGTCTTTCTGTCGTCAGTTTGTTTGGTGTCTACAATTATTTTGCGAAATACTTGAATATCTCCCGTAGTTATGTTGTGATTCACCCTATATCTGTCTTGCTGTACATTGGAGCAATATTAAATTCGATGGTTAAAACTATAAGCCAAGGTGGTATAGAATGGCGAGGAACCATTTATCCCATAAAAGTATTGAAGAAACATATATGAGGGCAAGTCCTCTCGCACCTTATTGGACGAGAGGACTTGCCATAACATTTAGAGATTTAGGGCAAATCAATTTTCAACAATTCCAGAATTTTAAATGATAAATGCAAATGAAGAAATGTATTACTATTATTGATATCGATATTCATAATGGATTCGATTTTCTCAAGCCTGTAGAACATGGTGTTACGGTGAATATTCGAGGCTTTGGCAGATTCGGTGATGTTTTTAGAATGAATAATAAAGGTATACAGACTTCGTGTATAGTCTGTGTTATTCTCGCCATCGTATTCAATTAGTTTCCAAAGAGATGGATGACAATTTTTTCTGAGATTTTCAACCCCGGAAGACTCTGCAAAGTGATAGATGGCATATTCCTCATAGGGATGAAAATAATCTTCCTCATTAAGTAACATGCCCAATCTCAAGGCATCTAAAGACTGGAAATAATGCTCCTGTACTTCTTCCAAATTATGAAAACATCGGCTCATACCGGCATATATATGGTAGGTTTTCAAAAACATCTTTAACTTATTAATCTCGGATTTATAAAACTGGTCGTGATCATCATAACTTATGATTAAAACTATCTTATCCTCGTAAATGACGGCCTTGCTTTTGGGTATCTGATTTTCAAGTTCATTTCTCAAATAAGCCAAAGATGTTTTAGAATTGTCGAAACGACTGATATCCAGCGCGAGAGTGTAAAGATTTTTGCTGAAGCGGATATTTAAAACTTTAATCCGTTCTTGAATGATTTTCCCATCCTTAGTCTTTCCAGTCAAAAGCTCTTCAATAAAGTTTTCATGCATTACTCCTCGTGAATAGTGGATGAATTTATTTTTTTGCAGCTCAATTGCTATAGCCTTAGATAAGAGGATAGCAAGTTCAAGATCTGTATTTTGAAAGGGCTTTTCGTGAGCAATAATCGACAAAAGCGCAATTTGTTTGCCTCCGATTACGACTTTACTCATAATCCGGGGGTATTTTGAATACGGATCTGTCCAGAAAAAAGGAACTTCGCTCTGGTTTACGAGCAGGGTGAGTTTGTTCGAAGTGTAATAATTTACGGAACTTAATGATGCATAACCCGAAGTGACGTATTCATTCCATACAGGGTCGTCCTTGACTTCAGTATTCGAGAAGGCAATCGTTTTTAAACTCGTATCGATCAGCAAGACTGGGTTCCCAAACATTGCATACCCTAGTTCAACTATGTGTTGCAAGCCGCTTTCCCCTGCGAGAGCCTCGAGGAGTTGAAGTGAGTTTTGGGCGAGAAATTGACTGTTACTCAAATTAGTAGTAGATTGTTCCAATTAAATACCTCCCTGCAGCGGAATCGTGCAATGTGAACAAAATCTTCCGGATTATTTCAGATGTATATACAAAGGCTTACAGCTCGAAAAATCGAAATATTAAATATATTAGTTATATTCACTCTAACTAAACATTTTTAGAGTGATTTGTCAAAAACATTATAAACTTCATCTAAGGTGAAATGCAAAAAGGAAAAGAGGCGACAATGATTGATCATAATCGGCGAAAAAATTAACGGTGCTATTCCTTCTGTTGCTAGGGCAATAAAAGAAAACGATGCGGATTTTATCCAGAGTCTTGCTAAAATTCAGGTCGATGCCGGAGCACATTTTATTGATGTCTGCGCATCGACTGACGTCAACATCGAAGTCAAGACTCTGAAATGGCTGATCGATCTGGTCCAGGAAGTCACAGATACGCCAATCTGCATCGATAGCCCTCGTGCCCAGGCTATTGCCGAAGCGATTCCGTTTTGCAAACGGCCGGGACTCATCAATTCCGTATCCGGTGAAGGTGATAAGATTGAGGTCATCTTCCCTACCATCGCGGATACCAAATGGGAATGTGTTGCCCTTTTATGCGATGACAGTGGTATTTCTAAAACTGCTGAGCAACGGCTCGCAGTATTTGCCCACATTATGAAAAGGGCCAAAGAATTTGATATTGCCCCGTCGCGCCTGCACATCGATCCGCTGGTCGAAATGATTTGTACCTCGGAAGACGGCATCAATATGATTGTCGACGTTGTCAAAGAAATCAAAGCACAGTATCCGGAGCTTCATGTGACAGGAGGTTTGAGTAATGTTTCCTTCAATCTTCCAGCCCGAAGACTCGTCAATCAGGCGTTTACTGTGCTGATGATGAATGCCGGAATGGACAGCGGAATTCTCGACCCTACCAACCAAGATTTGCTCGGCATGATCTACTCCACAGAAGCGCTGTTAGGCAGAGACGAATACTGCATGGAATACATTGGAGCCTATAGGGCTAGTTTATTTGGTCAAAAAAATAGATAATAAATATAACGAAGATTAAGGAGGGCTAAACAATGTCTAAAATCCAAGAAGTAAAAACTATGGTCGAAACAGGAAAAGCTAAGCTCGTTCCGGGTTTGGTGCAAGAAGCATTGGATGAAGGAAACGCGGCAGGGGATATTCTTCAGGCGATGATTGCTTCTATGGGGGTTGTTGGGGACAAATTCTCCAAAGGTGAAGCTTATGTTCCTGAAATGCTTATGTCGGCTAAAGCCATGTCCAAGGGTGTCGACGTGCTCAAACCTCTGCTTACCGGTGAGAGCTCATCGTCTTTGGGAACCTGTGTTATTGGGACAGTTCAGGGCGATCTCCATGACATCGGCAAAAATCTCGTTGCCATGATGCTGGAAAGTGCCGGCTTTAATGTGGTGGACCTGGGTGTTGACGTATCCGCTGATAAATTCCTTGAGGCTATTAAACAAAACCAAAACGTAAACTTAGTAGCCTGTTCAGGACTTTTGACAACCACGATGCCGTCGATGAGGGAGACAGTTCAAACGCTCAAAGCCAGCGGCTTAACAGGCTTCAAGGTAATCGTCGGCGGGGCACCTGTAACCCAAGAGATGGCGGATGAAATCGGCGCCGACGGTTTTGCTTCCGATGCCGGAAGTGCTGCTGTCAAAGCTAAAGAATTAGTCAAAGCTTGAAAGACGTTGATAATATAAGGAGGGCGAGGGTTTATGTTAACCAAAAGACAGAACTTGTTGGAAACCATTAGAGGTGGAAATCCCGACCGATTTGTTAAGCAGTATGAGTTTATGAATATGATCATGGAAGTTCCTACGGGATTAGAGATGAAATACGGGCAGACATGGAAAGATCAGTGGGGCATTACCTGGAAGTGGCCGGAAGGCCAAATCGGCATGTTCCCCGTGCATGATGAGGAACACAAGGTCTTGAAGGATATTACAGAGTGGAAAAAGTACGTAAAAGTTCCTGCGATTGACACATCGGATGAAGCATGGGCTGCGGCAATAGCTCATGCAAACGCTGTGGATCGTAATGAAGAATTTGTCACACCCTTTATTGCCCCCGGCGTCTTTGAGATGACCCATCATCTGATGAGCATGGAAGATGCCTTAATGGCTCTGTATGAAGAGCCAGAGGCTATGCATGAGTTTATTGATTGTCTTACTGAGCGGGAGTTAGCCTTTGCTAAAGTATTGATTGATAAAATCCACCCGGATTGTCTTTTCCACCACGATGACTGGGGAGGCCAAACAAACTCGTTTATTTCTCCCAGTATGTTCGAAGAGTTCTTCTTGCCGGCTTACAAGAAAATCTACGGTTTCTATAAAGCGAATGGAGTTGAGCTCATCGTCCACCATAGTGATTCCTATGCGGCTAATCTGGTGCCCTATATGCTTGAAATGGGAATCGATATCTGGCAGGGTGTCATGACAACGAACAACACGCCAGAGCTTATTAAACAATATGGTGGTAAAATTAGTTTCATGGGTGATATTGACAGCGGTGTTGTTGATTTTCCGGCCTGGACACCTGAAATAGCTGCCCGAGAAGTGGAGAGAGCTTGTAAAAATTGCGGGAAGTTATATTTCATCCCTTGTTTAACCATGGGAGGGGCTTGGAGTGCGTTTCCAGGCGTTTACGATAAAGTCAGTGAAGAGATCGACAAAATGAGTAAAGAAATGTTTTAATGATGCTTGTACAACTTCATCATTTCAAACACTACTTGAAGGTTACTGCTCAGGAGTCAGGAGTTCTCTGGCTTTCTGACTTCTGAATACATGAATAGTTATAATGAATGAGATTATTCGGAACTATAGTTAAAGTCAGGGCAAACGAGTTGCCAAATAACGTTGGGTCAAATGGTCGAGAGAGCTTTCAGTGGCTCTCTCTTTTGAAAAATGGATAGATTTACATTCTACCTTAAAGGGGCAATCATATGGAAAAGGTACAAAACGATTTAGTAAAAGAGGCCCTTGAATTAAACGCGACTCATGCCGCGATGGTTGAAGTGACTAAAATTCCGTTTAATGAAGACTTCAGAAAACTATGTGAACAAAATTCCTGTGGTTCATACAATAAAAACTGGATGTGTCCTCCTGCGGTTGGGCCAATTAGTGATTTGATTAAGCGAGTTTCGGGCTTTAAACAGGGCCTTTTGCTTCAGACGGTTCACCAGCTGGAAGATTCCTATGATTGGGAAGGTATGCTCGAGGGACAGGCTAATCACGAAAAAATATTCAGGAAACTTCTTGAGCACGTAGAGAAGAGAAATATCTTTAGTCAGATTCTGCCCTTAAGCGCGGGTCCTTGCATGCATTGTGCAAAATGTGCCTATCTCACAGGAAAAGAGTGCTCTTTTCCCGACAAAGCCATATCATCGGTTGAAGCCTATGGAATTGACGTAACCGCCTTGCTGAAAGGCTGCGGGATACCCTATTCTAATGGTCAAAATACGGTTTCCTATGTGGGATTGATCTTGCTATGAAAATAGATCCTTCGGGTCGGGTAGCTTCGCCCACATCCTGCAAGAAAGTTAATTCGTGCGAAGACAGTGTCTTCGTGTGTCACTCAACATTCCGAGGCTCGCCCACTCGCTTGCGAGGAGCTCCGCCAAACCTCCGGGTAATACCTGATGTGAACCGCTGGCTCCGCTTCCCACGCAACCTTTGTGAGCTTTACCGCCTCTTCATGTGATGAGTTCACTCTTGTGGGCGAAGCTGCCTGCCTTTCGGGTTAACGGATTCTTTAGAATTTTTTTGGAGATTATTTTTGGAGATGGTTTTTAGAGTAGAGCAGTGATGTAATATTATGGTTAAAATGAAGAAGAGAATAGCTTTAGAGTATAATCTGATCGATTAGATTATCAGGAGGGCGTCATGGAGATAAAAGTACTCCCAAACCAAGTGATTACTGCCCGCAGGGATGAAACGTTAATGGACGCCTTAGTCCGCCAGGGTCTTTCTGTTCAGAATGTTTGTAATGGTAAGGGAACTTGTGGCAAATGCAGGGTCCGAATCATGGGAACGGTTCCCTCGCCCACTGAACGTGATCGAAAACATCTGAATGAAACTGAACTTTCGGCTGGAATTCGTCTCGCCTGTGCGGTAGCGCCGGAACAAGGAATGACCATTGAACTTGATGTTGTGGATAATTTGGATCGGAAAGAGGCGGCACTCTTGGGCATGAAGGTTACCACCTTAGACCCTGGGGTGGAGAAGGTCTTCCTTACTCTCAGCAAGCCGACTTTAGCGGACGAACGAGGAGACTGGGATCGTACGGTCGATGAGCTGATCAAGGTTACAGGTAAAGTCATCGTTGGTTCCAATTTAAAGGTTATCGGTAAGGCCACTGAAGTTATCCGTGCCAACAACTATTCACTGAGCGCTACGGTTACAGATCAGGAGATTCTGGATATTGAAGCAGGGGATACCAGGTCGAGCTTGTTGGGGGCTGCCGTCGATATTGGAACAACCAGTGTAGCAGTTGCCTTAGTTGATCTTTTACAAGGAACTATTTTGAAGGTGGTATCAACCGAAAACGAACAAGCTGCTTATGGGGCGGATGTCATTTCCCGTATATCTTTTGCCAATGAAAGCAGGTACAACGCTGCCTTATTGCAAGATGCTATGCGGAGAATCATTAATCGCTTGCTTAATGAACTCAAACAGGCAACAAACGTAAGCCTTAAGGAAATTGTTAAAATGACCATCGTCGGCAATACAACAATGCATCATCTTTTCATCGGGTTAGATGTAGCCCATCTGGCAGTTGCTCCCTTTGTTTCTGTCTGCAATCGTCCGTTAGAGGTTTCAGCTGATGAGTTGGGGTTGGACCTAAATCCTCAAGCTAAGGTATTCCTGTTTCCTAATATCGGAAGCTTTGTGGGGGGAGATACATTAGGAGCTGTTATCGGAGCACCGGAAGTATTAGAACCTGGGAACCATCTTTTAATTGATCTCGGCACCAATTGTGAGTTGTTCTTGAAAACAAACAATACCATGCTGGCTTGTTCAACTGCAGCCGGTCCAGCTTTTGAGGGAGCAGGCATTACGAGTGGCATGAGGGCAAGAAAGGGTGCTATCGAAAGCATTAGGCTTTCTGAACAAGGGGTAAGTTATCAGGTCATCGGCGGCCAGACCCCAATAGGAATTTGCGGTTCCGGCTTGATTGAAGGAATTGACGAGATGAGACGGACCGGGGTAATCAATGTTCAAGGAAGGATTGGCGACCCGGAAGGAATTTCAACCCTTGCTCCAGAGCTGCAACGTCGAATTCGGGGGACTGAAAAAGGCAATGAGTTTGTCCTGGCCTATGGCTCGGACTCAGGGCGGGATATTACCCTCACTCAGAAGGATATTGCAGCCTTTCAATATGCTAAAGGGGCTGTGTGCGCAGGGATTAAAACGCTGGTAGAAATGGCAGGATTAGCGGTATCAGACCTGGATTCAGTGATTTTATCCGGTACCTTTGCCACGTATCTTAAAGCTGAAAATATCTTAAATATCGGCCTTGTTCCTAATATTCCGCCGGAAAGAATAAAGGCTGTTGGAAATGCAGCCCATATGGGTGCTATTCGGGCCCTTCTTGATCAGCATCAGTTAGCCTTCGCGGAAAACTTATACCGGAAGATACGCCATATCGAGCTGGGGGGCAGTGCTACTTTTTCTGATTATTTCATGGAAAGTATGTACCTCGAACGCCTGGAGGAGGAATGTGAAGGGGATTGTGATGATGGAAACTAGCAAACTTGATAGAGCTAAGCACAGTGGACAGAAATATCTGGGCGAGAAAGGACTCCTTGCTTTGATAGGCTTTCTCAGTGCTTTTATCCCGCTGTCCACTGATTTATACCTCCCTGCTCTACCACACATGGCAGATAACTTCCACGTTTCTGTCGGCCTAATTAACCTTACTTTGACGCTCTTCTTTATTTTTTATGCTGCAGCTACCTTGTTATGGGGCCCTCTCAGTGATAAGTATGGCCGCAGGCCCATTTTAATCATTGGCTTGATTCTCTATACAACGGCCAGTGTCTTATGTGCTTTGTCTACAAATGTTTACCAGCTTATCGGCTTTCGGATTTTGCAGGCTGTCGCTAGTGGGGCCGTTACCTCTGTTGCTTCAGCGGTTGTTAAGGATGTTTATGATGGCCGCAAGCGGGAAGCTGTTTTGGCGCTTGTGTTTTCCATGATGATGATTGCCCCAATTATAGCGCCGGTTATCGGTGCCTTTGTCTTAGGGGTAACATCCTGGCGGGGAATTTTTTGGACTTTGTCCGGCGCAGGAATTTTAGCGCTGGCCAGTGCCCTTGCCATGGAAGAAACCATAGAGCATCGCAGTACAGGAAACATTCTCCAGTCCCTTTCTAGGCTCGGGGTAGTGCTGAAGAATCCCGGATTTACTTCATTGCTAGTTACTTTTTCGCTGCGATCAATACCTTTAATGGCTTTCATCTCATCATCATCCTATATTTATATCGATCAATTTGGCTTAAGTGCCAAAGTCTATAGCTATTTCTTTGCCGGGAACGCTGTGTTTATGGTCTTAGGCCCTATGCTTTATATGAGGCTTTCCAGCCGATTTAAAAGCAGGACAATGATAAGTGTCTGTTTCCTGGTACTTTCCCTAAGTGGGTTATTTGTCTGCACTTTGGGAAATCTAAGCCCCTGGTGGTTTGCAGTATCGTTGCTTCCGTCCACCTTGGCGGGAAGTGTCATCGGTCCACCCAGTGCCAATCTAATGCTTGATCAGCAAAAGACAGATACGGGATCAGCCTCTTCTCTGATGAATAGCTCTATTACTATTATGGGAAGCGTGGGCATGATGCTTATTTCCTTTAACTGGGCTAATCGGATATGGGTCCTGGGAGCCTTAAACTTGATTTTCGGACTTTTAAGTTTATTCCTCTGGCAGTGGGTTTCCAAAGGTACGCATGTTATCCAAGTGAAAGACGACAAGGCGACAATATAGAAACACCGTCTAAAAAATTTACGAAAATAGTGAGGGTATTGTCTTTTATGATTTTAAGAGACAATACCCTCGATTTTATTTATTGTTTGCATTCTTTGAGACGCGATGCATCCGGCCTCCATTGTCTTGGCATGATGGTAAACAACCGGAACCCCGTCCGGCATCCGAACTGCTGAAAATAGGCGAAATGGCCTGCTATGCCCCAAATATTCCCAAAACGTTTGACAAATACGTTTTACATTTGTAAAATAATAATAATGAGTTCGACAATTGTAAAATAAGGAGCGTTGGAAATGATAGGCATGCAAAAAATCCCCGACAGTGAGCTGGAAATCATGATGATCATTTGGGATGCGGATAAAAAATTAACATCCGATTATATCATGGATCACCTGGATAAGACTTGGCAGAAAACGACTGTGCTTAATTTTTTAAGCCGGCTTTGCGACCGCGGCTTTTTAACGTGCCACAAGGAAGGCCGGTTAAATATTTATGAGGCCTTGGTAAAAAAAGATGATTATTTGCAAAAGGAAAGCAAGACATTTTTGCGGAAAATGCACCACAACTCCCTGACCAGCTTGGTTGCGGCCCTTTATGACGGAGAAAGCGTTTCTAAGGAAGATTTGAAGGAGCTGAAAAAGTATATAGAGGAGGCGGAATAAATGCTGAATAATATTTTTCTGGTTTCCCTCACCATGTCGGCCGTCATTGTTTTGCTGCTCATAATTTCGCCGTTTTTACATAAAAGGTACAGTGCCAAATGGTGTTATATAGTGTGGCTGGTGTTAGCGCTCCGTCTAGTATTTCCTTGGAGGTTTGAATTGCCTCAGGCGCCTGTTCATCTACCCTCACCGTCCGACCAAACTATTATTCTTAAGCAAGATGGAATGCCGGGCCTGATTATGGGTGACAGTCACCTGGAAAAAGGCGATAACCCCTTTGCTCCTGTTTCTGCATCTTCACCTTCAGCTTCATCTGCAGCGGTTAATGAATCAGCTTCTGCCGGTTATATCCCCGTGATCAACCTGCAGGAATTATTGCTTGTCGTTTGGGCCTTGGGCGCCATGTCTTTTTTCTTGTTCCATATCATCAGCTATATAAAATTCCGGAGAAAAACCAAGCCGTATTGCAGAGAGACTGATCGTACGGTGCTGGACAGTGTTCTCAATTCTATGAAAATAAAAAGCAGGCCACAGCTTTTTAGATGTTCTAAAATAGCAAGCCCCATGCTGACAGGCTTTTTCCAGGCGGCGATTTTATTGCCTGACGTGGATTATACCTGGGAGGAATTGTCTGTCGTCTTACAGCATGAGGTTATCCACTACAAACGGGGCGATATCTGGTATAAACTGCTTTTGCTGACAGCTAATTCTGTACACTGGTTTAATCCCTTCGTCTATTTTATGATCAAGGCGGCCAACCGGGATTTGGAGTATTCCTGCGATGATATCGTGGTCAGAAACAGCGACCTCAATTTCAGGAAAGAATATTCGTTGACCATCCTGAAATCGATGCAAAACAGCCGGACAACCACACTCCATATTTAAACAAATTGAATTCTAAAAGAACTTCCGGTCTGATGTTTGAAAATCAAGACAGGTAATTGGAACTTCAAGAAAGGATGGTTATAAAAATGAATAATTTCCTGAAGCCGCCGGCGCTTTCAACGGGCTTTTCAGAGAGCGGCAAGAGTGCCAAGAAAAGATTTGCCAATATTTTGGACAGGAACAACAAAAAGAGAGGTGTTTGGGCGCTGGTACTTGTCCTAGCCCTGGCAGGTGTTAGCGGCACAATGGTTGCTTGCAGCAAGGGACAGGTAAGCGCCGGTAATGGGCAGGAAAACACCAACAATCAACAGGAAAGCACCAACAAGGGACAGCAAAGCGCAAGCGCCCTGGACCAGCCGGACGGCTATGCCAAAAAATTATATCAATATCAAGGAACTAATACCGGTGATAACTCAACGGTAGCCGCAATTATCCACGCGCTTAACTATATAGATTTGCCGCTGAAATCCATCGAGCTCAAAACGGATAGCGAGCCTTATGGAATTACGGTCAATTATCAGGTCGACAGCAGGGCCAATTATCGTTTTCCCGAAGATATTTTAACCGGCTGGAATAAAAATGCGGCCGTGATGTTTAGCTTAATTCCCAACGCCAGCGAGATTTCATTCAGGCTTTATGATCAATACGGTGAATTTGTCGGGTATAATCCCAACCGGGAAAGCTTAAGCGAAGTTTACGGAATGGATTATTTTACTTCCGTCACAGTGAAAGGGGCTGCGGTCAGCCTGGATTCCTTTACAAATTATCTGAACAAGGTTTCCACCATAAAAAATATGGAGGATTTTTACGGCGAAGGACAAAAGCAAAGTTCAGCGAGAGAAAAGCAAATCTATTCCGTGATCGGGGACGATCGTGAAATCACTGTAAACAGCGGTACGGGATTTTCGGTCACGATAACGGACGCCTTTGCCGCCAATCCTCCCATCAAAGAACTAACGAATCAAAAGGAGCTATTAGCACAATATAAAGGCAAAAAGATCACGTTTTCAACCTATCAAATCAACAATTTTAAAACAAACGACAGAACATTTTACCTGTTTGCTTTTGACGGGGAGAAACTGATTGCTTATGCTGATTTAAAAACAGCCGCCTCCGAGCAGAATGTCATCAGGACATTAAACGGTTTACAGTAGAGAGACCCTATAATTGTTTTGAAAAATATTCCCTCCAGTTTAAGTGCAAGTATTGTGCAAGTATTGGGGACGGTTCTTGACTTGCATCAAGCTATTGCTAATGGTATAATTATCCTAAATTGGGTTATTGAGAAGGGGAGATATATGCCAAGAGTACAAAGGATCAAAGGCGAATTTTCTACATATCATGTGGTACAGCGGGGTAATGAGAAAAAGAACATATTCCGGAGCGATGAAGACAAGCTTAAGTTTTTAGAGATTGTATCGAAGGCTAAGGAGAAGCACAGTTTTTTAATCTATGCATACTGTCTAATGAACAATCATGTCCATCTCCTTATTAACGATAATGGCAATGACATTTCTAAACTAATGAAAAGCATCAATGTGAGTTATGTTTCATACTTTAACCGCATTTATGAGAGGTGTGGGCATCTTTTTCAGGATAGGTTTAGGAGCGAGGTAGTCAAAGACGATCGTTATTTGTTAGAGGTTAGTCGCTATATCCACAATAATCCGGTGAAGGCCAAGATTGAAACAAAACCGGGCGGTTTCAAGTGGAGTAGTTATAATATATACTCTGGAAAAGCCAGCGATGATTTTGGTCTATTAGATACAAGTAAGATATTAGGTTTCTTCATGGGCTCAAAAATGAAGTCCGTATCTGAATATGAGAAATTTGTTGCTAATTATGGAGAGTTCGAGGGTCACATACTAGATATTAATGAGGAATATGAGGATTTTGGGCAAGAGAAGCGTGATCGTAAGCACGAATTTTCTTTGGCCAAAGTGCGGATTGAACAAATGTTAGATGAAGAAAAAATGACTATAGAAAAATTATTGGAGAATAAATCCCTGAGAAATGAGATGATTCGAACTGCTCGAAAGAATTACTCCCTTAATCTAAAAGATCTTGGTGAGTTATTCGGAGGAATAAGCGAGTCTCAAGTAAGTCGGATTGTGGTTAAGTAAATGGCAAGTCAAGTATGCAAGTGCAAGAACCGTCCCCGACTTGCACCAGTGCAAGAACCGTCCCCGACTTGCGGAAATGAGGTGCGAATTGATGGATAAGTTAATGGAAAAATGCAAAGTAGCGCTTGCAACCTTTCCTGAGATTGAGTTGGCTTACTGGTTCGGATCACGCGCTGTGGGAAAAGGGACCCCTCTGAGTGATTGGGATTTTGCCGTTAAATATAATAAAGACATGACCTGGAAGGAACAATTAAATATTCGTTCAACTATTGCTGATAGTCTGGAAACGGATGACATCGATTTAGTGGATTGGGATCAGGCCCCCCTCCCCCTGCGTTATGCTGTCGTACAGGAAGGCGTCTTGCTTATTAGTCGCAATGAGAGCTTAAGGGTAGATTTAGAAACAAAAACACGGTCTCGTTATTGGGATTTTGAACCTTGTTTAAGAGAGCATCAGGAGGCATTCTTTCGGCGCGTTGCAGAAAGGGGATTATAAGTGGTTAATCGCACAAAGGTCGAACGGCAATTAGAGCTAATCAAAGAGTATTTAGAATTCTTACAAGAAATTCAAACTCTTCCCGAAGACGAGTTTTCTGCGACCAAAAGAAATTTTCATAGTGCTGAACGTTGCTTACAGTTAGTCATCGAATGCTTAATTAATATTGGAAACCATATTATTTCTGATCAAAGTTTGCGAGCCCCGAAAGATTATGCGGATATTTTTAAGGTACTCGCAGAAAATTGCATTTTATTAACGGAGGATGCGCTGACCCTAAAACAAATGGTGCAATTTCGTAACCGGCTCGTCCATGTTTATTGGGATATTGAACCCAAAGTATTGTGGCAGATTATTCGGGAAGAGTTAGGAGATATCGAACGGTGCGCACGAAACTTGGCTAAATATGCTCAAAATCACTGATCTCGCGAAAGGGTAGATACCTGACGACAATAAGAGGGCTTTAATAGGAGTGAGGTTTAGAATATCCGTGAGCAGTCTGTGCAAGTGCAAGAACCGTCCCCGACTTGCGCCCATAGGGAGGAATTGTGTCAATGAGTGAGACAATTAAGCATAGAGTATCCAAACAAGAACCGTCCCTACTTGTACCATTTGCATTAAATATCCGTGAGCGGTCCGAAAAGGAAGAAGAGCGTCTTTCGCCTTATGCTGCTAAAAGCAAGGATGCCAGGCGGGAACGCTTGGAAGAAGAGTGTCCGATTCGTACTAAATTTCAACGAGATCGAGATCGGATATTACATAGCAAGCCGTTTAGGCGCCTAAAACATAAAACTCAGGTTTACATCGCTCCTTCGGGGGATCATTATCGAACTCGTATGACGCATAGTTTAGAAGTATCCCAAATATGCCGAACAATCGCTCGGGGGTTGCAATTGAATGAAGACCTCATCGAAGCAATTGCTTTAGGGCATGATGTGGGGCACACTCCCTTTGGGCATGTCGGGGAGGAGGCTTTGCGGCGAATTATTAAGTACTTTGAGCATAATGAGCAGTCGATTCGTATTTTGAAAGTACTAGCTCGTGATGGACAGGGGTTAAACCTCACCGAACCCGTTCTGGACGGAATTTTACATCATACCGGAGATGGTATACCCAAGACTCTTGAAGGGCAGATTGTGAAAACTGGAGACCGCATTGCTTATCTTTGTCATGATTACGATGATGCTTTACGGGCCGGTTTACTTCTCCCAAGTGACCTGCCGGAGATTGTTAAGCGGACACTGGGGGTTAAACCAAGCGATATGATTACCACGATGGTTATAGATATGATTGAGGCGTCTCAGGGACAAAACCATATTGCACAGACGAGCGAGGTCGGTGGTGCGATGCACGAATTTAGGCAATTTATGTTTGCCAGAGTATATAATAGCCCAACCTTGCGCGAAGAGCGGCGTAAAGGGCAATACATTGTTCAAGCGCTTTATGAATATTATCGACAGAATACGTTCAAACTGCCCCAAGATTTTTTAATTTGGGCTAACGGTGACGAAACCCAGGCGGTTGCTGATTATATATCTGGGCTGACAGATAATTATGCGATTGATCTGTTTCAGAGATTGTTTGTTCCGCGCTAGTTTGCTAACAATAGATAGTTGTAGATAACAGCAGAAGAAAAGTGGTTGAGAGCTAGGCTCTCCACCACTTTTCTTCTGCCAATGACCCTTAGAAAGTATAAGTTGCGAATAACAGAAGTAAACTAAAGAGACGACACAAAAGAGTCTGGCGTTAGGTGCGCCATGACTCGTATAGACGTTCTTTGTTGACCTAGTTTGTTTTGGTAATTAAGCCATCATTTCGCTGAAGTGGGACACTAGTGTCAAGGTTCCCGAGAATTCCATCAAGTTTTTTCCCGTCTAAGAGAAATTGCACGCTGTGAACGTTTGGAAGGGTCGTTAAGGTATTTACAATGCTATAAATAGTCATTTCTTCGCCAGCGGATCCTCCGCCAAAGTTCTTTTTAAATTCTGAGGATAGATCAATTGTTGCGACGTTATCTTTGACAGACGCGTTTAGCAGGGTCGTCCCCTTAGGAAGTGGTTTTTGCAATCCGGAAGGAGGATTGGCCAGCTCTGTGAACATTGCTTTAATAACGTCCTCATCAGCCAATTCAACCGTTCGAGCTGTGGAGATCAATCCACTAGCATCTGAATTGGGAAAATAAAGGGTTAACGTTACAGAGTGCGGAGTTGTCTCTGAGGAATTGTTCTCTTGGGGAGGCGTTGGGGTTATTCCGGAGCTTGGAGTAGGAGTGTTATCTGATGGTTTGGGAGCTTGTGTTTTAGAAAAGTTATAACTGATCAGAAAAGTCCCGATAAGTAATAGGGAAACGATTGCTATGGAGAGCGTTTTAAATGTACGTCTAGACATAAAGTATTCTCCTTTCTCATAAAGTTCTTTATTTGCATCAGTTAGAATGTATACGTGTGGAGCACAAGATACCTCATTATTGGATTGGAAGCCAGTTCATTTTTTAGGACATAGTTTATTCCCTTATATAGTAACATGCTTTTGGAGTGCGGGAAAGGGTTTGGCAGGGTATTCTTCTCTCTTCGGGAAGGAGTCGGGCAAATTCTTAGTAAAATAATTGTCGAAGAAAGCAGGTATTGTTATCGAATAAGGAGAATAATTTATATTCCGAAACAGTATTTTAACTCTTTCTAAAAACTGATCATTGATAAGAGGTTTAAAAAGAGGATTTTATGAATTTTCGGCGAAGAATTGTATATGACAAGGGTTGACAAACTAAATTAATTGTGGCTGAGAATCGAAAGGCGAAAAAACGTGGACAATAGAATTCATGACGATTTTATCCCGGAAGAGGTTATCGAGGAAGTGCGTTTGCGCACGGATATCGTTGAGGTTATATCTGACTATGTCGGCTTGCAGCGTAAAGGGAAAAATTATTGGGGACTTTGTCCTTTCCATTCCGAAAACACGCCCAGTTTCACTGTAACCCCTGAGAAACAAATGTTTTATTGTTTCGGATGTCACGTTGGAGGAAATGTCTTTACATTTGTCATGAAAAAGGAAAATTGGTCCTTTGTGGATTGCGTTAAGAACTTGGCGCACAGATGTGGAGTGTCACTTCCTGAGAAGGAAATGTCTCCCCGTGAAAGAGAAGAAAATCGCCTGCGACGACGCTTTGAAGAAATTCACGAATGGGCTGCAAGTTACTTTCATGACCTTCTGCTGAGGTTACCAGAAGGAGAACCTGGACGTCTCTATTTTACTAAGCGCGGAGTCAACTTGGAGACGATGAAAAGTTTTCGTTTAGGTTATGCTCCAGAACGTTGGGATGGGTTATTAGATTACATGCAGGAACGCGGAGTTCAGCCGCATGAATTGGCGGAAACAGGCCTGGTTATTGAAAAGGAAACGCAGGGTAGAGATGGACGGAAATATTATGATCGTTTCCGAAATCGCGTCCTTTTTAGTATACTGGATCGCCACAACCGTCCGATTGCCTTTGGTGGTAGAGCGCTGGATGATTCAATTCCTAAGTACCTAAATTCCCCGGAGACTCCGTTCTTTAATAAGGGGCATCACCTTTATGGGATGCATCGTGCTCATCAAGGAATCCGTGAAGCGGGTTTTGCCATAATGGTTGAGGGGTATATGGACGTCATTGCACTCCAGAATGCTGGGTTTCCGAATACAGTGGCCTCCTTGGGGACAGCTTTAACACGAGATCAGGTAAAACTATTAAAACGATATACACAGCGGGTCGTTCTCCTCTATGATTCCGACACAGCAGGAATTCAAGCTGCTTTGCGGGGAGGAGAAATTCTCCGTGATGCAGGAATTCGCGTGGATGTTTTAACATTAACTGGAGCAAAGGATCCGGATGAGTTTTTGAAAAGTTACGGTGTCGAGGATTTTAACGAAGCTTTAAAAGGAGCTTTAACCTATGTCGAATTCAAGTATCGGACATTAGTCCGGGAGATACCACCTCAAAACATTCATGAAAAGGCGGAATTAGTCATTAAACTCGCTCCAGATATTTTGAAAGTTGCCAGCCCAGTTGAACGGGAAGGTTATGAGAGGTTATTAAGTTTGGAACTTGGACTTACATTGGATGCGGTGCAACGCGAGATTGCCACTCAGGATCAGAAAAAACCTAAAAAAGACCGTGTACAGGAATATTCTCCACAAAAACCGATTAATTCTGGTAAAAATAGAGATAATATTACTGATACCATTATATGTAAAGATAATCCGGCGCACAATATACCGACCGTTAATTTAGGTGTTTATCGCGCAGAGCGTACTCTTCTGCGCATGCTATTAGAAGACATTGCGCATTTGCCAAAAATTAAGGCCAAGTTGGGTGTTTCATTCTGGAAAGTTCTGACACATCAACAGATTTTTGATTATCTCGATCAGGATGGTGGATTGCCTGCGCATAGCGACGAAACGGTTCAAAGCCGCTTAGCTAGCTTGCTCCTGGAAGAGTTAGATATATCCCAAACCGAGCGGCTCTTAGATGATTGTATCAAGGAGATTCTTTCTACGCAAGCAGAAGAAAGAGTAGAGGATCTTCAAGCCCGCATGGCGGCTTTAGAAAAATCCGGTGACATGGCAGGGGCCATGGCTCTGTTGAAAGAGATAGGAGAGCGGTTGAAACGTGGCGAATAGCAAGGTTAAAGGCACCCAAAAGAATGATCCGAGGGAAGGTGGGGGACAGATGAACGATGAGCAAAAAATGGACAACGTCCAAGCCCTCATTCAGAAAGGCAAAAAGAAAGGATCCATAACCTACCGAGAAATTATGGATGCTCTCCAAGGAATTGAGCTTTCCGCGGATCAAATTGATGATATCTACCAACAACTTGGTCGAATGGGAATAGATGTGGTGCCAGAGCCTGGGGAAGTCGAGCAAGAAGTCTTGAAGAAATCCAAGGATGATGACGATGATGATATTGTCGATGAAGTGGATGACGAGGTCGAAGAAGAGGCTGAAGTAGATCTTTCCGTGCCGGAAGGCGTTGGGATTGATGATCCAGTTCGCATGTATCTCAAAGAAATCGGACGAGTTCCGCTGCTCTCAGCTGAGG
Organism: Desulfosporosinus cupriresistens; assembly: GCF_001707885.1. Lineage (GTDB taxonomy): Bacteria > Bacillota > Desulfitobacteriia > Desulfitobacteriales > Desulfitobacteriaceae > Desulfosporosinus. Next base: position 72,038 of record NZ_MASS01000005.1, on the reverse strand, counting down.
AAGAAATTGAATTAGCGAAACGGATGGAGGACGGCGACGAGGAAGCGAAGCGCCGTTTAGCAGAAGCTAATTTGCGCCTCGTGGTCAGTATCGCCAAACGATATGTCGGCCGAGGTATGCTTTTCTTGGACTTAATTCAAGAGGGGAATCTGGGACTGATTAAGGCTGTAGAAAAATTCGACTATACCAAGGGGTATAAGTTTAGTACGTATGCCACCTGGTGGATCCGTCAAGCCATTACTCGTGCTATTGCTGACCAGGCCCGGACTATCCGGATTCCTGTGCATATGGTAGAAACGATTAATAAATTGATTCGTGTTTCTCGGCAACTGTTGCAGGAGTTAGGGAGAGAACCCGCACCTGAAGAAATTGCCAATGTGATGGATATTCCGGTCGAACGGGTACGTGAAATTATGAAAATCGCCCAAGAGCCTGTTTCACTTGAAACGCCGATTGGGGAAGAGGAAGATTCCCATCTTGGAGATTTTATTCCGGATGATGACGCGCCAGCACCGGCTGAGGCCGCTTCATTTATACTCTTAAAAGAGCAATTGGAAGAAGTTCTGGAAACCTTAACTCCTCGTGAAGAGAAAGTACTCAGACTACGCTTTGGACTTGATGACGGACGAACTCGGACCTTAGAAGAAGTAGGCCAAGAATTTGGCGTTACTCGCGAACGAATTCGGCAAATTGAAGCTAAGGCATTGCGAAAATTGCGTCATCCAAGCCGGAGTAAAAAGTTAAAAGACTACTTGGAATAAGTGGACCAATCGCGACAAAGAGGTAGCTCAATTGAGGTCAATATTGAGGTTCAATATTGCAGGCAACAATAAATTTTAGATAAAGACTTGACTATGGGCTCTGAATTACGTATAATAATCCGTGCAAAGGACATTCCTCGATAGCTCAATGGTGGAGCAACCGGCTGTTAACCGGTAGGTTGTAGGTTCGAGTCCTACTCGGGGAGCCATTTTTATTTTGCCTTTATACGGGCCCATAGCTCAGCGGTAGAGCCCCCCGCTCATAACGGGTTGGTCCTAGGTTCGAATCCTAGTGGGCCCACCAATTCGAAGTTCGTAGATCGAGGTTCGAGGTTCGTGGTTCGAACCTTGGTATAGGTAAAGCTTAACTTGAATCGGTGGAAGATTGAAATGTAAGGTTCAAGGTTCTTGTTCGTATGGTTATCGAACCACGAACAACGAATATCGAACAACGATATGGGCGATTAGCTCAGCGGTAGAGCGCATCCTTCACACGGATGAGGCCACTGGTTCGAGACCAGTATCGCCCACCAAGCAAATGGACATACCAAGGGTTGTAGGATCGCAAGATCAACTACTACCCTTGGTTTTTTGTATTCTCAGACAAATTACTCCAATTAAGCTGTTTTGGTTATCCTATACAGTAAAAAGAAGAGGAAATACAGGAAGGAAGATCATTTATGAGTACAGCTTTAGCTATCAACAGTTTTGTGGCCAATCTCTCATTTTTTTTCACTGAGAAACCTTTAATGGAACGGTTTGCTACCGCAAAAGCAATGGAGCTCAATGAGGTGCACAATGACGATATCAGTTAGTATCGGTCCACGTTTGCAAACGGTCGCCTCGTTTGTTCCCAAGGGTGCAAAACTTGGAGACATTGGAACAGATCATGCCTATTTGCCGATAGCCCTCTATGAGACTGATCAGATATCAAAAGCAGTGGCGGTTGATGTCCATGAAGGGCCGTATCAATCTGCCTTGATGGCCGTCAAAGGTCGACACTTAGAAGCTGTCATTGACGTACGATTTGGTGATGGGCTAATGCCGCTCGAGGCTGAGGAAGTTAATGTCCTAACCCTTGCGGGGATGGGTGGCAGAACCATGCTGGATATTCTTTCAGCCCGGCCGGACGTTTTAGAGTCTGTGGTCGACCTCATAGTGCAACCGCAAGGTGCGGAAGGCGTCTTACGCTTAGCATTATTGGCTGGCGGCTGGCGTCTCAAGGCTGAGAAATTGGTGGAAGAAGAGGACCGCATATATATCATTATGGCTTATTCTAAGGAAGCAGGATGGGGCAGAGCTGAACTTTTGGAAAAAGAACGTTTGTGGAATCAGCGTTTGCGTCCACTCTTGGAGAGCGGGGTTATCCTAGCAACCGAAGCAGAGTTTTCAAGCTTAGTACATAGGCTGGTCTGGCATTTTGGGCTACTGGTCTTGGAAGAGCGTCCGGACCTCTTAACAGGCCTTTTAAACGAATATAGGGGCATGTTATTAAGGCGGCAGGAGCAAATGAAAAAGTCAAAGAGCGTAGAGATTATAGCCAAAATCAGAGAAGTTTCGGATGAATTGGCTTTAGTGGAGGGACTACGAATATGGCAGTAACGGTTGGATTAGTGGCTCAGATTATCGAAAAAATAGCTCCAAAATCATGGGCTGAGGATTGGGACAATGTCGGTTTACTAGTTGGGAGCGGATCGGACTCAGTCGAACGCATCCTCATCACCTTAGACGGAACCTTGGAAGTAGTCGAAGAAGCGAAAGCTTATGGTGCCCAACTTATCGTAGCCCATCATCCGATTATCTTTCGCCCGCTAAAAAACTTAAGAGCAGATAATGCTGCGGCTCGAGTCCCTTTGCGACTACTAGGACATCAGATCGGATATTACGCTGCTCACACGAATTTGGATCAATCGATTATTTCCTCCAGCCGAGCCCTTGGCGAAGTCTTGGGCTTGCAGGAAATGAAGATCTTGGAAGAGTCGGCATATAACCTTATTCCAATTCCCAAGCGTGATGAAACGGCGAGAGGGTATGGCATAAGTGGGTATCTAAAAAAGCCAGAGAAGTTAGGCCCTTTATGGAAGAGATTTTTGGACAGTCTAAGCCAATCTGGCATCTATGCACAACCCTATGAGTTGTCGGGAGTTCGCCTGGCGGGTTCATTAGAGAAGGAAGTGCGAAAAGTGGCCATCGTAAACGGCAGCGGAGGTCGCTTTGTACCCAAAGCGTTGTTTAAGGGCGCGGATCTTCTGATTACTGGAGACGTTGACCATCACGCTGTCCTTGACGCCCTAGAAGGCGATATGGCAGTCGGCGATCTTGGGCATTTCCTAAGTGAGGCACCTATGCTTCAAGCAATGTATCAATATCTAACCGCAGAGAAATCTCTGCAAGGAATTGAAATTCGCGTAAGTTCGCTTAATCGGTCGCCTTGGTTAGGATAAAGGCGGCCGACTCTTTTTTAAAAAAAGTTTTTTAAAAAACTTTGTGAAAGTGGGGATTAACACTTGACTTTAAATGTCGAATATTGTATTATTAGTTTAGATAGAATAGTCGGAAAATAGACTATTTTCAAGAAAGTAGTTAAGCGTATTTCGAAGAGTAAGTGCAATTTTTATAAACAAAAGAAAGGAGCGTGATGGACGAATGAACATGAATCGGACAGAAATTCTACGCCTCGAACGTGAAAAGGTTTTGATGAACTTAGCAGAAGACAATGCTAACCGTGCGAAATGGTTAACCGTGTTAATGGACATTGATGATGAAATGGAAGAAATAGCAGAAAATAAGCTCAAAGCTGTCTATTAACCAATACTCTCCATTTGACCTAAGCGAATTTTTTTAGTAAGATAAATAAGCGAAGTCGACCGGATGGTCGCGGAGGTAAGGACCGAAAGGTCGCCTCTGAGGAAAGTCCGAGCTCCATAGGGCAAGGTGCTGGGTAACGCCCAGTGGGGGGAACCCCAAGGAAAGTGCAACAGAGAGATACCGCCGATAACGGAGGTCAGTTGTCAGAGGCCGGAGGTCAGAATAAGTTGGTTTTAATCCGACTTCAGGTTTCCGACGACTGACTTCCGAGTAGGTAAGGGTGGAAAGGCGAGGTAAGAGCTCACCGGCAGTCAGGTGACTGGCTGGCCATGTAAACCCCACCTGGAGCAAGACTGAATAGGGGAACTATGAACGGCCCGTTTTTGTTCCCGGGTAAGGTCGCTAGAGGCCGTCGGTAACGGCGGTTCGAGACAGATGATCATCACCTCCATACGGAGGGACAGAACTCGGCTTATAGGTTGACTTCGCTTACTTATGAGAAACTAAACAACGTTCTAATTTGACGAAAACTGGCAGGTATGCACCTGCCAGTTTTTAATTTTCTGGTTTATATGATTAGACCATGGAGTGAATTCATAGTTGAGCATCTTGGAGTGAATGTGGAAGCAAATCGATTAAGGCATTGGAACTTGATTTGATTAAGTTTCTCATTGCATAAAGGAACAGTATTTCGAGAAACCTAAATGGTATCATATAGATCGTATCAAACTATACACAAGTTTAGTCTTAAAGAATTTTAGCTTCAGGAGTTCTAATTATATGAATTTAATTTCAGAAGTACGTCCGTTATTTGTCGCTTTGTTTTCAATAGTATTGGGGGCCTCAGGGCAATTTTTATTTCGTCTGGGAATGCTGCATTATGGAAAAGTATCGGTAACAGGGATTTGGCGACAACTAGGATCGATTATTTTAACCCCGGCGATTTTCCTGGGTTTTATGTGCTTTGGGGTGAGCTCTATTCTCTGGCTTGTAGTAATTTCACGCTGGGAGCTTAGCTATGCGTATCCGCTTGTAGCATTAGGCTATGTGATTGCCATACTGTATGGGACTCTTCTGCTTCACGAAAATCTTTCGATCGCAAAGATACTGGGAAGTTGTCTAATCTTAGCAGGGATTAGCGTTTTAGGACTATGGGGGGCATAACACAGAGGTCAGAAGTCAGAAATTATCATAGCCATAGTTAAGTTAAAGGTTCAAATCCTCAAGAGACCAGAGGTTTAAGACCTTTGATATTATTTGAAATATTAAACCTTTATATCCTGAAAAGAAAGTTGCAAGCTCACGTTGAATAAGATATGATAATTGTAATCCTATATCTTTTTGGAGTCATAAAAGACAAAAAAAGGGGCGTGTGTTGGATGATATTTAAGGACTTTGGGCGAGGCGCACGGATTGAATTATCTAAGATGGCCAAACTGCTGGGAATGAAGTTCATCGGTTATAATCCAAAGGCACAACAGGTATCGTTGGAAGTTCAAGGTAAAGGGGTTACATATCCCCTGGAAGAATTTATTCAACAGTATGAAAGGGTTTGTCCTACAACTTAGACTCGAAGTAAGAATTTAAGTTTAGATATGATGATTGTAAGGGCCTCTCGCTTAATGAAGTGAGAGACCCTTTTTTAGATACTATTGTTTCTGGTAGAAGAAAGAGGATACAGGTTTGAGGCCTAGGTGATTCATCCCAAAGAGATGTTCAGTACTCCCGGTAAAAAGGATTCCGCCGGGACGTAAGGCATCTGTAAATTTTTTGTAGAGCATTTCTTTGGCTTCGTCCGTGAAGTAGATTACAACATTTCGACAGGCGATAAAATCAAAACCCGATTGGAAACGATCAGTTAGCAGGTTTTGGTGCTGGTAAGTAACCTGACGTTTAACTTGGTCTTTAATTTGATACCCTTTGTCAGATGGGGTAAAATACTTTTGCAGGACTTCAGGTGGAGTACTCACAAAATCATTTTGTTTATAGAGGCCGTCTTTGGCTTGTTGTAGTACATTGACATCAATATCTGTACCTAGGATGCTAAAACGGGCATTAGGGAAATGGTCCATCAGGGTCATGGCTAACGAGTAGGGTTCTTGGCCACTTGAACAGCCTGCACTCCAGATTTTCAGCGGATTTTTATTCTGGAGGAGCAGGGGAATAATCGTTTCTCGCAGTGTTTTCCATTGGTTAGCATCTCGAAAGAACTGAGAGACGTTAATGGTTAAGTGTTTGAAGAAGGCATCATACAAGACGGAGTCACCCAGCGCCTTTAGGAAGGGCGGATAGGTCTGATACCCGTGGGAGTTCATAAAGCTGAGGATTCGGCGTTGCATTTGGTTTTGCTTGTAAAACTTAAGATCGAGTCCACTCTTAGGGTGAAACGCTTTAACAAATTCTTCGTAGGTATTTGGCGTGGATGAGTAGGACAAAAGGGTTACACCTCTTTTTTCTAAAATACTGCTTAAATTCAAGCTGGAAATAAAAGATATCCATAATTACTAACGAATAAAGATATAGAATCATTTGACAGTGAAATTTTCTTAGGCAAAAAGGTCGACGATCAGCCCGCGAATTTCATCGATCTTCGTTAAGACCTCAAGGGGTTTGGCTTGTTGGTCCAAAAGTTGATTCCCTAGCTCCTCTAATGAGCGATCGATTTTGGCGATCCGTGCCATGACCTTGGGCCGGCCTTGGGAATCCCATAACGAATTTTCCTGTATTTGGCGACTCTGGCCAAAGGTTGAACGAACGAAGGATTTAACCATATTGCGGAAGTCTTTCAGATCTCGGATGGATAGGGACTGAGCTAACTTTTTCCCTTGTGTTTCAAGGCGCCCGAGAAAGGACTGGAGTTCCTGCCGCTTAATCTTTTGGGTCTGAGATAAGACTCCACTAAAGTCACTGGTTTTTTCCGGTGAACTTTGCGAATCGAGACTCGGAGTACTGGATTGATGTGGGGCATCGATGCGGATAGACATAGGCATTCTCCTCTTAGAAAGGATTTAAATAATGCAGACGCGCAGAGTATTTTTAAAAACATTACTGGGTTTTGCAGCCATTATCATACCCTGGAGTGTTTTGCCGACCCGTTTAGGAGAGGCTATGAAGACGGGGTTAGGACATCCGTCGGTTAAACTGTTGCTGCCCCCATCCCTCACGAGCAAACAGAATAATGCGATTAATGAAGAAAGCCTAAGTCGGACAGCCATGGATGATATCTTCGCTCTAACCAGCTCAGAGATGCAAGGTCGCAAAGCGGGATCTGTAGGAGAAGCTAAAGCGGCAGAGTATCTGGCTTCCCAATTAAGCATGCTCGGGTTAAAGCCTATGGGAGATCAAGAAACAGGGTTTACTCAAGCGTTTACGATTTCTCCGGTAATTGAAACCAGGATTAATGGCCGACTAACCTTTAGACCCGGGGAAAATCGAAACTTAAGAACGCCGAGTGCTAACCTTCTTGGTGGGCTCCTGGGGGAAAATCCAGCGGAGATCGTCCTAATATCGGCCCATTACGATCACCTGGGGGTTTTCGAAGGACAGGTTTACCCTGGGGCTAACGATAATGCCTCCGGAGTAGGGTGCGTACTCGATGTTATGCGGCGAATTCTTCGTGAAGGGAAAACTCCAAAACGGACAATCGTTCTTGCCTTTTGGAGCGCCGAGGAGATGGGGTTTGTGGGGTCTGAAGCGTTTGTCCACGCTTCGTCGTTTCCTCTTCACCAGATTCAGGCTGTCCTTAATGTGGATACGGTAGGAAATGGGATGATTGGGGATTTTGCGCTCTGGTCGAATGGGGAAAATATAGCGGTTAAGGCTATTTACAAGGCAGCGTCCGAATGTGGGGCCAGTGCTGTCCTAACCCCAACAGGAGGGCATAATAGCGACTCGGTCAGTTTCATTTCGGCAGGTATTCCGGCGTTAACCCTGATGACCCATGATTGGTTATATAAAAATCATACGCCCGAGGACACTACCGCGCTGGTGAAACCGGAACAGATTCACTTAGCTTCTGAGATCATTTACCGAGCCGTTCATATTCTTGCCTTTTAAGGTTTTATCTTTGGAGCAGGGGTTTGTAGGTCAGAAACGGGTGTTTGGTTAATGGGCTCGGTCACATCATATTTGGAGCGCAGAATGATCAGGTCAATTCGGCGATTTCTACTGCGTCCGGCGTCAGTATTATTAGAAGAAATCGGTCGATATTCTCCGTAACCGGTTGCCGAGAGCTGGTTAGGGTTAATCCCATCACTTTGTAAAATCTGTACTACATTGGTTGCTCGAATCACGGAAAGTTCCCAATTGCTAGGGAACTGTGCAGTGTGGATCGGTAGATTGTCCGTATGTCCTTCGACCTTGATTTGGTTGGGTGCTGCCGCAAGGACCGTAGAGACTTTCTCAAGAATAGCGCGGGCATGGGGAGTAATAACAGCTGAACCGCTATCGAAGAGTAGCGTTTCCTGAATGCTGACGACAAGGCCACGTTCTTCGATGGAAGTTACCAAGGTCGCCTGAATACCATTGTCCGCTGCAAATTTATCAAGCTTCGCTTTGATCGCGTCAATACTCATCTTTTCAGCGTCAAAATTTCCCTGACCAGCGTTCTTATTTTCCCCGTTCGTGGCGGGATCCGTATAGGTCGTATTGTTGGGATCCGTCCCCTTACCAGGGGCGGTAGTTTTGGCGGAAGGAGTTCCGGCTTGAAAGAGAGACGGTCCGACCGGGTTGGAAGCTAACTCGATTTTTGCGGGCGTGCCCCCGCCAAGTGCTTTGTTCAAGGATTCGGCAACAGCTTGAAACTTTTCGGCATCGACTTTACTCATCGAATAAAGGACAACAAAGAAAATCATAAGTAAGGTAATTAAGTCAGAATAGGTAAGCAGCCAGCGTTCCCCATTTTCCTTTTCGGCTTCATGTTCGCGTTTTCTACTCATCGGCTTTCAATGGCCGGAGCACGACCTAGTGCACCTGAGCCTTCTTCAGTTTTTTCCCCAGAGGGAAGCAGCGTCCCCACGTGAGTTTTTAATTTCTCTTTCAGGATAGAGGGATTCTCACCCGCCTGAATCGATAGAATTCCGTCTAGAACCATTTCCATCGCCGATACTTCAGCTTTGTCCTTCATTTTGAGCTTGGTGGCAATAGGAAGCCAAATAAGGTTAGCGGAGGCGACCCCATAAAGGGTGGCAATAAAAGCGGCAGCGATCGATTCGGAAAGCGCTGCTGCATCCGAAAGATTTCCTAACACCATGACGAGACCCATAACCGTCCCGATGATGCCTAAAGTTGGGCTATAGCCACCGGCTGCTTCAAAGACGGAGATCCCCACCTTATGGCGTTTCTCGAGGATAGCGATATTTGATTCCAGAATTTCTTTGGTAATTTCAGGATCAGTTCCATCAATGACGAGTTGCATACCTTGACGGGTGAAGCGATCTGTCACAGTTTCAAGTTCCTGTTCAAGACTGAGTAATCCTTCGCGCCGTGCTTTTTCTGCAAAGCGCACTAGTGTTTCGTAGGCCTCGGTATTTCCAAACGATTGGGCAGTAAATGCTGTTTTAATCCATTGAGGGAATTTCTTGAGATCAGACAGCGGAAAGCTGGTCAAGATTGCCCCCGCTGTCCCCCCGAAAACGATGACGGCTGCGGATAATTGACCGAGTGCACCGACTGATCCCCCTTCCATTGTAAACCCGGCGATCAGGGCACCGAATCCTGTGAGGATACCTAGTATGGTTGATAAATCCATGTTCTTGTTGCCGCGTTCCTTATACACTTAATTCGATAACTAAATGTATATAGGGTTTCGACGTACCTCCCTTGCTTTTTTTTAAAAATATGGTTTTAAATACATTAGCTAGTATGGTGGCTTGTAAGTGAGGCACTTTAAGCAATCACAAAGGTTTTTTAAAGATTTTTAAGATAAGACAATTAATTTAGTGATCGCACTGTTTATATCGGCATATTTCACTCGAAACTTAAGCCCATTTATGCTAAATGTAGTATACAAGAAAAGCCAAGTGAGAGGTAGAACTCTTGCTTTAACCTTAAAAATTTTTGTAACGAGCAAATTTCTCTTCAGTTTTACCGGGCCATCGACGATATAGTGAGTAAGAATAATGTATCTTGGAGTGATCGATATGAAAGTTGACGGAACATCTATGTCTCCGGTTGGGAGCGTTCCAGCAACCAATCGCTTGGGTCAAGTTGAGAAAAAGGGGTTAGTTCCCGAAGTGGACAAAGTAGCTGTATCGGATAAAGGGCAACTTTTTCAGACTCTGCTGAAAAAAGCTAAGGAGATCCCCTCGGTTAATGAGGAACGTGTGCAGGCCCTCGCAGATCAGATAGAACAGGGAGAATTTCAGGTGGATGCCCAAAAGATTGCCAACAAATTATTGTCACCTGATTTTTAATGGTTTACCACACTTCACAGAGGGGGGATTTCGTGTCTGAAGTAGTACAGAACTTAAATGAAAACTTAAAATCACAAGTCTCTCTCTATGAAAAGTTAAATAGCTTGGAAAGAGATAAACAAAAAGCCCTAATTAAAAATGACATTGCAGAGATCGAGAACATCACGGTGCAACAAGAAAGATTATTAATTGAAGTAAGTCTATTAGAAAAAGAGCGTCTCTTGTGGGCTGAGGCCATCGGGGATGAATTGGGAAAAGCACCTCAGGATCTTACCTTGGCAGAATTGGTGGGGCATTTCCCAGTACTTGAGAGCGTACGGCTTGATCTAGACAATGTCGTTGGCCGTCTTCGAGAGATTCATGCTACAAACACTAAACTATTGCAGCAAGCCATGAAAATAGTGGAGTTTACGGTAGGCCTGCTTACGCATCAAGAACAGAATACCTATACTCATCCAAAACGCAAGGAACAGGAAGAGAACCGGCGACTTCATCTACTGGACTGGAGGATTTAAGATATGAGTTCCACCTTCTTTGGCTTAACCATTGCGGGAAAGGCGCTGTCTGCCCAGCAAATCGCTTTAAATATTACGGGCCACAATATTGCCAATGCTGACACGGAAGGGTATTCAAGACAACAGGTGAATATGACGACGACATACCCCTATACGGTTGTGGCATCAGGAAAGAATATGAGTCAAGGCTCCGGGGTGACCATTGATACGATTATGCGAGCTCGGAATGCTTTTGTGGATAAGCAGTTGCGCTCCGAAACGTCAACCCAGGAATACTGGGGAGCAAAGGAGACCGGCCTTAGTGAGATAGAATCGGCCATGAATGAACCCACTGATTATAGCCTTAGCAGCGACTTGAGTAATTTCTGGAATTCATGGAATAATCTGGCAGATAATCCAGAAGATTCTGGGACTCGCTCGATCTTAGTGCAACGAACCTTAACACTCACGGATAGTCTTCACGCCATCTCTGATCAATTTACGGAAATGGAGGCAAATCTCAACACGAGTGTCAATAATCAAATCACCGATATTAATGACTATACGGACCAAATAGCAGAGCTCAACAAACAGATTAAGCGTGCAGAGATCACGGGGGATACACCCAATGATCTTTATGATAATAGGGATCTGCTGGTAGACAAACTATCAAAAATCGTGAATGTTACGGTGACAGAAGGCATTGACGGTAGTTATCCTAATGGGAAAGTTAATACCTATGATTTAGCGATCGGAGAGCCACCTCAGACCTTGGTCAGTGATGCTGGTGTGGTTAAAGAGCTAAAAGAGGTTACAACCACGGATGGTAGTGGTAATCCAATTAAGGTTCTTCAGTTGGATGGGACTATTTTGACGTTGGGAAATAACATGGGCTCCCTGCAAGCGGATAGAGAGCTCCGTGATACGTACTTGCCAGATTTACAGGGGAAATATGATACCTTAGCTGCAGGAATTGCGAGTGCAGTAAATAGTATTTATGGCACAACGACAAAATTCTTTACGACTTCCGATTCTTCAACAACTATTACAGCGAGCAATATCACATCTTCAGTTGCTGCGGCTGACATTGTGGCAGGGGACGGGACCTCAGGGGATGGGAGTGTTGCGGCTGCGATCGCCGCTCTCTCGGAAGGGTGGTCCAGTATCTCAGGCACGGATTTAGATGGCTTTAAAGCCAAGTATGGGTCGTCACTGGTAGATTCTTATTCAGCTACTGTTGCAAAGCTGGGCGCCGATTTGCAACAGGCTACTCGGATGAAAAAAGGGCAAGAGGCCTTAGTTGCCAATCTAACCACTCAAAAAGAAACGGTTTCGGGAGTATCACTGGACGAGGAAATGATCAACCTGACCAAGTATCAGAAAAGTTACTCGGCAGCTGCGCGATTGGTCACGATGATGGATGATTTGTTAGATACTCTCTTAGGTATGGGAATGACGAAATAGGGGTGAATAGGGATGCGGGTAACTAATAATATGTTGAGCCAAAATGTCAAGAACAATATTGAAACGTCTAATGAAAAAATGCTAAAGCTACAAGATCAATCGTCTTCTGGCTTAGGCATAAGTAAACCTTCGGATGACCCGTCAGCGATCCAACGTATTATTCGTTTGAGGAATAGCATTTCTAATGTTGCGCAGTATCAGAGTAATGCCTCGGAAGCATCGTCCTATATGAGTACGATCGACGGTGCCCTTGGAGAGATTACCTCTCAGCTCCAACGAGTCAGAGAGCTAGCGGCAGAAGGGGCCAATGGGACCTCAACCCCGGATGATAAGGCGGACCTTGCTCTTGAAGTGAGCCAAATCTCTAAACAACTTGGTGTGGAGGCCAATACACAAGTAGGGTCTAAATACGTCTTTTCAGGCACGGCTACGAATCAGAAACTGGTAAACTCGGATGGGACCATGAACTCATCAGCCAATAGTAATCCACTTCTGTATCAGGTTGGCAGTGATATCTCGATTAACGTTTCAATCGATGGGCCAGCGTTGTTTGGTGATTCTACAGATACTACTACCACTCCTCCAACTACCACAAAGGGAATATTTACAACCTTGAATGATTTGAGTGACGCTTTAAAGAATGGCGATGCTACAACCATTTCGGGTTACTTGGACAAAATTGATGCCAGCATCAATAGTGTTATTGCTGCCCGTGCTGACTTAGGGGCCCGCATGAATCGGATGACCGCTCTGCAGGGGCAGTTAGGCACCACTTCCGCTAATCTGCAAAAAAACCTTTCTACAATACAAAATGTGGATATCGAGTCGACGATTATTAGTTATACGAGTCAGCAGAATGTTTATCAGGCTGCTTTAGCGGTAGGTGCTAAGATTATACAAAGATCATTGGTTGATTATTTGAGTTAGAAAATTATGCTCATTTTAAAGGAGGAAACACCTTGGAAATAGAGTCTACAAGATTCGGGAAACTAGAGGTGGCGGAAGAGCAAGTGTTCAGCTTTCCTCACGGAATCCCTGGCTTTCCGGAGGAAAAGATGTTTGCCTACCTTCAACACGAGGAGGGAAGTCCTTTTTCCTTTCTTCAGTCGATAACTGAGAGGAATTTGACCTTCGTCTTGGTGGATCCTTTTGCCTTCTTCGGAGACTATGAATTTGTACTGGAGGATGAAATGGCCTTAGAGATGGGCCTTTCCCAACAAAATCCCCCCCAAGTGTTCTTGATCGCGACGGTGAGAGGAAAACTGGCAGATATGACGGTCAACCTGTTAGCCCCTGTGGTGATGAATGGGGTCAAGCGGGTTGGGCGGCAGGTTATTCTAGACAAGCGCGATTATTCTATCTGTTACAAACTGTTTCCTGACGGCTTGCCGAAGGAAGCTGACAAGGGGGTAGGGTGATATGTTAGCACTAACCCGCAAGGTTGGCGAGCGAATCGTCATTGATGACAACATCGTAGTGACGGTGGTCAGCATTAAGGGAGATAGCATCCGCCTGGCCATCGAGGCGCCCAAAGAGATCAAGGTCTATCGTGGGGAGATCTACGATGCGATCGTAGCAGAAAACAAACAAGCTGCCATCCCTTGTGAGTTATCCGAGTTGGATGGGCTGAAAGCATTGAGAATTAAGAAGTAAGGTGCCAATCGGTAGCTTACTTCTTTTTTTTGCCGAGCGGAGAGAATGGAAAATATTATTTATATAGAGAGAGATAGTTAAAAAACTTCTTAAAAACCCTAAAGTTCTAGACTTGCTCTCTCGATATACTAAATAGAAGCGTCAAACAGTTCTATCCTCCCAGCCGGCCGGTGGGAGAGATACAGCTGTCTGAGCTAATTAATATCGGGCAAGGATGCCCGATGTAAAAATCAAGGAGGAAATAATATGATTATCAATACTAACTTTGCGGCACTCAACACTCTTCGCCAGTTGGGTAACAATGAAAAAGCAACTCAAAGTTCTTTAGCCAAACTGTCCTCAGGTCTTCGTATCAACGGCGCAGCTGACGATGCAGCAGGTCTGGCCATCTCCGAAAAAATGCGTGGCCAGATCAGCGGCTTGAACAAAGCTACCAGCAATGCTCAAGATGGTATCTCCATGGTCGCTACGGCTGAAGGTTCGTTGAATGAGACCACTAGCATCCTCCAACGTATGCGTGAACTCGCCGTTCAGGCAAGCAGTGATACCAACACCACGAGCGACCGTACAGCTATGCAAACTGAAATGAATCAGTTGACCTCAGAAGTAAATCGAATTGGTAATACAACTGAGTTTAATACTCAGAAACTGCTGCAAGGCGATGGCAGAACAAACTTGACTGCAACTGGTGTTATTTCTGCGACTGGAACTCTTAGTGGTGCAGTTGACCAATCTACTACAGAGGCTACTCAGACGACAACTATGACTGCAGGTGCTGTTGATGCTGATACCGCTACTTTTACTATGGCTGGTCAAACATTAACCTTGACATTTACAGCAAATAATACAAATTATGATGATGATGAAGTATATGGGATGACTGGTGCGAATACCAGTACTGCTACAGCCAAAGTTAATATATCCGCTACTGCTGGCAGCAACACTGATATTACCGCAGCGACGGATGCTGCCAAGGCAGTGCAATCTTTTATTGATAGCAACGACGTTCTGAAAGGCAACTATGTAGCTACCACAGATTCAGCTGGTGCTATCACGATTTCGGCCCTCAAAACTGGGACAGATGCAGGTGCAGATGGTACGATTGGCGGTTCAACAGCTGATATGGGCACTGCCGCAGCTGCTAATACAGGTAGTACAACGTATGCTACACAATCTACATCGACGATCGACTTCTCCACAACGGCTAATACCGTTGCTGGTGCAACAGCTTTAGTAGGCAAAGGCATCACGATTAACGGTACCGAATTAGAGTTTTATGATTCTAGTAATGGAGCCTATTCAGGTTCTCAACAAGGTATTGATATCAGCAGCGCTATCACTGCAACCGCTGGAAACAACGCTGCTGCTGTCGTAGCCGCAATAGTAAAACAGGCGAATGTTTCTGGAGTCACGTTGTCTGATGCAACCGGTGGCGTAATGAACGTAACTTCTGTTCAGACTGGAACAGCAGCGAATTCCATGACAACCCAAGATGGTGGCGTGCAAAAAGATTTCCAAGCTACTTTCCAAATCGGTGCTAATACTGGGCAAACGATGACAGTGGCTATTAAGGACATGCGTTCACAAGCTTTGAATATTTCGGGGACTACGGCAGGTGGTACTATTACTGCCTCGAATGGATCGGTAGCAACCCTAACAGCTGTAAAATCAGCATCCAATGGATCTGACAACAAAAATGTTGAATATACCCTTGATGTTTCTACTGCTGCTAATGCAACCGCTGCAATCAGTGTTATCGATGATGCTACCGCTGCAGTATCTGCTGAACGCTCCAATTTAGGTGCTGTTCAGAATCGTCTTGAACACACCATCAACAACTTGGGAACTTCTTCCCAAAACATCACCACTGCTGAAGGCAATATCCGTGATGTAGATATGGCTAAAGAAATGACCGCTTTCCAAAAGAACAACATTCTCCAACAAGCTGCGCAATCCATGTTGGCGCAAGCTAACCAACAGGGCCAAGGCGTTCTGAAATTACTACAATAATTGATTTAGTCGAATCATAGATACTATAAAAAGCCAGGGGCGTTTTTCGCCCTTGGCTTTTCTCTAGAAAAAAGATGTCAGGCTTTATAAAAGGGCCAACAGTGATCGGTGAAAACTATTTGAACCAGAAATTAGAATAGGTTAAGTATCGACTAGAGCGGTTAGACCAGATAGAGAGTCAAGTTGACCGAAATGAGAAAACTGGCTGAATATGCCAGAGACAACAAGCTTAGTAAGAAACAAATCAATGTAAAGTTCAGTAATAGGTGAGGCATATCGGTTATAAAAATGGCAATAAGCGTTGAAAACAACTAAAAGTAGATTCTTAGTAAAAATATAAATAGGAAGAAAAATAGTTAAGTAGTTCTAAAGATTTCTCTCCAGTGTGTCGATAAAGAACTAAGAGAAAATCGATTTGAGGTGTTCTATTTGGATATAGGGGCCATACAAACAGCTGTCAAAGAGGGGTCTGCTTATACTGCTAAGGAGGCTTTGGTTGTTCAGGCTGTGACCAAGGTTCAGGTCGGGAATAGCAGTGATGTATCTGCTGCTGCAGTGGGTAGCCCGGATAAAGTCCGTCAAGAACCGGTCAAGGTACAAGATGTGAAAAAAATGACCGAGGCCATGAATCAGTTCATGCGCGAGATTGATACGAATATTCATTTTAAGTATCATGAAAAGGCACAAGAACTGATGGTTCAGGTTGTTGACCAAGCAACAGATAAAGTGCTTAAAGAGATTCCAACCCACGAATTCCTTGATACAATAGCTTCAATTCGAAGTCTAGTGGGGGTTCTCTTAGACAAAAAAATATAATAGTAATGTAAGGAGGTTGGATATGACAACTAGTACGACAAGTTCAACAGCTTCGACTAGTTCGTTAGCCGGGACTTATGGACTTTCTGGTTCGGGTATTGACGTTGATGCCATTGTTAAGGCATTAATGACTGCTCAGCAAACAAAACTGGATAAACTTACGCAACAGAAAACAGTCTTACAATGGCAGAAGGCTGCCTATAATACGGTATATGATGATATAAGTACTTTCAGTAGTGCGATGTCTAATTATAAACTTCAAAAAACGTTGTCCCCCAATACGGTGTCGACGAGCAACGCCTCGGTGGTCACTGCCAAAGCAAGTGCAGCGGCCTTGGATGGCACACATTCTTTGGTGGTAGCCCAACTGGCCAGTAGTGCGAATTTGACAAGTACTGAGGCTATTACTCCAACAACTTATGTTTCAAAGAAATCGATCACCGAGCAACTTTATAATGGAACCGAGCCCACAGGGGCGTTAAAGGTAACGATCGCTAATGGAAGCTCGAGTGCGACGATTACCGTGGATCCCACAGGGACCTTAAATGATCTTGTCAGTCAGATCAATAAAGCAGGGATCAATGTTCAGGCAAGTTATGATAGTAATTTGGATCGCTTTTTTTTGGCCAGTACGAATACTGGGGCTGCGGCTAATATTAGTATCACTGACTTTACGTCAGGTGATACGGATGGGACAGATTTTTTTGTTAACAAATTGCACCTGCCTTTAACCCAAGTGGGTTCAACCGATACTTACAGTAGCGCGGGCAAAGATGCTGTGTTTCAACTTGATGGGGCACGCTTAACTGAACCCAACAATTCTTTTACTATTTCGAACATCACCTACAACTTGACTGGAGTCTCTTCGGGGACAATTCCTGCTGACATAACTGGAACCGGTTTTACAGGGGCAGTGACGAGTGTGAGTGTGAGTAATGATATCGATAGTGCGGTAAAGAGTATCCAGTCCTTAGTAGATTCGTATAATACAATCTTGGAGGAGCTCAATGCTAAGGTGTCGGAAGCAAGGTATACTGATTATCCCCCGCTTACGGACGCTCAGGAAGCCGATATGTCAGAGTCGGAAATTAAGAAATGGAATGAGAAAGCAGAGAGCGGGATGCTCTATAACGACTCTACTCTGACAGGTCTGATCAACTCCATGCGGAGTGCTTTCTCTTCGACTGTTAAAGGCGGTAACAGTACGTATAATAGTGCCTCTTCGATTGGGATTACCACGGCTGACTATACTGAGGGCGGCAAGCTTCACTTGGATACAGATAAGCTAGAGGCCGCATTGAGTGCTGATCCCAATGTGTTGTATGAACTGTTTGGAGCTCCTGGAACAGCGGTGACAACGACGACAGCTGGGGGTGTGACAACAACAACGAAAACGGCAGCTGATGGGACAACGACAACAACAACTGCAACGGCAGCGGCCGGGGCAGCTGATGGGACAACAACATCGACGGAATGGTCAAGCCAAGGGATTTCCGGACGGATTTATGATAGTCTTAACAGCGCAAGAACTAAATTGAGAACGATAGCCAGTACTTCGTCACTGACTGAAACAGATAGCAGTAGCAATTATGCGCTGAGAATCATTGCGCTCAACAAGCAAATTACATCAGCTGAAGATACCTTTGACATGATGCAAGATACCTATTATAAGCAGTATAATGCCATGGAAGTTGCTTTACAATCGCTGAGTTCGCAGAGCAGTTGGATAACCTCGATGCTTTCTTCCAGCAGTTGATTGTAGGTGAGTAATGTAGTAATTAGGAGGGAATGCAGATGTTGAACGCCCAGATGGCTAATGTCTATAAAAATCAGCAGGTGATGACGTCCTCACCTGCTCAGTTAACCTTATTGCTCTATAATGGGGCGCTACGATTTCTGAGTGAATGCATTTTGGCGACCGAACAGGGAAATATTGAAAAAGCACATCACGCTAATCAGCGTGTGCAGGCTATCGTGCACGAATTTGTCGTAACATTGGATATGAGCTATGAAATATCGAAAAACTGGGCCCGACTTTATGAATACACGGAACACTGTTTAATTCAAGGGAATATCAAAAGAGATGTGCAACAACTGCAGCAAGCTAAACATGTGTTGCAAGAGTTACGAGAGGCGTGGGTTGGGGCTATGGAACAGACACATGTCGCTAGAGCAGTAGGCAAGTAGGATGGCTGGCAGGAAAACAAGTGATTTGTGGCAGGATTTTCGCTTTTTGACCAAAGAGATGGAAAAGTTTTTGATCAAACAGGATATGCAGCTCTTTTACGACTTGCTGAGTCAGAGAGAACGTCTCCAGACCATCATCGACCAGACCGCTGATGATGGTTACAAAGATTCGCCCGAAGGGCAAAGGGTACTAAATGAAATCCAGCAAGATAGCCAAAGTGTCATCTCTAAGTTGCAGTTAAGGATGTGCGTTAGTAAACGGCAACATCACGTAAGAGAAGCCTATAGTGGTGGGAGCCCTACGGTTCTTAGCCGAATGAATTGGCAACGTTAAGGAGTGATCTATATGGATATAGCAGCTATGTCAGTTGTGCTTAATCAAAGTAAAGTTCAGCAACAGGTGGGCATCTCGGTCATGAAAATGGCGATGGGTGTTGAAGCGACACAAGGTGACTCAATAACGTCTCTAGCAGGCGAGTCAACGAAGGCTATGGAGTCGTCCATTCAGCCAAATTTAGGATCTACGTTTGACGTACGGGTCTAAGGAATCGCCACTAGTTTAGAATATCGAGCTAGTGGCTTTATTAAATTTCGAGAGTAAATGTGTTCATTTATATTAGCATTTTCAGGGAAGAGCGTGGTGGCAATGGAACTAAGCCTATGTATGATTGTGAAGAACGAAGAAGAGTTACTCGAGCAAAGCTTGCACCAGCTCTGCCCTTATGTTCAGGAAATCATCGTGGTGGATACTGGCTCCACAGATCGGACGAAGGAGATCGCGTTGAATTTCACTCAGCAGGTCTATGATTTTCCTTGGGTGGATGATTTTGCTGCTGCCAGGAACTTCTCTTTAGAGAAAGCGTCTCATGAATGGGTGCTAGTGATGGATGCGGATGAAGTCATCACCGAGTTTAAGACAGAATCCCTTCGCACTCTCCTCTCGGTCGAAGATCTGATTGTGGGTCGCATCAAACTGATTAATATTATTGAGGGGAAACGGATAAACGAGAGAATAAGTCGCCTTTTTAAGCGCAAGCTGTTTCACTATGAAGGGGCTATTCATGAACAGCTTGTCAGTAATGATGGGCGTCCTTATTCTACTGTTCCGTTGGAGATCACGGTAGAACATAGAGGCTATACCTCAGCGGTAATTCAACGTACTCAAAAAACAGCCAGAAATATTGCCCTCTTGAAACGAGAGTTGGAGAAGTGTCCTACAGATCCTTATGGGCTATACCAATTAGGTAAAACCTATTATCTTGACAAGAACTATGGCGAGGCAGCCGCTTACTTTAAACAAGCTTTAGCCTTGCCGTTGAATTTTCACCTAGAATACGTGGAAAATCTGGTTGAAACCTACGGGTATGCCCTAATTAATTGTGAAAGTTATGCTGAAACGCTAGGTCTCATAAACTACGAGAAGTATTATGCTGGTTCAATCGATTATCAGTTTTTAATAGGCCTTGTTTCTATGAATAACGGGAGATTTTCACAGGCTATAGAACGATTTTTGCGGTGTATAGGTGACAAAGAGGGGAAGATAGAAGGAATTAATTCTTATCTGCCAAAGTATAACATTGCTGTGATATATGAGTGTTTGGGATACCGGGCTGAAGCAATTAGTTACTACCAAAAATGCGGAAATTATCCTGCAGCACTTAAGCGTCTTAGAGAAATTTAGTTCTCGGTGTTAAAGTTCTAAAGCTGGCTTGCGATATTAAATTAAAAAGAAATTTTGAGAGTTCAGCTCTCAGTTGAACAGTCTACGCTAATTTTATTGATTACATTTTACAGGAGGGATTTGCGAATGATTAATCCCATTCAACCGAATACCCAGTCTACTACGATACCTATGGATACGTTTTCAGGACAAAAAATGGAACAGTCTCAAGAGACTCCTCGGCCGGTTGTCGATCGCAAGCAAGAAATTCCTTCTGCTCGCGAAGAGATTCCACGTGAGGAAGTAGAAAAGGTTGCCGAAAAGCTCAACCGACTCATGGGCATTATTGATAAGCGATTAGAGTTCAGAGTGGATGAAAAATCCCAACGAGTTGTGGTTAAGATAATCGATCAACAAAACGGGGAATTACTGGATGAAATTCCATCTCAACGGGCTTTAGATATTCTAAATACTTTTAACGATATGGTTGGCTTGGTGTTTGATAAACTAATCTAAGAGAGGGTCTGAAAACGAACATGAAGGCGCTTGGTAAAGCAATAGGAACGAATACAAACAGCAAACAGAATGCAAATTAGGCATCTTGTTTGATATTTGCCCTAAAGTCCTAAAGAATTGTGGCGAATGAATCATATATTGTTTTATTTATTGATGTTAATATTTAGAATGGTGTTGAGCTGGGAACTTTCTGAAAAGGAGGCTCCAGGCGCAAATTGGCATGTGAAACAAACAGGACGCTAATCGAGGCCTACTGTTTTTTTTTGTTCACAATTTCCAATCTGATTTTGTCGGATTTACTATATACGTATTACCAACTTGATGCTACTATTAGAAAATGAAAGATTATAGGATATCCATCTGAGTTTTTGGAGGAATTTAAGTAATTGTGTCGAATTTATTGGATCGTAACAATATGTAACCGTAACAATATATCTTTTTACTAATAAGCTTACATAATTAATGTGAATGATTTGAAGCAATGTATCATTAAAAGGGAACTCACAAACTAGTTCATATATGTCTTATGAGGAAGATAGGGGTGGCAAATCATGAGCCAGGATGACGACAAAAATCAAGGGGTGGATTTGGAGGAGTTCTTAGATTTTTACCTATTAGATTCCCAAGAACAGATCGAAAAGCTCGGAGCAGGGCTCTTACAACTGGAAAAAGAAGGGGGGAACATCGGGCTTATTAACGATCTTTTCCGCTCAGCTCACAGTTTGAAAGGTGCTTCGGGGACCATGGGATTCACACCGATTGTGTCAATGACCCACGCTGCTGAAGATTTATTGGATCGTTTGCGTCAGGGGAAAATTGATGTTTCGCTTGAAATGATTGACATCCTTTTAGCAGTAACTGATCGCGTCAAAGCGATGCTGGCTCAAGTTGAGCAGCGAATGGAGATCACCCTTGGCTACGAAGACTTAGTCTCCTCAATGAAAGACTTAATAAGTGGTGAAAAACCCACTCAGACGAGTTCACAGTCTGTTCAAGGAAATGAACAAAAATTGGAGAATGATTTTATCCCTCTGGATTTTTCCTTGGATCAGGCAGAAAGTGCAAAGATTAATAATGCTCATATGATGGGGTATGGTATCTATCAAGTGGATGTGAAACTTGCACCTAATACCCTCATGAAGGCAGTTCGCGCGGTCATGGCCACTCAGCGGCTCGAAGGAATGGGCACAGTGGTTAAGCTTTTTCCCAGCATTGAAGATTTGGAAGCTGGTACTGATGAAGGCTTTTCCCTTCTTGTACTTTGTGATGAACCTATTGCAGAGATGCGGAGAGAACTATTAGAAATTTCTGAGTTGGTGGATGTTGTCATTCACCCCTATCCAGATGGCATTGGGGGAACTGAAACAACTGCGCATACAACTAAAGATACGGCTGAGGTCGTAGAAACAATTATTTCAGAACTGGAGACTACGCCTAGTATTAGCTCTAAAGCTGTGACACAAGCGAAACCTCTTAAGACAATCCCTAGTCAAAAAGCTATGGTTGAACCGAAAGGGACAGGTTCAGATTCTGCAGTACTTACTGACGGGATTACCAATGGGGAAGGGAACACGCAAGTACATACGATCCGAGTGGATACGGTTCGGATGGATAACCTGATTAACCTTGTGGGAGAAATGGTTATTACTCGGACCCGCTTGGTACAGATTGGTTTGGATTTGAAAGCTCAGTACCAAACAGATAATATGGTCAATAGTTTAAACGAGGCCAACGTTTATTTGGGCCGTTTAATGAACGACCTGCAAGAGAGTGTCATGCGTTTACGTATGGTAGCGATCGGGACCGTCTTTAGTCGTTTCCCCCGTTTGGTTCGTGACCTCGCTAAGAAAACCGGCAAAGAGATTGAACTTGTTCTAAAGGGCGAAGACACAGAATTGGATAAGACTGTGGTTGAAGTTATCGGAGATCCTTTAATGCATCTCATCCGAAATTCGGTTGATCATGGGATTGAGTCCCCTGAAGAACGGCGTGCGGCAGGTAAGCCAGAACTTGGCACCGTGACGCTGGATGCCTATCATGAAGGGAACCATATAGCTATCCTGATTTCTGATGATGGGGCTGGTTTACCCCTCGATAAAATCAGGAATATTGCAGTATCTAAGGGTTTAATTGTTGAGAGGGAAGAACTCTCTGAACGGGATATTGCTAACTTGATCTTTTTACCGGGCTTTAGCACGGCAGAAAAGGTGACCGACATTTCCGGTCGGGGTGTGGGGATGGATGTTGTCAAAAAGGCTCTAAATAATCTAGGCGGAATGGTGGATATTACGACTCGTCAAGGGTTAGGAACAACGTTTACCATTCGGTTGCCGCTGACCTTGGCGATTATTCAAGCGCTTCTCGTCGAAGTAGGAGAAGAGATTTATGCAGTTCCGCTCTCTTCTGTTTTAGAGACCCTGTTGGTCAATCGCATGGATATCAAAACGGTGGGTCGGTTGCCAATGGTTCAACTGCGTGGGAACACGCTGCCCCTGATCTCTTTACAAGAGAAATTTGGTCTTCCTGCTCCAGAAACCGAAAGCAGTGAGGTTTTTGTTGTCGTTGTGGGCTTTGGCGATAAAGCACTGGGACTCATCGTGGATGAGCTGCGCGGACAGCAGGAAGTTGTCATTAAGTCCTTGGGCGATTTCTTGAGTAACCTGCCTGGAATTGCCGGCGCAACGATTCTCGGAGATGGCAAAGTGACATTAATTCTGGATATTGGCTCACTTATTCAAGACGTTTTAGTTACACGCAAATCGTAGTTCGATATTCGATATTCGTGGTTCGAATAAGAGTAAAAATTTGTCAATTTTCAAGGACGATTTAAATCTCATCTCGATCAATCACCTTGAATTTCGAACATCGATTAAAGAAACCTTAATAAAGTTCCTAAAAACTTTCAAGTTTTTAATCCTGGGTCGAACTACGAATATCGAACCACGAACATCGAAAAGGGGGTATAAACAATGGCTGAAGAACAATTAGTAACCTTTAGCTTAGGATCTGAAGAATTTGGAGTGGATATTATGCGTGTCCAAGAGATTATCCGCATTCCACCTATCACACGGGTACCAAAAGCACCGAGTTATGTAGAAGGTGTCATTAATTTGCGCGGAAATGTGATTCCGGTGGTCAGTTTACGCAACCGCTTTGGGATGACTCGCGTGGAAGAAACCGACCTGAGCCGGATTATCGTTTTGCAAGTTCAAAGTAAAGTTTTTGGGATTCGAGTTGATGCAGTAACGGAAGTCTTGCGCATAGACAGTGTAGACATTGAACCGCCGCCGCAGGTTGCTTTAAGTATGGACTCCCAGTTTATTCGTGGGGTTGGGAAAATTGGTGAGCGCCTGCTTATTCTTTTGGATCTAGATAACATCATAGGTGGAGAGACAGGCCATGAGCTCAGCACTTAAACCACCTATCGGGGTTTTGATCGTTGATGACTCTCCCTTTATGCGCTTAACTCTCCAAAAAATTCTCAATCAAGACCCGGGTATTAAAGTTTTAGACGTTGCGCGAGATGGACGAGATGGAATTCTGAAACTCCAATCTCTTCGTCCTCAAGTTGTGACGATGGATGTTGAGATGCCGGTCATGGATGGACTTCAGGCGTTAGATGAGATTATGCGCTGGCAGCCAACACCCGTCATTATTTTGAGCGCGGTGACGACGGAAGGAGCGCAGGCCACTTTGAAGGCCCTTGATCTAGGGGCATTTGATGTTGTGGCTAAACCGTCAGGTAGTCCGGGAGCTGACCTAAAGGCACTTTCGCGTGATCTGGTGGAAAAAGTAAAAGCAGCAGCCAATGTAAATCCTGCACGTCTTGGGCGCAAGGGGTTAAGCTCATCCTCAATAGGAGCACCCGTAACCACGGCGGCTGTTACTCAAACAACTGGGACAAAGATAATGGCTTCGGTTTCAACGGCGGGTACCTCTTTAGGACCTGGCCCGCGCCTTTCTGGCACGGGAAAGATGAGCTTGTTACCTAAACATGCGGTTGAAATTGTCGCCATTGGTACGTCTACAGGAGGGCCTTCTGCTTTACAAGCTGTCCTGCCAGCCTTGCCTGCTAATTTTCCCGTTCCGGTGCTTGTCGCTCAACACATGCCCGCGGGCTTTACCGGACCGCTGGCTCAACGTCTGAATGGACTCAGTCCGTTAAATGTTAGGGAAGGGATACACGGTGAAGTTCTCAAAGCGGGAACGGTTTATGTAGCCCCTGCCGGCAAACAACTGCAGGTTCAACGCAAGTCCGGGCAGCTGATTCTGCATATTGGAGTTGAAGCCCCCATACCTACGCTGTATCATCCTTCAGTGGATGTCATGTTTCTTTCTTTAGCAAAGGAAGTTGGCAAAGGAACCCTGGGGGTGGTCATGACCGGAATGGGAAATGACGGTACGAAAGGCATGAAAGAAGTCAAGGCTTTAGAGGGATTTGCGATTGCTGAGTCGGAGGAGACTTGTGTGGTTTACGGGATGCCCAAAACCTTGGTGGATGCTGGCCTAGCAGACAGAATTATACCGCTCGGGGAGATTGGACGAACGATCGTGGAATGTGTTATGAGGAGGGGATAAATCATGAGTCTTTTCGGCGCAATAAACATCAGTGCTTCCGGTTTAACCGCTCAGCGTTTGCGGATGGATCTCGTAGCCAACAATATCGCTAATATTAATACCACCCGTACAGGAGAACAGACCCCTGCGGGAAACCCCATTCCCTATAGTCGACAAGTTGCCACATTTGTCCCGCGTCCCCCGGAAACACCGTTTGCTAGTGTCCTCGGGAAAACCCTGGAGGGCCAAAATGTGGGGAATGGAGTCCAAGTGGCAAGAATTGATCAAATTTCGGATGCCCAAGACCCTTTTCGCTTAGAATATGATCCCAATTCTTCGGATGCAGTTAAAGTGGCTGAGCCGGGTTTACCCGTAGGCTATGTCCGTCAACCGAACGTAAATATTGTAACGGAAATGGTGGATATGATTTCGGCTTCTCGGGCGTATGAAGCGAATGTGACGGCTCTCAACGCTAGCAAGTCAATGGCATCTAAAGCTTTAGAGATTGGAAAGGGGTAATGCTTAAATGAGTATCCAGCCAATAGTACCCATTATGCCCCTAGGGGCAACGAACCCGATCACCTCTGCAAGCCTTGAAAGTAAGCCCGACATCAGTTCTGGAGATGGAGCTCAAAAGGCTGGGACGGATTTTGCCAAGTTTTTAAACGATGCCTTAAGCCAAGTTAATGCTTTACAAAAGAATGCAGATACCGCTAGCATGCAACTCGCAACCGGTAAGGTTCAAGATATGTCTGAGGTGATGGTGGCTTTAGAAAAAGCAAGTTTGTCTCTGTCCTTGACGGTATCTGTGCGCGATAAAGCGTTAGATGCGTATAACCAAGTAATGCGTATGCAAATGTAAGGAGTCAAGGTGTTATTTTATAAATACGTTTCGAGTTGCATTTTTTGGTGGGTCAATTATAAAAAAAATAAAAGTTTTAAAGAGAGGAGGAGCGAAAAATGGATTTTTCTTGGGCCGGAATACAACAGTCGGTAAAAACATTCTGGAACAAGCTTTCTAGCCCACAGAAAATAATTACGGTAATTGCTCCTCTTTTGGTGGCTGGTGCATTAGTTTACTTGATCACTTGGGCGGGAACTCCACAATATGTCCCGATTTTCACGAAACTCAGTGACACGGATGCGGCAGCAATAACGACTAAACTGAAAGATTTGAAAGTAGATTATAAGCTGCAAGATAATGGTTCGACCATTACAGTGCCTCAACAGTCGTCAGCTGATATTCGTTTACAGCTGGCCAGTGCAGGGCTGCCTGAACAAAGCAAATTCAGTTTTGATAGCTTAAATACCATGCACCTTGGAGAGACGGACGCTGATCGAAAATTGCGTTATGTTCTCGGACTGCAGAATGAATTAGAGAATACGTTAAAGACATTGAATGGGGTACAAGATGCGCGCGTACATATCGTGATACCTGAACCGTCACTATTTATCGATAGTGAAAAATCGGCAACAGCCGCGGTGACGGTAAAACTTGCTCCGGGCACAAAACTCGGTGATGATCAGATACGTGCCATTGCCAATCTTATGGCAGGATCGGTAGAAGGACTGCAACCGGAGAATGTGACGATTGTGGATACGAGCGGAAATGTCTTATCGGACGTTTTAGGGAAAAGCAGTGATCCTCAACGTCTCACAGGAACCCAATATCAACTTCAGCAAACAGTTGAGGAGGACATTCAAAAATCAGTCCAGACTATGTTAGATCGAGTGTTGGGTGTGGGCAAAACTGTCGTTCGAATCAATGTGGCGTTGGACTTCGATCAAATTAAACGAACAAAGCAGACGAATGGACCCGGAGCTGTGGTGAGTGAGCAGAGTTCCACAGAAAATACTACCAATGGTACGGGTACAGCTGCAGGAGGCACTCCAGGAGTGACAGCAAATGGGGCCCCGACGTATGCAACGGGAGCCTCGGGGGTCAATGCGACATCCACCAAGTCGGATGTTACCAAAAACTATCAGGTGGATACTACTCAAGAGGAGCAAGTGGTTAGCCCCGGTGCTGTAAAACATCTTTCTGTGTCGGTGATGGCAGATGCTGACACTGTTACTCAGGCCCAGCTCGATCAAATTAAAACGATTGTGGGTTCTGCAGCGGGGGTTGACCAAACCCGGGGAGATCAGATTCAAGTGGCCGCTATCCCCTTTAATAAAACAGATTTGCAGCAGGAAAAGCTGGCGATGGAGAATGCTCAGAAACGGCAGCAGCTCATCTATTATATTGAGATGGGAACAGCTGCAGCGGTTGGCCTAGTGTTTTTCCTAGTGATGCTCCGAAACCGTTCGAAGAAAGCGCGCGCTGAAAAAATGCTGGGACTAAACGGCCCTGAGCTCGTGACCCTTGCCGACGCAGAACTTCTCATGGCCCAACAGTCTGCTGAGGAAGAGGCAAAGTTAAGAATGGCCCAGAAAAATTTGAAGACAGTCGAGGAAACTCAGAAGCAAAAAACCAAAGAGGCTGTCGAACTATATTCGCGAAATAACCCGGATGAAGTTGCTCGGCTTATGAAAACCTGGCTATCGGAGGAGAGTTAAATGGCGCTGGCTTTATCGGGAATCCAAAAGGCTGCGATTCTCATGATCGCCTTAGGTGCAGAGAATTCCGCTCAGGTGGTAAAGCACCTTGCTGAGGGAGAAATAGAACAGTTAACCCTAGAAATGTCTAATGTTGGTAAGATTTCACCGGAACAGCGGGACTATGTCGTGGAAGAATTCCATCAGATGTGCATGGCCAATGATTATATCTCTCAGGGAGGCATGGAATACGCGCGGGAAGTGCTGGAACGGGCACTTGGAGAAACGCGGGCGTTTGAGATCATTAGTCGTCTATCCTCCTCTTTGAAGATGCGACCATTTGATCTGGTACGCAGGACAGACCCCAAACAGCTTTTTTCATTCATCCAAGGTGAACATCCTCAAACAATTGCCCTGATTATGACCCACCTTCCCGCGGATAAAGCGGCAACCTTACTTGCTAGCATCACGCCAGAACGACAGGCTGATGTGGCGAAACGCATCGCGACGATGGGTCGAACAAGTCCGGAAGTGCTTAAGGAGATTGAAAAGGTCTTAGAGCGCAAGATCTCTAGTTTGGCTCCTACCGATTATACGACATCGGGTGGGATACAAAGCATCGTGGATGTCCTCAACCGCGCAGATCCTGGAACAGTAAAAGTGGTCATGGATACTTTGGAGATGGAGGATCCTGAGTTAGCAGAACAGATTAAGCGGCAGATGTTTGTCTTCGAAGACATCGTTATGCTGGATGACCGTGGCATTCAGTTGGTCTTACGTGAAGTGGAAACCAAGGACCTGGGTCTGGCCTTGAAGGGATCCAACCCTGAAGTGGCGCAAAAGATCCTGGCCAATATGTCCTCGCGGGCAGGTCAGATGCTCAAAGACGATATGGAATTCATGGGTCCAGTACGGTTGCGTGATGTCGAAGAAGCTCAGCAACGCATTGTGAAGGTGATTCGTAAGCTCGAAGAAAGTGGCGCAATTGTCATTTCTAGAGGAGGTAGCGATGAGATCATTTACTAAAGGACGCGTTGTCAAAAACTATGATGTGGAGGTGTCTACCCCACGAATAGTGGAGTGGACTGAAGGGTTTCAGCAGCTGGACGCGTTTTTAACGGTGCTAACCGAAGAAGTTGAGGAGCAAAATCCGGTCCACCCCGAATGGCTGGATACTTCTGTGTACGAAGAAGAGGCGCTGAAGAAGGTAGCCGTGATTTTAGCAGAGGCTGAAGCGGGTGCCCAGGCAGTTCTTGCTCAGGCAGAAAGTCGTGCTCAGGAAGTGCATGCTCAGGCACAAGCTGACCTGGAACGTTTGCGCCAGGAAGTTGTGGAGACTGCACAGGCGGAAGGATATCAAGCAGGTTTTGCGGCAGGAGAAGCAGAGGGAAAACGCTTGTCTGAAAATGTAAACAAACTCTTCCGGTTGGCTCAGCAAGCAGTCCAAGAAGAATACGCCAAGGTCGATGAGGATTTACTCCAGCTGGCGCTGAAAATCGCTGAACGCTTAGTACGCTCCAGCATAACTGTTCAACCCCAGCGCTTGGTAGAAATCATTCGGGCCCTTACTTTGCTGCCCCAGGAACGTATAGGGTGGAGACTTCATGTGGCTACGGAAGATGCTGTTTGGCTTGAAAAATTGCCCGAGGGCAGTTTACCCCCTTGCCCGTGGGTTATGGACAAGTCTCTAAATCAGGGAGATTGTTTCCTGGAATGTCAGGAAGGAGTTTTTGACGCGCGGCTCGCAGCTCAATTAGATAAATTGGAACATATCTTACGAGAGGAGCTCGAACATGGCAGCTTGGAATCGATTAATTCCGACAGTGGAACAAACTGATTCGATCTCGGCTCAGGGACGAGTCTCTAAGATCGTGGGTTTGATGGTCGAAGCAGCTGGTCCAAGGGCTAGCGTTGGGGAATATTGCCATATCGTCACACGAGGCGGAATTGCGTTGCCGGCTGAAGTGGTCGGCTTTCGGGATTCAACAACCCTGCTCATGCCGCTGGGAGAACTCGAAGGAATTGCTCCAGGAGATCGTGTGCTACCCCAACAAGAAAAGTTAACGGTGCCGGTAGGGCCAGGGTTACTCGGTCGGATCCTTGACGGACTTGGAAATCCTCTGGATGGGCGCCCCTTGCTGACCGAAACGGTGTACCCTCTGCAAAACAAACCACCTAATGCCTTATTGCGTCCTCGAATTCAGGATGTACTCAGTGTTGGGGTACGAACGATTGACGGAATACTAACCATTGGCAGGGGTCAGCGGATGGGGATTTTTGCGGGTTCTGGGGTAGGGAAGAGTACTTTACTCGGGATGATGGCCAGAAATACAGTTGCCGAAATTAATGTCATTGCTTTGGTTGGGGAACGTGGCCGAGAACTGCGGGATTTCATTGAGAAAGATTTAGGACCTGAGGGGTTAGCCCGTTCGGTGATCATCGTGGCGACATCAGATCAACCAGCACTTGTGCGTTTGAAAGCCGCATTTACTGCGACCGCCATTGCTGAGTATTTCCGAGATCAGGGTAAAAATGTACTGCTCATGATGGATTCGGTGACCCGCTTTGCTATGGCTCAGCGGGAAGTGGGGCTCACGGTTGGTGAACCTCCGGCTACTCGGGGATATCCTCCTTCCGTTTTCGCTCTTCTGCCGAAACTATTGGAACGTTCAGGCATGGCAGAAACCGGAAGTATTACCGGGATCTACACGGTGTTAGTCGATGGAGATGATCACAATGAACCCATAGCGGATTCAGTTCGAGGGATTCTGGATGGGCACATTGTCTTAACCCGGGAACTAGCCATGCAGAATACTTTTCCAGCTATCGATATATTGCAATCCGTTAGTCGGGTTATGAATGATGTCATTAGTCCGGAGCACAAGGCCTTATCCAGTCAAGTGCGAGGCCATTTGGCGGTTTACCGTGAGGCGAAGGATTTGATTGATATCGGGGCATATACGTCGGGAAGTAATCCTAAGATTGATGCTGCCATTGCGCATATGGACCGTATTCAGACGTTTACACGGCAAGGGGTGGACGAACACGCTGGTTTTGAAGAGATGCTAAAGCAGATGCGGGAGATTATTAGGCCAGCATAAGGAGTGAAACGATGGCCCGATTTCGGTTTCGCTTGGAAGCAAGCCTCCAAATAGCTGAACAGGCTTTAGAAATGACTCAGAGGGAGTATGCCCAAGTGGTGCAGCGTTTGGAGCTCTGTGTCCAAGCCTGCAGGATTCAACAAGCACGTTTTAATGAGGCGGAAGAGGGGCAACGGGACGCAGGACGACATCGGCCTGAAGATTTAGGAATGTGGCAAATCTTTGTGTTAGAGCAAAAGCGGAGGCTGCGGCAATGTGAATCAGACCGGATAGAGCAAGAACGGGTTGTAGAGAATGTGCGCCACCGATTATTGGAAGCGCATCGTCAGGTCGAGAAATTCCGACGTCTTAAGGAGAAACAAGTTAAGGCCTTCTTGGCGGCAGAGTTGCAGAAGGAACAGAAGCTGTTGGATGAAACTGGCCAGGTTCTTCACTGGCGTCAGCAAAATAAATCACTCTAGGATAAAGGAGGGCGAATTTATGATTTATGTCACTCGCTTAAATGGCAAATCTTTTGCTTTAAACCCTGACCTGATTGAAATGATGGAGGAAACCCCGGATACGGTCATAACCTTAACCGGAGGAAATAAATTCGTGGTCTCCGAGCCCGTTGAAGTTCTTATTGAGCGGGTTGCTGAATTTCATCGGCGCTGTCGCCAGATTAGTAAAGTAGAGGAGTGTGCAAATTCATGAACCGAAAGTCTCTCATCTTTATGATCCTCGTCCTGCTCATGGGCTTGGTTCTTGGTGTAGGAGGGACAGTTGGCGCTCAAAAGTTTATCTTCAAAACTTACGGACAAAGTACATTGAGTGGAAGCCAACCGAAGGAAGTGGGAGTACTTTTGCCCATCGGCGATTTTACAGTAAATTTGCAAGGGGGAGCTTATCTAAAGACGACCATTACCGTTGAAGTAACAGATACGAAATCAGAGCAACGTTTAAAGGAAGAGGATGCGTTTTTGAAAGACCGGGTCAATACGGTCTTATCAAACAAATCCCTTGCTGATGTGCAAAGTTTGGATGGGCGGGAAAAATTGCGAGAAGAGTTAATTAAGCAACTTAACGAAGTCGGGGATAACAAAATAACGGATGTCTTATTTTTGTCCTTAGTTTATCAGTAATCGGATATAATCGTCTCGGTTCGTGGTTCGAAAAACAAATATCGAAGTTGTGGTTCTTGGATTCGAACATCGAAACACGAACATCGAATATCGATATGAGAGGGGGGATTCTATGGGGGACGTCTTGTCGCAAGCAGAAATCGATGCTCTGCTGTGTGCACTGTCCGACGGGCAAGTTGATGCGGAGGAAATGAAAACAACCAAGACCCAAAAGCGGATTCGAGTGTATGATTTTAAGCGTCCGAATAAGTTTTCCAAGGATCAGATTCACTCCCTCCAAAACATTTACGAGAATTTTTGTCGTGGATTGACTACTTACTTTTCCGGACACTTGCATTCTGTCATTGAAAGCAAAGTGCTTTCAATTGAACAGATTACGTATGATGAGTTTATTCGTTCTCTACCCAACCCCACTGTCTTAGGTCTTTTCTCTTTGAATCCGTTGGAGGGGACAGTTCTGATGGAAATGAGCCCCACGCTGGCTTTCACCGTAGTAGATCGTCTTTTAGGAGGGCAAGGGCAAGGTGCGGAAAAGAACCGGGATTTAACGGAAATTGAAAGAACCATTGTCGAACACCGTCTGACCCAAATCATTGATCTAACAGAAGAGGCATGGGCAGAGGTCTACCAGCTTAAACCACAGTTTATGGCCATGGAGATCAATCCTCAGTTTACCCAAATTGTAGCTCCAAACGAAATGATTTTGCTCGTAACTCTTGAAGTAAGGATCGGTGAAGCAGTTGGGATGATTAACATATGCATGCCCTATCTCGTCCTTGAGCCCATTTTAGATAAGCTTAGTACGTTCTTCCTCTTTTCCACTCAAGCAAAGATCACCTCTCCGGAGCAGGTAGAAGCGATACGGCGAAAAATCGAATGGGCGAAAGTAGATATGGTTGCGTTTTTGGGACACTCGCAAATCCTCGTTCGAGATCTCCTTGACCTGGCTAAGGGAGATGTGATCCCGCTCAATCAATCTGTCAATGATCCACTCCCGATTTATGTAGGGGAATTCATGAAATTTAAGTCCGTCCCAGGACTTCATGGAGAGCATCTCGCCGTTCAGCTTACGGAAATAGTAAAGGATGGAGGGGAACAAGATGGGTAACGGTATGCTCTCCCAGGAAGAGATTGACGCCTTGCTTCGGGGTACGCTTGAACCTGATCCAGATCAGGTTCAAGAACCGGATTCAGCGGTGTTTTCGGAACCGGTTCAAGAGACGCCATTAATAGAAGACTTTTTAGATGCGATAGAAAAAGATGCCCTTGGAGAAATTGCTAATATTTCAATGGGCACTGCTGCAACAACGTTATCCCAGCTCCTGGGCAAAAAGGTAGACATTACCACGCCAAAGGTTGATCTGACGTCCTCAGATCAGATTCGCAAGGATTATCCTATCCCTTCCGTGATTTGTGATGTCAAATATAAGGCTGGCATAGAGGGTTCGAATCTTTTGATTCTTTCCCAACGAGACGGTTCAGTAATTGTTGATTTGATGATGGGGGGCGATGGTAAAAATCCATCCTCAGAACTCTCAGAGCTTCAAATTAGCGGAATTTCTGAGGCCATGAATCAGATGATGGGGTCAGCGGCCACCTCTATGTCGACCATGTTTAATGCCATGGTAGATATTACTCCACCTAATTTAGTGCTCAATGACTTGTCGCTGGAGGATGATGTCATTCGGGGTTTCCTGTCTGCCAATGAGCCGCTCGTGCGGATTTCCTTTCGGATGGTTGTAGAAGAAGTCATTGACAGCATTCTTATTCAAGTAATCCCGCTCAGTGTGGCTAAAGGGATGGTCAACAAGTTAATGAGTGTGATGTCGGGTGACTCGTCGGCCGCTCCAGCGGCTCAGGTTGCGCAACCTGCTGTACCTTCCCAACCTGCGCAGGTAACTTATCAAACTCCACCGCAATCTACGCCACCCGTTTATGAAACACCGCCTTATGCGGCGGCATCGGACGGCTACCCTCCTTATGGGATGCCACAGGTCAATACTCAAGGCGGCTATTATCCACCGCCATCAAATTATTCTCCTGGGCCTACGACACCCGTTCAACCGGCCCAGTTTGCACCTCTTCAACCAGGACACCCGCCAGTACAGCCGGACAACCTGAGTTTGATTTTAGATGTTCCGTTACAAATCAGCGTAGAATTGGGAAAAGCCAAAAAAACAATTAAAGAAATCCTAGAAATGGGTCCAGGTTCAGTCATTGAACTCGATCGCCTGGCCGGTGAATCTGTCGATATGATTGTCAATGGCAAGTTGATCGCTAAATGTGAAGTTGTTGTCATAAATGAGACATTTGGAATTCGCATTACCGATATCGTGCATCCAATGGAACGGATGAATTCTCTTAAATAAAGGAGGCCAACTGAGTTGAGTGATACAGTAATGATTGTTGATGATGCCGCGTTTATGCGTATGATGCTGAAAGACATTTTGACCAAGAATGGGTTTACCGTCGTTGGTGAAGCTGAGAATGGGGCTGTGGCTGTAGAGAAGTATATCGAATTGCAACCGAACTTGACGATTATGGACATTACCATGCCGGAAATGGATGGTCTGCAAGCAGTAAAAGAAATCCGCAAACGGGATCCCAAAGCACGTGTTATCATGTGCAGTGCCATGGGCCAACAATCGATGGTTATTGAAGCGATTCAATCCGGAGCCAAAGACTTCGTCGTTAAGCCCTTTCAAGCGGAACGTGTGGTTGAGGCTGTTACGAAGGCTTTGAAGTAGTATGTTCAACGAAGACCAAAAGCTTCCTTCAATTAGTGCGGCTCCAGCCGCTGCGCAGTCAAATTTCTCATTGTGGGGGCTACTGGGAACATTGCTGATTTTCTTCCTTATTTTACTCGTGTCCCTTTGGGTTATCCGTCGCCTTAATCGGGCGAGTGGTCGGAATATGAACGCGCCGTGGGTAAGGGTTCTCGACCGACAGATGTTAGGTGGCACGCAGAGCCTCTACCTCGTTGAGATTGCAGGACAACTACAAGTTCTCGGGGGATCGGATCATAACTTGGTGAAAATCAGTGAGATCAATGATCCGGCCGTTGCAGCTGAAATTCTGCAAGAGATTGCGATGCGTCCGACAGAAAGAGTGGAAGGATGGGCCCATAGCTTACAAAAACTTGTGGTCAGACCTTCCCGAAAGAAGGAGTCTTTTTCTACGGAATTGGAACGTTTGCTTAATGAGGTGGAAAAATAATGTCTTTTCCAAGCCGTTTAACGAAACTCTTCACAATCGGGATACCCTTTGCTATGGCGCTTGGGTTGGGGATGCTGGCAAATCCCAATACGGTCTGGGCGGCAGGCCTGAATTTGGATCTGGGAAACTCGGCGGCTCAACAAACTAGTACGTCTATACAGCTGTTGCTGCTTATGACGGTGTTGTCTTTGGCTCCGGCTATTCTCATGCTGATGACCTCCTTTACCCGGATTATCATCGTGCTGTCCTTTGTGCGTAATGCACTGGGAACTCAGCAACTTCCTCCGAATCAGGTAATGGCGGGATTAGCACTGATTTTAACTTTTTTTGTGATGGCTCCGACGTGGAACCAGATTAATACGAATGCAGTTCAGCCTTATATGAAGAATCAGATCACCCAGACGGAGGCTTTGACCAAAGCAGAAGAGCCTTTAAGAAATTTTATGTTTAGACAGACACGGGAAAAGGATTTGGAGCTTTTTGTGGGCTTATCTAAAATGGAGCGCCCTAAAACCTATCGGGAAGTTCCGACGTATGTACTCATTCCGGCCTTTGTTATAAGTGAGTTGAAAACGGCATTTCAAATGGGATTTGCGATATTTATTCCGTTTATCGTCATCGACATGATTGTCTCCAGTACACTGATGTCAATCGGAATGATGATGCTTCCCCCTATGATGATTTCATTGCCCTTTAAATTGCTATTATTTGTGTTAGTTGACGGGTGGCATCTAGTGGTTCAGTCGCTGGTGACCAGTTTTCATTAGAAGAGTGGACTAGTACAGAAAGGGGACTGTCGGCGGTGAGTCAAAATCAAGTACTGTATATGGCTAAGGAAGCTGTAGGCACCGTGCTTCTTGTGGGAGGGCCTATCCTTGGGATGAGTTTGTTGGTCGGTCTTCTGGTTAGCATTTTTCAGGCAATGACGCAAATCCAAGAGCAGACGCTTTCCTTTATTCCTAAAGTAGTCGCAGTGGTTGCCATTCTTCTAATGCTGGGTCCGTGGATGCTATCGGTACTGACGGCGTATACAACAAATTTGTTAACCCAATTGGTGACGTTTGGAAGCCAGTAAGCGAGGCGCGATGTGCGATGCACGAGGCGCGAGGCTTGAATTCGATTCTGCGAATCGAAGAACGGAATTGAACTCAAAATTTTAAATGATTGTGCGAACTCTGTTCGCTTCGATTCGAACATCGAACTTCGATCCACGAACATCGAAACGGGGGTATAGAGATGTGAGCCTGACCGAACTGCTCCAATGGAACCTTTCTTTATTTCTCCTGATCTTATCCCGCTGGACCGGTATGATTATGTTAGCTCCAGTATTTGGCGCTCGAGGCGTTCCGGGAGTCGTCAAGCTAGGTTTGGCTGCAAGCTTGTCAGTGATTGTCTATCCCTTGATTTCTGCGGCGAAACCGTCAATTCCTCTTGAACTGTTACCCTATGTAGCGGTGGTAATTAAGGAGGTTTTGGTGGGACTAGTCATTGGATTTCTAATATATACTATGACTGCCGTTTTAGTTGGGGCGGGGCAACTAATTGATTTTCAAATGGGTTTTACTATGGGGGCCGCGATTGACCCGGTTTATGGTGTACAAACTCCGATGATGGGTAATTTTCAGATGGTTTTAGCCACAATGCTTTTACTGGCTACCAATTCTCATCACTATCTTATTGCTGCAATGGTCAAGAGTTATGCCTATATTCCCCTTAACCCATCCACCTTACCCAGTAATTTTGCCTTTTACGCCCAACTCGTTGCCCATGTGTTTGCTTTAGCGATTCAAATGGCCTTACCTGTTTTTGGGGCCCTTCTGGTTTCGGATGTCGGTGTGGGACTTTTATCTAGAACAGTACCCCAACTCAATATTTTTTCGGTAGTTTTTCCGGTCAAGATTATTTTTGGATTTATCATTCTGTTCCTCTCGCTTCCCTTTTTCGGGGAAGCCGTATCGCACCTTTTTAATCTGAACATGTCTTGGCTCCTAGAACTTTATCAGGGGTGGAAGCAGTGAGCGAGAAAAAACATGCAGCCACGCCCAGGCGCAAACAAGACGCGCGTAAAAAGGGCCAGGTCTTTAAAAGTCAGGAAGCAATTTCAGCACTAATGCTCTTAAGCTTAGTGGCCGTTCTCAAATACTGGATTCCGAATATGTTGCAGCGCATGGAGCAACTTTTTCCGTACGTTTTAGGCCTCTCCACAGAGTGGACCGAACATTCGGTATCAAGTATGATGCCCAACATTCTTTGGCAAGGAATCCAAATCATGTGGCCTATTTTAGGCACAGGATTAGTGATTGCCTTAGCTGCGAATTATATCCAAGTCGGAATCCTCTTTACTGGAGAGTCTATGAAACCTCAACTTTCCCGGATTAGTCTGATCAGCGGCGCGAAACGGATGTTTGGCGTTAAGGCTTGGGTCGAATTGGCCAAATCCCTGACCAAAGTGATCCTCATTGGTTATTACCTTTATGCCAGTATAAGAGACCGGATTGAACTCTATCCCGCTTTACAGCAACTAGACCTTGGGCAAGGGGCTATTTTCCTAGGTCAAGCCCTGATGGAACTTGCCTGGAAGATCTCGATTTCTTTTTTAGGTATAGCCGCTTTAGATTATCTCTATCAGCGGTGGGAGTATGAAAAGAACTTGCGGATGTCGCACGAAGAATTAAAACAGGAATATAAACAAACAGAAGGAAATCCCGAACTTAAAAGTGAGATTAAGAAGAGACAACGGGCCATGGCCATGAGTCGGATGATGCAAGATATGAAAAAAGCAGATGTTGTCATCACTAACCCAACCCACTTTGCTGTTGCCCTGCGCTATGACCAAAATGTTCATAAAGCACCCTACGTGGTCGCTAAAGGACAAGACCAAGTCGCCCTGCGCATGCGCGAACTGGCAAAAGAATATGACCTTGTGATTATGGAAAATAAGCCGCTGGCACGAGCCCTCTATGCTCAAGTAGACATAGGGCAAGGAATTCCAGCGGATCTTTATAAAGCAGTAGCCGAAGTCCTGGCATTTGTCTATCGGCTGAAAAAGAAAAGGAAAAGAGCATAAAATATCCCCAGTTGCACGCGATGCATGCTTGTGTCAAGAGCCTAATAAATCGACTTTGCGTCAACAACGCAAACAGCGCCACACTCCCTTGAAATGCAACAAAAAACTGTCCCACCCGTAGCTGAGCCCAGACGACGCATCAAGAACAGCCTAATCCCGTCGACCCAAGCCAGAGGAAGTTTCTCTGCTTAGAGAGCGCTTTAGTGGAATTCGCGTCAATGAGCGCGGAGGTTAAAGCGTTAAGAAACGCAACAGTTCACATGCAGAAAGCCCAGAGGTTTTGCGTTTTAGCTTTAGCCTCAAGTGAATAGCGAATGCAGCTTGTGCGAACGTGCAGAGAAACTTCCTCCCGCCAAGAGGCAAGGCAAACTTAAAAGGAGGAACACCAATGGCCATCTTGTTGAAACGTAAACTACTAGATAATACAGACATTATAGCCGCAATGGGGATTGTGGGTATCGTGGTCATGATGGTTGTTCCTTTGCCCGCAGGGTTTCTGGATATCTTAATTACTTTGAATATTACGGCATCGGTTCTAACGATGATGTTGGCAGTGTTTGCCCAAGACCCGTTGGAATTTTCGGCTCTACCTTCACTTTTGCTAACTCTAACGTTGTTTCGTTTGTCGTTGAACGTCTCAGCTACCCGTCTTATTCTCCTTGACGGCCATGCTGGACTGGTCATTCAGCAGTTTGGAGAATTTGTCATTCGAGGAAATCCGGTCGTAGGTTTTATTATCTTTATTATCTTGGTCCTTGTTCAATTTATCGTGATCACCAAAGGGGCAGAGCGTGTTTCCGAAGTTGCGGCGCGTTTTACCTTGGATGCAATGCCGGGAAAGCAAATGTCGATTGATGCTGACCTCAATGCGGGCATGATAACCGAACAGCAGGCTCGTGATCGTCGTAAAGCGATTCAACAGGAAGCGGATTTTTATGGAGCAATGGATGGTTCGACTAAGTTTGTTAAAGGGGATGCCATTGCTGCTATTATCATTTTATTCATTAATATTATTGGAGGGTTCATTGCTGGTGTCGTAATGCAGGGGATGCCTTTGCTTGACGCTCTCCACAAATATACCTTGCTAACGATCGGGGAGGGACTTGTTTCTCAGATTCCGGCGCTCCTGATCTCTACCGCTACGGGTCTAGTTGTTACCCGGGCAGCTTCGGAAAGCAATTTAGGCAATGATTTAGCTAAACAACTGTTTCGAAATCCCAAGGCCTTGTTCATCACAGCGGGTGTATTAACCTTGTTGGCTGTTCTCGGTTTACCGCCAGTGCCAATGTTACTCGTTGCTGCTGCTTTAATCGCTGCAGGAGTTATGTTGCAACGAAACTCCAAGGTATCGGTTGTCGAGGAGACGGCGGCTGCTCGAGAATCGGAGATTGAAGAAAGCAAGAAACCAGAAAATGTCTTAAACCTTTTGTATATTGACCATATGGAACTCGAACTGGGTTATGCGCTGATCGCCTTAGTCGATGTTCAGCAAGGAGGAGATTTGCTGGATCGGATTGTTCTTATCCGGCGTCAAATAGCCAGCGAGCTGGGATTTATTGTTCCAGTGATACGGGTACGCGACAATATGAATCTGCAGCCAAACCAATATATTATCAAAATACGAGGCTCAGAAATTGCTACAGGTGAAATTCTGGCCGACCACTACATGGCCATGAGCAGTGGGTTTGACGATGATAGCATACCGGGCACTCCTACAAAAGAGCCCGCCTTCGGGCTGGATGCTAAGTGGATCAATGCGATGTACCGAGAACAGGCGGAACTGAGCGGGTGGATGGTAGTAGATGCTCCGACCGTTCTGGCGACACACATCACAGAAGTAATCAAAACTCAGGCTTGGGAGATCCTCAATCGTCAAGATGTTAAATCTCTTATTGACCATGCTAAGGAACAAGCTCCTGCTGTGGTGGATGAATTAATCCCAGATCTACTAAGCTTGGGCCAAGTGCAGAAGGTTCTAGCGAACCTGCTGCGTGAGAGGGTCTCGATACGGGACATGGTGTCGATTCTCGAAACTCTTGCCGATCAGGCCCAAGGCACAAAAGATTTGGACCGTTTGACTGAACATGTCCGGCAGGCGTTAGCTCGTCAAATCTTACAACCGCTCGTCGGTAAAGATAAAACTTTACCGGTGATCACCCTAGATCCTCAGATTGAACAGCAGATTCTCGACAGTATTCAACCGTCCGATTATGGCACTTTTTTAGCGCTTGATCCGAAGATGTTACAAGTGCTCGTGCAAAATCTTACACGAGAGATCGAAAAGGTTACGCTTAAAGGGTTTACACCAGTAATTGTTTGTGCTCCGCTGGTGAGAATCAATTTGAAACGAGTTACGGAGCGTCAACTCCCACAACTTATGGTTCTTTCATATAATGAGTTAGTCCAAGGAGTACAAATCCAAGCTGTAGGAATGGTGGGGATGAATCGTGCGAGTTAGGCGTTTCGTTGGTGATAATGTGGCCGAAACCATGGGAAAAGTGAAGCGGGAATTGGGGTCAGAAGCGGTCATCCTTCAGACACGTGAGTTCAGAGAAGGAGGTTTTCTGGGTTTATTTGGAAGACTGAAAGTGGAAATCACAGCGGCTATTGAAGAAAAT
Source organism: Desulfosporosinus cupriresistens (assembly GCF_001707885.1). Lineage (GTDB taxonomy): Bacteria > Bacillota > Desulfitobacteriia > Desulfitobacteriales > Desulfitobacteriaceae > Desulfosporosinus. The sequence continues at coordinate 31,038 of NZ_MASS01000005.1, read as the reverse complement.
CCAGTGGCAGCAGTGAAACCCCCAACGCCTAATTATGCGTATCATGTCAAGGATGTAAAGCTCCCAGGTACTGAGCCAGTGTCTGATACCAAAGGTCCATCCGGAGACATTCAGGATGAACTTCAGCATATGCGTCTGATGCTGGAGAAAATGAATAAACATATCGAAGGACTCGGAGAAGAGAAAAGTAATTGGCCTCCGATTCTTCAAAGATGGGCGGATCATTTACAGAACAGAGGAGTAAATAAAAACTTGGTTAAGTGTCTGATACGCCAAGTGCAAAAAACTCTGCCTGAAGTTGAGTGGGGCGATGATCTCCAGGTGTACGCTCGGATTGAAGCAAATGTTCGCCAAATATGCGGACAGACAGGGTTGATACAGCCAGGGCTTGAGAAGCCACGGATTGTCGCTTTGGTCGGGCCCACCGGAGTGGGTAAAACGACAACAATCGGCAAACTTGCGGCCGGATTTAGTATTGTTGATAAACGCAAAGTCGCTTTGATTACGGCAGATACATATCGAGTTGCTGCAGTGGAGCAACTTAAGACGTTTGGCGAAATTATCGGGGTACCCGTTGAAGTCGTGATGACTCCTTCGGGATTACGCGAGGCGCTCGATTTTCATGCGGATAAAGAACTTATCTTTATAGATACAGCAGGACGAAGCCCCAACCACGAGTTACATATGTCTGAATTACGTGCCTTTTTGGATAAAGCAAAACCGGATTTCACAATGCTTGTTATGAGCGCAACAACGCAATCCTCCGATCAACTTCAGATCTATAAACGTTTCGAAGCCCTCGCCACACATCTTATCTTTACAAAGTTAGATGAAACATTGAGTGCAGGATCCATAATCAATCTCTTGGAACAGACAACAATCCCCACGGCCTATTTAACGAACGGCCAGAATGTCCCGGACGACATTGATGCCGCGACGCCGAGTCGTTTGGCTTACTATGCGTTAGGGGAGGAGATGCCTAATGCATGATCAAGCGAGCGAATTGCGCGAGTTGGTCAATAGAGAAAAAAACAATAACAAAATGCGAGTTATTGCCGTAACCAGCGGCAAAGGGGGCGTGGGCAAAACTAATTTCACGGTTAACCTGGCCTTAGCGCTCGCTGAATATGGACAACGCATTGTTATTCTCGATGGAGATTTGGGCCTCGCGAACGTAGATATTGCCTTTGGCCTTACTGCACGGTATACGATTGAGCATTTATTGTCTGGAGAAAAGACAATTGAACAGATTCTGCTTACCGGTCCTCGAGGTATAGGGATCATACCGGGGGGGTCTGGTGTTCAAGAGCTTGCGAATTTAGAACGGGATAGATTATCGAATGTCATAGTCAATCTCGGACGGCTGGAGAAAATGACCGATCTATTGATTATTGATACAGGGGCGGGGCTGGGGAATATAGTGACGAATTTTTTGCGGGCTGCGGATGACATCATTATGGTGACCACTCCGGAACCTACGGCGTTAATGGATGCCTATGGTTTACTTAAAACTTTGAAGAAAGAAGTCGGCGAGGTACCGATTCATGTGGTTATTAACCGGGTACGGACAGAAGCAGACGCCTGGGCGACGTTTAAAAGGTTGGAAATTGCAGTGCGCAAATTCTTACACGGGTCGATTGATTTGATGGGTTGGGTTTACGATGACTCGCTCATGGGGCGCTCCGTCATGCAGCAGGAACCACTGGGAATTAGTTATCCTGAAAGTCCAGCCTATCGTTGTATTCAGTGGATTGCTGGTACAGTTGCGGGGATTTATCTTAGACCGCCTCGACAAGCGGGCGGAATCCGGGGGTTCTTGAGTAAGCTATTACGTTAGTTTTAAGAGTACATCAGTATTCACTTAAGGGAAACTCGCTTTAGATGCATCTTTAGATGATCTTATCTAGGAACATAATCAATAGTCGAACCACGAACTTCGAATATCGAACTTCGAAAAAGGGGTGATTGATTTGACGTATAAGAAGAAGCTTTTGCCTGGGCTGATAGCTGAGCTTATTGTACAGGAAGGCGAGTACGAAGGAAAATATCGGACGCGAATTGAAGAGGTGGGAGAAAGACTTCTGTCAGTTGGCGCTCCGTTCGAACATGGTGAGGTGGTCCCTCTGCGCGAAGGGACAAAAGTGAAACTAATATTTTGGGATGAAGTGTCGGCCTACTCGTTTGTGGCTAGGATTATGCAACGAATTGCAGCTCCGATTCATTTATTTGTTCTTGAGCTGCCGGATTCTATATTAAAGGTCCAACGCCGCAATTATGTCCGAGTTCCAGCTCTCTACCCGATTACCTTTCAAACAGTGACCAAAGAGGGTCTTAGTGACAGTTATAAAGGAACTATGCTCGACTTAAGTGGTGGAGGTATTCGCTTTTTGACGGAGGAATGTGTGGAAAATAGATCGATACTCTATTTTCAGGTAGGTTTGCCAAACGGAGATTTGCGGGCCCCGGTTCTTGTTTGCCGGGCTGAAAAGCTAGAAGATAGCAAACCCCAGCGATACTGTATTTCAACAGAATTCCATGAGATCCTAGAGAGAGATCGAGATCGAGTCATTCGCTGCGTCTTTGATATCCAAAGGGCGATGCGTAAGAAAGGGTTGGTATAAAAAATGGAGATTACACAGTTCCAACTTGACGCCTTGCGTGAAGTCGGAAATATCGGGTCAGGCCATGCGGCAACAGCCTTGTCCACCCTTTTGCAACGCAGGATTGAGATGTCAGTACCAAAAGTTTGGGCGGTACCCTTCGAACAGGTCTCCATCATAGTAGGTCAACTTGATACGCCTCAAGCTACAATCTATGTGAAAGTTGAAGGGGAGGCTCCGGGAAAAGCTGTTTTTTTCTTTCCAATAGAAAGTGCTGAGATCGTGGTTCAAGCTCTGTTTGGGATGGATGAACCACTGGATCTATATACTAATGAGATGGCTCAATCGGCTTTGAAAGAAGTTGGGAACATCTTAGTTAGCTCTTTTCTAATTTCCTTAAGCCAATTTTCGGGAATTCCCCTTCAGCCTTCCGTGCCCGCGTTAGCAGTGGATATGATTGGGGCGAGTTTAGATGCTATTTTTCTTGAAGAGGGCTTACTTGACGACACGGTGTTGTTTATCGATACGCAGCTCTCTGGAATCCCTAAGATTAAAGGGCAATTTATCTTTTTACCAGACGATGGGTCCTTAAAAAAGTTGTTAGGAGCAATAGGAGTATGAATGGTGTGATCAGTGTCGGGATGGCTGATTTTAAAACGGCCAGATCTCCTGATATTTTGTTAACTGCCGGGTTAGGCTCTTGTATTGGTATTTGCATTCATGACCCGCATCTGAAAGTAGGGGGGATGGCTCACATTATGCTTCCGTCAGCTAGTGGGAGTTTAGGGGGAAATCCGGCAAAATATGCAGATACTGCTCTTGTGTTATTACTTCAAGAGATTGCTAGTATGGGAGCAGTGAGTTCTCGTCTGAGAGCGAAAATGGCAGGTGGCGCTCAGATGTTTTCTTTTCCAGGAAAACCCCCAGTTCTTAAGATCGGGGAACGCAATGCCGAAGCTGTAGAGCAAGAATTGAAGAAAAATGGAATTCCGCTTCTGATTGCTGATATCGGAGGAAGTTTTGGGCGCACAATTCATTTTGATGTTGGGACCGGGGAATTGCGTATTCGAACAATTAAGCATGGCGAAAAGGTGATTTGATGTCCGTTCAACATAGTGAAAGTAAACTGTTTCAGGTCTGGGCTTTGCGTCTTGCCATAATAACAACGTTTATTGTTGTGTTACTTAGCTGGCTCAATGGGGTGAGGATCTTCGACTTAATTGTTAGGGCTGGGGTTTCATTTGGGGTTATATATCTCTTAATGGTCGGAACTTATAGCTTGTTTGAAAGGACTGCACCCCCAAAACCCGAAGATGAGCATTCGGATTCCGGGCGGGGAGGGTTTATTGATATCTCTGTCGGAGATGATCAACTCCACACGTCACCGGTACAAGACTCAAGATTTCCAGGCCAGGTTGATCAGGATTTAAGCGCAGGACTGCCGGACAGTGAGCGACAAGCGGAAATAGTGCGCCGTATGGGCTGGGAATAATTCGAGGTTCGATATTCGAACAACTGCTTTTGAGATTTCGGCGTAGTATATTAAGAAAACTCATTTTAGTGAAGCTTCAATCTTAATCTGAAGTATAGTTGTCCTTGTTAAGGAGCGAAATGTACGATTTGCGACATTTTAGTTTGCAATTTTCGAACCACGAACATCGAATATCGAACATCGATTAGGGGGGGAGTAAGACTTGGTACCGAAAGCTTATGAATCTGCTTCGCGAGGACCGTTGAAACAAGAACAGATCGAACGATACTTGCCTATGGTCAAGCGCCTTGCGGGTCGTTTAGCAATGTCTCTTCCGCCTCATATTGACGAGGATGATCTCATCGGCTATGGGGTCTTTGGGTTGCTGGATGCCTTGGAACGGTTCGAAGCCGCCCGGGGGGTTAAATTCGAAACGTATGCTTCGATCCGTATTCGTGGAGCTATGATTGATGGATTACGAATTATGGATTGGGTTCCTCATTCAGCAAGGCAGAAAGTGAAACGGGTTCAAGATGGGTTTGTTGAATTGGAATACCGGCTGGGACGGGTGGCCACTGCGGAAGAAGTGGCGGATTTACTTAAGGTAGAAGTGAAGGAAATCGAAGGGGTTCTAGCCCAAGCCCAGCTCTTAACTCTGATCTCATTCGATGAAACTACCACAGATCATGAAGGAGATAGTAGCGGCACGCCACTTAATTTACTCATGGACCATGAAGCCCAAGAAGCGTTTCAAGCGATAGAGAATGAGGAACAAGAAAAGATCCTTGCTGAAGCCGTGGAAAAATTGCCTGATAAAGAAAAGTTAGTGGTTGCGCTTTATTACCAAGAAGAACTCACCTTAAAAGAGATTGCAGCAGTTTTAAAACTCTCTGAATCTAGGATTTGTCAACTCCATTCTCAAGCGATCCTGCGCTTGCGTAGCAGGTTTAGCCGTCAAAAGAAGAATTTACTGTAGAAAATAATCGTGCTAATGTTTTATTAGGATTTTGCCGATATAGACAATAGAAGTCTACGTAGGAGGTGAAAGAAGTGGCGGGTATTAATGTCCTTTCGGATACCCTCAAGGGTGGAAATAAATTGGAAAAGACACTAACTCTTAAGGGAAAAGATGTGGCAGACAGCTCTGACGCTGCTGTAGCGTTTGCTGCGATGCTTGGTAGCTCTATGAATTTACACGCAGATTCGAAAGGGCAGAACTCCTCTACAGCAGGCCAAGAATCAGAAGAAAAACAGAGTACTGATAATCCTGTGCAAAGCGTACAGAATCAGAGTATGCTAGGGTACGGTAATTTTGCGCTTTCATTTGTTTCGCAGCCTATGCTGCAGAGTGATCTTCCGGCAGGCAAGGAGGCCAATTCCGGAGACGTTGTGAGCCAGGGAGATGAGAATTTATCACTTACTAATTCAACTTTGGCTAAGGCACCCGTTGTTTCGGGCATCAATCTTGGATCAGCTATGTTGAATCTACTTTCTCTGGTATCAGATGAGGTTTCTGCGCAGTCAGGGATGACGACGCCTAAACCTCAGGGGGCTAACCCTGGAATCACGGAGTTGGATAAATATAGACAGGTTATAGCAAATCTTTTAGGGGCACTCTCTGGAGATATCTCAGAAGCCTCTCCAATAGGGAGTCCATTAAGCAGGGAAGATTCAGAGAACTCCCCAAACCGGAATCTTTATCAGGAAATGATGAGGGTTGTTCAGGGGTGGGTGACGGCTACGGACGACGTGGCTAAAGACGATCTGGTTTCATCTCCCAAAGGGAATCCTTTAAATTTAGAAAGCAAAGAAATTCAATCGTTGCTTGACGATTTAACCCCAGGGATTGGTACAGGTAGCCCGGCGTTAAAGGCAAAGGCAGTCACGTTGCTGGCAGCAGCCCTAAACCCTATCCTAAGTCAAGGGACTAACGAGGCAAAAGCGTCTCAACGAATGAATGAAATACAAGGGAGTTCGGAACCCTTCATAAAACAATTGAAGGAAACTGACTTTAACACCGTCAAAATGCCAGCGAAAAATACAGCCTTGCTTACCAATTCTCAGCAGAAATCTGCTGGAGTAGGTTTACAAGAGGGAGAGGACACCCACTCCAGTGAACTTTCCGGGGTAAAAGATGTGAATAATCAGAATTCAAGCGCTGGTTTTGGGGTTGCAAGCAACATGATTGCGGTGAACCTTGCAGACGGAAAAACAGTCGCTATTCCGGTATGGGAACAGATTTCCACCGTACTTCGTGAGCAAGTTAAGAGCAGGTCTCAGGATTTGAAACAACTGGACATTCAGCTGCATCCTGAAGATTTAGGTAAAATCCAAATCAATATACACTGGGAGAATGGGCGGGTCCATCTACAGGTACACGCTTCTGAAGCAGCAACTGGCCAGATTCTTCAGAACCAACTTTCGGATTTGCGTCACACTCTTACTAGTCAGGGTGTGAACTGTGGTTCGCTGCAAATGGGACAAGGTGGCGATCAGCAAAAGAATCCTCAAAGGGATGCTTCACAAAGGACTTTCAAGCAAGGCTCTAATCTTAATGAGGATGAAGACCTAATGTCAGTCACCAACCCCTCTCTTGAACAGGAAGAGAGCAACCGGATTAATGTCACGGCTTAGGAGGCAATAACATGAGTAACACAATTAGTGGGACAAGTTCTACAGCCAATACAGCGAGTACAACGAAAAATACTAATACAACCTCTGGTAATTCGCTAGGGAAAGACGATTTTCTCCAGTTATTAGTGGCTCAGATGCAAAATCAGGATCCCTTGAATCCAACGGATAGCAAAGAGTCGATTGCCCAATTGGCTCAGTTCAGCGCTTTGGAGCAGATGACCAATATCTCTACATCCATGGACGCCTTGAACGCAACTATGACCTATCAGTCCCAACTATCTTCACTCTCACAAGGGGCAGCTATGATCGGCAAATGGGTGAGCGGGGTGGATACGGATGGAGAGACTACCATTGAGGGAACCGTTGAAGCTGCGAAGTGGCTTGATGGCGATCCTAAGTTGCAAGTTCGTAAGGCGGATGGAAATCTTGTGGATTTGGAGTTAGGAATGATTACATCGGTTCAGGATCAACAGACTAGTACTACAGATACTACTACAGATACTACTACAGATACTGCAGCGGGGGCTGCATAATGAAACTTTCCTAAGGGAGTTTTTAACATTAGGAGATGTATAGCCTGAACTTTAGCCAGCGGCGGTTAGGCGTCGGATAACATAAAAGTCTGTTTTTCGTGGTCACTAAAATACAAAGAGGAGGAATATGGATTATGATGCGTTCGTTATATTCAGCAGTTTCGGGATTAAAGAATCATCAAATCAAGATGGATGTTATTGGCAATAACATTGCTAATGTCAACACAACGGGTTTTAAAAAGAGCAGGACGACGTTTGCTACTGCACTGAGTCAAACTCTTCAGGGGGCATCCGTATCGACGGCCACTTCAGGAGGGAACGGAGGGACGAACCCGATTCAGGTTGGACTGGGAGCCTCTCTCAGCTCTATTGATCAAATGATGACCCAGGGAAGTGCATCGTCTACGGGAGTTGGTACAGATTTGATGATCAATGGGCCTGGCTTTTTTGCTTTACAGCAAGGTTCGCAAACAGTCTATTCGCGTGCGGGTGCCTTCCATAAAGATAGTGATAATTACTTAGTTGATGCAGCAGGCTCAAAGGTATTGGATGACACCGGTACCCCGATTCAAATTACGGCAGGTACTGCAAGCTTTACCATTGATTCTATGGGAGCGATTACAGAGGTTGATTCGGCAGGTACAAGTAGTACAAACCCACAATATATTCAGCTTGCGACGTTTCCGAATGATACTGGCTTGCTAAGTATTGGTGGAAGCTATTATTTACCTTCAAACAATTCCGGGACAATTAACATCTTTGGTGGTACCACCACCAACTATCCCTCAGGAACGACGTTATCTTCAGGCAATTTAGAAATGTCTAATGTTGACCTATCTTCGGAATTTACGGATATGATCATTGCCCAACGTGGCTTCCAAGCGAACTCACGCGTGATTACAGTTTCAGACTCCCTCTTAGAAGAACTAATTAACCTCAAACGCTCATAATACGAGCTTTAACTTCATTGTGAGAAGACGGAGGGTTGCCTCATGCGCTTAATAGGAACAGCTGCGTCGGGGATCCGTGCGCAGCAGGTAGCGATCGATACCATAGGAAATAACATAGCTAATGTGAATACACTGGGATTTAAAGCGAATCAGGTGGATTTCGCTGAGGCTTTGTCGACAGAGGTACTTTACAGGAACAAAAAAACCGGAGGAAAAACTGACGTAACTACTCTAGACTTAGGGTCTGGGATAGTGTGTAATGGCATTGGAACGGATTTTCAACAAGGCACGCTTACCCAAACGGATCGTTCTTTAGATCTGGGGATAGATGGAGCGGGGTTCTTTCAGGTCAGGACGCCTGACGGAACGATGGGCTATACTCGTGTTGGAGCTATGCAAGTAGATGGTTCGGGGCAACTTTCTGATATGCAGGGAAATATTGTCCAAACGAATGGTTTGATTCCTTCAGGGGCTACGGAAGTGGCAGTTGCTGCGAATGGTGATATAACCGGAGTTAGCGATGGAGAAAATATGACATTCGGGCAGATTGTTTTGGTAGGTTTTCAGAATCCTGAGGGGTTACTAAGAAAAGAGAACAATCTCTTTGTGCCGACTGTTAATTCAGGCGAACCACAGGTTGGACAACCAGGCAACACCACAGCCGGTAATCTGGTACTTGGAACTATTCGCGGTCAGTCTTTAGAACAATCAAATGTCGACTTGGCTACCTCAATGACGGATCTTATGCAAGTCCAGCGAGCTTATCAAGTGAATGCCAGGTTGGTTCAGGACGGTGATCAGATGTGGGGCATTGCTAATGCCTTGAGGAGGTAAGGAGAATGTTCGGTTGGTTAGATGGGCCAGTATTAAACGTTTTGCAGAAAGGACTGGATGCTTCGAGTATGAGGCAGAAGGTGTTATCTAATAACGTTGCCAATATAGATACCCCGCAGTTTAAACGTTCAGATGTTGATTTCCAAGAGGTTCTTGGCGCTGCCTTAGGAGAAAAGAGTACAGGCTTGCCCATGAAGCTGACGGCTCCTAAGCACATCCGCGGTATTGGTGAAGGCGATGGTTCGGGGATTGAGACGGATTATTCAACTTCATTGCGTAATGATGGGAATAACGTGGATGTCGACCAAGAGATGTCCAATGTAGCTGAAAATGGGCTGTACTACAATTCCCTTACTCGTACTATATCTTCTCAACTAGGATTGCTCCGGATGGTTTTAAAGTAAGGGCAATCCCAAGAAATTCTTCGACGATTAGAACTCGAAGTAATTAACAAAGGCGGGGTAAGCATGATACGAGGATTATACACTTCAACCACAGGAATGTTGGCCGCGCAAACACAAAGCGAAGTTATTGGGGATAATGTTACCAATGTGAAGACACCGGGTTATAAAGAAGAGCTTGCTAGTAATATTTCTTTCCCTTCGATGCTGATTCAACGTATGGGAGGAAACCAAGCTTCTGAAGTTGTAGCGGTTGGTGGGATGGGGACGGGGTTAGGAGTTGATCGTCTCACTCTGTCAAACGTTCAAGGATCTTTAGATACGACGGATATTAATACGGACTTTGCCTTAAGTACACCAGGATATTTTGTGGTCCAAACGCCGGCAGGAGAACGCTTTACGCGTAATGGGCATTTCCAGAGAAATGCCGATGGGATGCTTCAAACTCCCGACGGGTTTGCTGTGCTGGGAGTAAATGGCCCAATAGGGCCGCTTAGTTCTGATTTTAAAGTAAGCTCAGATGGCACAATTATTGATCATGGACTAAGTCTCGATCGCTTGCGGGTTGTAGAGATTCCGGAAGATGCGTTGCAACGTGAGGGACAATCATTATATAGGGCGACTCAACCGGTTCAAGTTTCGGTTGGGGCACAAATTCGACAGGGAGCGGTTGAAGCATCTAATGTCGACCTTTCAGGACAAATGGTTCAAATAATGTCCGTTATGAAAGCCTATGAAGCAAATCAAAGAGTGATTCAGACTCAAGATGAGATGTTAGGAAAGGCAGTGAATGAGGTCGGGAAGATATAGTTGTGAAGGATGTGTCAGGATGGCGGTTCAAGTCGTTGTTTGACCCACCCCCGCCACTGGTTACCGCTTCCTTTATCACGGGAATCGTAAATCTTCCGGAAAGGATGATCATCCAACTTATTCCGGAACAGATCTTGGAAAGTAGCGAATTCCAGATACTAAGTCAAATCACTGCAAGGTAGAGCTATTTGCTCTTTCGGAGACCTATTTAGAGACAGTGAAAGGAGGTTGACTGGAATGAATGTTGCCCAAATATTTCTCTTATTGCAAGCTCAACAAATGAATGCTGCTTGGCAGACCGCTCAATCGGAACAGGGTGGGTCGTCTGCAGCTGAGGGAATAGGTAATTCAAGCTCGCTGCTTTTTGCTACTTTACTTCAAGCGGCTCTGGGAGGCGGGACGAATGCTTCCCAAGCTGTAGCGCAGGTCAACGGCTATCCCGGAGTCTCTGTGGATCAGGTGAAGGGTGAAAGTGTTGGTTCTCTAGGAAATGTTATTAAGTTGATGGCCCAAAAATATGAGGTTGATCCAAGCCTAATTCAGCAGGTGGTCAAAGCAGAATCAGGGTTTAATACGAAGGCAACGTCACCAGCCGGTGCGATGGGCTTGATGCAGTTGATGCCAGGGACGGCGGCTTCTTATGGAGTGCAAAACGCCTACGACGCGACACAAAACTTAGATGGGGGAACGCATTTCTTAAAAGATTTGCTCGATCGGTTCCAAGGAAATGTTCCGTTGAGCTTAGCAGCTTATAATGCTGGGCCTGGGGCGGTTGATAAATATCAGGGAGTCCCTCCGTATAAGGAAACTCAGGCCTACGTGCAGAAGATTATGGCAGGGATGAACCAAAAGGATTGGGAAGCGTAGAATCCACTAGGCCGTAGCCCATAAATGATAGGGATTATACCTGAATGTTGAGTCCCTTATAATTACTAAGAAATGTTGACTTTAGCATAAAAAATATATAGAATCTGCTTAACTTAAGAAGTGTTACGGCCGTTGCCGTCCTAAAGTTTGTCCGAGCTGTGGTGCTGGCAAAGAACAGATCGTTAAAGTGGAATAGGGGACTCAAGAGGTAAAAAATGATAGACTACTATCGTTATCTATGGAGTACGACGTGGCCGAATATGATCGTACTCTTTTTGATATGGGGGGGCGTTCTCTCTCGATTAGGTTGGAAAATCCTGAAGATGTGGCGTTATGAACGCGATGCTTGGGGTTTTTTGTTGCTGACGGGGAAAGTTTTAATCTGGGCTGGGGTTTTAGCAATTTACACAGCACTATTATTTTTTTCCCAGCCAGATTGGTTAGCTCAACCAGGTTTTATCCAGGGCTCAGTTCAGGGCAAAGCCTATGATTCAGGATCAAGGTCCTATGTCTTAGATGTTCGTAGTGGTTCAAAACAAGAACAGTTCTATGTCGACAAAATTGTGTATGAGCAAATTAAGGTGGAAGACACGGTAAAGCTGATGTATCTCCCGCAGCGTCGAGAGGTTGTGCGCTGTGAGCTTGTAGGAAATTTGCTTTAGGAAGCAAATTCTACTAAAATAGGGGTACTAGGTAAGAGTGAGTACTTTTTTTGAGGTTGGGACTGACCTTTTAACTTTTTCTATGGTGAAAAGATTGGCTTGGGAAGCTGGAATATAGTCTTAATTCAGATTGGTTAAGAAAATTAAGCTGAAACTCCGATTTCACAAAAAAAGTTATGGCGTAATATGCTATAATGGGAATAAGATAGGGTAAGAACATGATGCGGAAAGGAGAGTGGGGATATGCGTGTTCAAAAAGTTAACGAGCATACCATCCGCATCTTTATCTCCTTGACAGAACTAACTGACAGGGATATTACGATGGCTGATCTATTTCAACGATCAGCGAAGACGGAACAATTGTTTTGGGAACTCATCGCGCAGGCAAGAGAAGAAGTAGAGTTTAATTTAGATCAGCCCTTTTGGATTCAGGCAACTGTGGCGACGAATGACGAGTTTGTGATCACGATCATGAAGCAGGAAGAACAAATCGAGGGGTTAATTAAGGATAAGGCCGCTCGTAAGTCCTCTAAAGGTCGTGTGACAGAATTAGTTTATGCGTTTGCCGACTTTGAAGATGTCTTATCCGCAGTGCGGCGCTTACCTGAATTTAATCAACTGCGTTCAGGCCTTTTTGAATTTGAAGAAGAGTACTACCTTGTCTTGAACCGTATGGGAACAGGTAAAAAAAGACTTTTGGCAGAGGCAATCCTGGATGAATACGGAGAAATTGTAGCCACGACGGGTGTTTTCCTGTCTGAACACGGGAAAATTATCATCCCAGTAAAGGCTGTGCAAACGCTTAATGCTTCTTTCAATAAGCCTTCACTCAGCTAAATGGAGAAGGTAGGAATAAGAAAAAGGGAAGCAAATGTTGCTTCCCTTTTCTTATTTTCGATGGTTAGCCACCACCATGTTTCATTTATACATATTATATGTAGATAAGTAAAGTTTAAGCTCCTGTTGAATTCGCCAAATTTCAGTTGGAGTTATAAACTCCAACTGAAGTGAATTTTCGTTAAGTCCAGTTTAGAGAGAATGGATCTTACCCACAGGAAAAGATAGCTGGAATTTGTCGTAGACAATGGATACAAACGGCTTTACCTTTAAACTTATGGACTTTTATGGTTTTACCGCAAAAGATGCAGGGCTGGAACTGTTCTTTTGTGAGAGAGAGCCTATCGAAGGGAATAATAATAGCCTGACGAGTTGGTTGCTTAAGTGGGGGGGTTGAACTGAGCTTGGACATCAAATACCTCCTCGAAGTAACTTATGTGTTGTTATTATCATATGCCAATCGTGATGTCGAAATCCTAAAAAGTGTGCGGGTCGGATTATAGAAAATTGGTCGATAATCGTTATGGCCTATAAGGAGTGGCAATCGGTGGATCAAGAGAAACAAAAGCGGTTAAGGGCACTTCCTGCTGTTCACGAAGTGATTTCTCGGCTGGAATACGAAGCGGAATTCAGTCCGTTTTTGACGAATGAAAGGCAGTTACCTCGTTTAACGCAGGGCGTTCGACAGGTTCTCCAAAAAGCAAGAGAAAATGTCAATCGAAATTTTTCGGATTCCTTTGCTGAGTCGGAATCTTCCCTCTGGGTATGGTTGAAAAGCCAGCTCTTACAGGAGCTGACCCATCCAAAAACTAGTTTGCGGCGTGTTATTAATGCCACTGGCGTCGTTTTACATACGAATTGCGGTAGGGCTTTACTTGTACCAGAGGTCGCACGTTATGTTGCCGAACAAGCTGAAAGGTACAGTAATCTTGAGTTGAATATTGAGTCCGGGGAGCGGGGATCGCGTTATGTTCATGTTGAACCGCTACTCTGTCGTCTGACTGGGGCAGAAGCGGCTATGGTGGTTAACAATAATGCTGCAGCGGTTCTTTTGATGATGAATACGTTTGCCCAAGGGAAAGAAGTCATTGTTTCACGTGGCGAACTGGTGGAAGTTGGCGGATCATTTCGGATTCCTGAGGTTTTAAAAGCCGGGGGGGCAAAACTTATCGAAGTTGGAGCAACGAATAAGACTTGGCTTAGAGACTACGAAGCAGCAATCGGACCTGAAACGGCTCTGATTTTAAAGGTACATACTAGCAATTACCGGGTTGAGGGATTTACTCATTCCGTTTCGGGAACAGAGTTGGTGAAGCTCGGTGAAAAGCGAGGTTTGCCTGTCATGGAAGATTTAGGAAGTGGAAGTTTTCTTGATGGGTCAAGTCTTGGATTTCCTATCGAACCGACTATTGAGCAAACGGTTAAGGCCGGGCTTTCCCTCGTGACCTTTAGTGGAGACAAATTACTTGGCGGTCCACAGGCTGGGATTATCGTGGGCAAGCGAGCGTTTATCGAACGTTTGAGGGCGAATCAATTGACTCGGGCGTTGAGGGTTGACAAATTGACCTTAGCAGCCCTCGAAGGGACCCTGCGTTTATATGAAAATGGAGGGGTAGCTGATATCCCCGTTTGGAGAATGCTCTCCCTCCCTCTGGATACTTTGAAATCGGTCGCGTTTGAGCTTGGAGCAGCGTTGCAGTCGAATCAGGCCATTGTCGCAGAGTTGAAAGAAGATGTCTCTCAGGTGGGTGGTGGGGCATGGCCCACAGTTGGGCTCCCAACTTGGGTGTGTGCCATCCGTCCAAAGAGTGGAAGTGTCATTGAGTTAGAGAAATTTTTGCGTCTAGGTCCGGTGGCTATTCTGACTCGAATTCATAAAGATTGGGTGCTTATTGATGGTCGAACTTTGTTGAGTGGGGACATTGCAGAAATTGTACGGCGTTTAGAAGACTGGGGGGAGGAAGTTTCTTAGCATCCTACGCCGGTAGGTATTCCTTTAGGGATCACGGCTTCGGCGATACTCTCCACTGGAGACTATCGTGATCGCACACGCTGCATTTGCTATTCGCTTGTCGCTAAGGCTAAAACGCAAAACCTCTGGGCTTTTCTGCATGTGAACCGTTGCGTTTCTTAACGCCTTATCGACTGCTCTCATTGACGCAATTCCGCTAAAGTGCTCGCTAAGCTAAGAAACTTCCTCTGGCTTGGGTCGGATGGGGACAATTTGCGTTGATGTAACTAGGGGCGGTTCTCGGTTGCGTCGCCTTGTTGCTTACCTGTCGTTATCGGCCTAGTCAAGCCGGTGATACCTGAAGAATTGCGATTTCGAATCGAGCATGATAGAATACCCACGTGTACAGGAACGGTAGTGGGGGGATAGATATGAAAGATCCAATGCAAACGATGGCTACTTGTTTTGAACAGGTGGCTTTATTCTTTCCAAGCGGTAATCCCAAGATTCAGGAAAACTTTGAGCGGCGTGCAGCTTATCTCGATACTAAGGACTATTTCAGAGATAGTTTGGCTGACACTTTAAAAACGTATCATACTCATTTAGGGGCCAGTGTGGAAACCCAACGGATGATTGAAGAGCTTAGACAAAAAGAAACGCTTGTGGTGATTACTGGTCAGCAGGCAGGGATTCTGACTGGGCCGTTGTATACCTTATATAAAGCGATGACTGTTATTTTGTTGGCTAGAGAGCAACGTGAAAAGCTTGGCCGCCCGGTTGTGCCAATTTTTTGGATTGCCAGTGAAGATCATGATTGGTTAGAGATTCAGATGACTTCTTTTTTAAATTCAGAAGGGAAACTGCTCCTTTGTCGTCTGCCGGGTGATGGGGGAGGGGAGTCTGTTGGAAATCAACCGGTTCCCGCATGGGAAACGATTGAAGCCCAACTAACGGGGATACCGGACAGTGAATTTCGCTCGTCTGTGCTAAATCAATGTCGCAACTTTGCGGAGCAGGCTGAGAATCTGACGCAGTGGTTTGCTCTTACCTTACAATGGTTGCTCCAAAAATGGGGACTTATTTTCTTTGATCCCTTGTTGCCTGAATTTAAGCGGCTCGCGGCTCCGATGTATGAGCAGATTTTGAAGATGCACGTCGATGTTCGAGATGCATTGGCTCAACGGACGAAGGAATGGGTTAACCTTGGTTTCAAGTCCCAGATCCAGCCAACCGGGGGGGAGGTCAATCTTTTTCTTGCTATACCAGAACGAAGGGCGATCCTGCGTAATGATCAAGCATTTTATTTAAGGGGACAAGAGGGACAGTGGGATTTAGATGCCCTTAACCTTTTATTAGCTCAAGAACCGGAGCGTTTTTCCCCTAATGTGGTGACCCGTCCGGTTGTTCAGGAATATCTATTTCCGACCTTGGCCTATGTTCCAGGACCAGGTGAACTAAATTACTGGGCCCAGTTAGGTGAAGTCTTCTCAACCTTTGGATTCGTTATGCCTATTCTTTACCCGCGTCTGTCTGTCGTTGTGTTAACAGCATCCTGGCAGAAATCTTTAAGCAGAGAAAGCTTAACCCTTGACGATGTTTATCGTGGCTTGGAGGAACACCGTGCACGCTGTGTGCGAGAAAGCGATACGCAAGACATCGATCAGCGCTTAGAGCGGTTGCGTTTACAAATTGAAGAGGGATATGCGGAACTCGAACCCTTGGAAGAGATCCATGCCAATGTCCATGAATGGTTGGTTCGAAATGAACAGAAAGTTAAGTTTCAGTTAGAGTATTTAAAGAAAAAGATTTGGCAGGCGCAGCGCAAACGATGTCGTGAAGCGCTTAATCGTTTGCAACAACTCGAGGATGGGATTACCCCCAATCATAGTAGACAGGAACGTGTTTTAAATCCCATGAGCTTTGTCACGCTTTACGGACTTAGCTTTGTGGATCGGGTTGCAGAACTTCCTATGACCGGAGATTTTTCGGAAAAGCAAATATATTTATGATTTTGATTTAATAAGAAAGACGTTAATTATATGAATTTAGTGACAAGGATTATTCACTCAGCACGGAGGCGAATAATCCTTCTTTATTTATGTAAATATTTTGCGAATTTTCTATCATATAAACTAAAGTTGGTTATAATAGTACAAAGATATTGAATGATGGAGTTGGTAGTGTGCGGCGCACGATGAGTTTGATCCTCCTGGCAGTTGCTTTATTGGGAGTTTCGACAGGGGGCTTTTTTTGGTATACAGGGTTGAGCGGAGCTAGGGCTAGTGGGATATTGCCTAATTCTAGTCCTATAGACTCCCCCAATGATGGTCTGTCAAAACGAGTTACTGTTTTACTCATTGGTGCCGATCAACGACTTGATCAGGCAAAGTATAATACCGACTCATTGATTTTAGCCAGCGTTGATCCGGAAACGCAACGGATTAGTCTGCTTTCGATTCCGCGCGATACAAGGGTTGCTGTGTTAGGGCATGGCTACGTGAAGATAAACTCTGTCGTGGCATTAACTGATTTGCCCACTTTGCAAAATACGGTGGAAGAGCTGACGGGTGAAACGATTGCAGGGTATATCCAGACGAATTTCCAAGGGTTTAAGCAAGTTATTGATACTTTAGGTGGAATTACGGTTAATGTCGAGAAGAATATGTACTATGAAACAGGTGATCTTGAGGATGGGTATATTAACCTTCATAAAGGCGTGCAGCGCTTGGATGGTGCTAAAGCGTTACAGTATGCCCGTTTCCGTTACGATTCTTTAGCAGATATTTCACGGACGGCAAGGCAGCAAGTTGTTCTGAAAGCAGTTGCCCAAGAGATGTTTCAGTTAAGCACTGTTCCCAAGCTTCCCGTCCTTATTCCACAGCTTATGCAGGCAGTAAAGACCAATTTAGCTAAAAAGGATATTTTGGCATTAGCCAAGGTTGCCAGCGGGTTGCAAAGCTCAAATGTGATCTCTCAGACATTACCGGGGTCATTTCTGGATCTGGATGGGGTAAGTTACTGGAAGGTCGACCCGCTCGAAGTAAAGGCAGTGGTTAAAAACCTATTACTTGGAAAGACAACCGATAAAGTTATTGACAAGGAAGAAGTGGATTTATTAAAGCCTGTCACTCCCACTCCCAGTCTATCACGACCGAAAGTCCCTGGTAACAGCGAGGATCCAAATGGACAGAAATCTTCGGGTTATCAGCTATTCCAATCTGAAGAATAACTAGTTCATAAGGGTTAAACATAATTATCAGTTTTCTGTGGCCATCCATGTTATAATCTTACTAAATTAAATAATGGTTTTGAAAATGGCAAACTTAGCGAAAGCTAAGGACGCAAAGCCATAGATCGTACAGGGAAGGCTGACGACAGCTAGGCTACCAAAAATCCACTTTTTTTGCCAATAGCTTTTTTAAAGTTTTTGGCATTTTTTAATTAAAAAATTCATTTGAAATAACAAAATACTCCTTTGTGAATGAGGTATTATAAGCTGGTGAGAGGTTGGACTAAGAGATGAATGCAGAACAGAGCTACTAAAGTGTTGAACTTTAAGTCTTGAGGCTGGATCATAGAAAGAGGTAAATTTCAGAAAGAGGGGCGATTCACATGCGAGAAGAAATTGTTCAGGGGCATTCTTTAGAAGAAATTAGACAAGATTGGGCGTTCAAACTCAAGCTTTCACCAAACGATATTACGCTTGAAGTGATAGAAAAACCTGGATTTTTCTCTCGTCAGTGGAAAGTCCGCCTAATTTGGGATGACCAAAGCGGGTCAAATTTAGTATTGCCTTCTAGCCAGGCTGTTTGGGATGGGAGTAAGTATATTATTGTCTTAGGAGAAGGGGTCAAACAGTTTCGTCCTTTTTTACTAGCTGGTGAAGTCTGGTTTAATGGTAAACACCAGGATAAACCGTTTCAGGTTAGTTTTGGAGAGCGGGTCGAATTTCTGCCCAACGTCTCAGTGGGGCAGTTGACTTGGGATCTGCAAATCCTGCATCAGGGATTGTCAGTGGTAGCGAAGGTTAGGCATGAATTACCTGGGCGTTATATTCTTCGCGAGGATTTACCTACCCGCGAAGAAATTGATTTGGCCCAGTATGTTACTTGGGAGAACCTACCGAGTCAAGGGGAAATTTGGGATGAGGATAAGCTGAAGTTGGATCTAGAACAATTAAAGGTTGTTCATGGATTTCGACCAGAGAGCTGGTCGGAGATCATGTCGGTCAAGGGTGTTGGTGAGGTTATTATCGCAGAAGCCACATTGCCTGTGCCGTCCCAACACGCCAGATTAGAAGACTTAGTTGGCAGTCCGCAGATGCTCTCAGACACAGGAGAGGAAACCGTTGACTATTTTGCCTCTAAAGTACAACTGCTTGAAGAGGGCGCGGTTCTCGCTCGCAAAATCCCGGGTAAGCCAGGGGTTCCAGGAAAAGACGTGCTAGGCAAAATTCTCCCGGCAGCCGGCTTTAAGGATTTCCAATTTAGGCTGAAAAAGAATGTTAAGCTTTCAGTCGATGGATTAGAAGTGGTCGCTGCGTGTGGTGGACAACCTGTTCGTTTGGATGAAAGAACATATATGGTTGAAAATGTTTATATTCTCCATAAGGATGTTGATCTGGCAACGGGAAGCATCAACTTCCCGGGTGATGTTTTTGTGAATGGGAATGTTCAAGATGGGTTTCATATTTTTGCTGGGGGAAAGTTAGAGATTAAAGGATCAGTTTCGCACGCAGAGATTAGGGCTGAAAAAGGAGTCAAGATTTATCAGAACCTTGTAGGCGGAAAGGTTATTATTGGAGGAAAATTTGTGGTTCGTTCGAAACTCCTCCGCAGTGTGTCCGACTTACGGGATCAACTAAGCATATGTTTACAGATGACGGCGGAGTTGATTAAGTCGCCAGGGGCTGTAAATTTCAAACCAGGACAATGTCTCAAACTAGTTATGGAAAGACAATTTCCCGACCTTCCTAAATTGGCTAGTAGCGTGGAAAGGTTTGTGCTAGAGAATAAAGATGACGAATTGATTACGCAAGGTTTCATAGTTTCAATCCGAACTGCCAAACACTTTTTGGCAGGACTAGGGCCATTAGATATTCAAGCGTTCCCTTTTTTGCAACGAGTCGATCAAGCCCTTGAACAATTTATTGAAAAAGTTGCTGTTGAAGTTCCAGAAAAACTTAGTTTTGTGGTTAATTATGTACAATCAGCAGTCATTGAATGTGGTGGATCATTTGAATGTCCAAAAGGGGTCTACAATTCGAATATTCGGGTAGAAGGAGATATTGTTATTGAGGGTGTATGCCGGGGGGGGAAGATCTTCGCTGGAGGGCAGGTCCGCATTGGAGAATTAGGAGGTTCTGGGGTTAGTTCAACCTTTGTTCAAATTAGCGCCGACAGCCGTCTTTCAGTGAAGTATTGCCATCCCAATGTCATCATCGTCGTGGGAAAGGAAATTATTCAGATCGAGGAAGCATACCGACAATTGGAGATCTTCAGGGAGAAAGGTTTTGTACAAGTCGAAAAGATGCGGGTGAATCCGCTTTAAACGTAAAATACATAGCAAGCAGTCGTTTATTTTCATACGAACATACTGGATATTCCACTAGTTGCATTGCTCCAATTCAGTGTATTATTGCAACCAAGCGACGACGCACCTAATAAATTTCTAAATGGGTCTGTAGCTTGGCGCCGTACAGTAGCCTTTCTTTAACTGCGTATGGGATTATGTTACACTTAGGGCAAGAAAAATGGTTATTAGCATTTTTAAGTTTATATAACTTAAAGAGGAAGGAATAGAGACGTTTGAAAATAATGATAGAATTAGAAGAGGCAAAGGAGTTAGTCCTTGAGCGTATTCATCCAGTGGAGACTGAGTACGTTTCAATTATAGACGCCTATCATCGTGTGTTAGCTCAGGATGTGACATCACAAATAGCTATGCCTCCGTTTGCGCGCTCGCCACTGGATGGATACGCTTATCTAGCCACGGCGTCAGATTCTCAACCGCTCCAGCTTAAGATTGTGAGTGAAATTCCGGCGGGGACCTGGTCAGAACGTGAGATCTTTAGTGGTGAGGCAGCGAAGATATTTACTGGTGCCCCGATTCCTCCAGGTGCCAACTGTGTTGTGCGGAAAGAAGACACTGAGTCGGCGCTGGATAAAGTTACGATCTTGCGCCCGGTGTTACCTGGTTCCAATGTTGTACCCCAAGGGGAAGAGATTAAAGAAGGGGATATTCTCTTGAGGAGGGGTTTCTATCTAACCCCACCAGCCGTTGGTTTGCTCGCAGCGGTTGGTTGTGATCATGTCAACGTCTATCGTCGACCACGTGTGGGGTTACTCTCCACAGGAACAGAACTTATGGATGTGGGGCAACCTTTACAACCAGCTAAGATTTATAATAGCAACAGTTATACGTTACGCGGGATGCTCCAAGTAGCTGGTTATGAGGTCACAGTGATTCCTATTGTTTCTGATCAAATCGATGACACTCTCGAAGCCTTGAGAAGAGTTGCGGCCACGGATATAGTAATATCGACGGGTGGGGCCTCGGTGGGTGATTATGATATAATGCGCCATGCTCTTACTCAGTTTGGGTGTGAAATGTTATTCTGGAAAATAAACTTGAAGCCGGGGACCCCGGCTTCAGTGGGGCAAAAAGGAAAGCAACTCCTTTTTTCTCTTTCTGGGAATCCCGCGGCTGCCATGGTGACATTTGAACTTTTAGTTCGGCCGGCGCTCCGTAAATTGGCGGGACATTCCGCAGTCGAAGCCGAGAAATTTCTGGTCAAAATGGCAAGCGGCTTTAGAAAGCCAGGGAAACAACGCCGCTTTTTACGTGCTCAAGGGGTGCTTAAAGATGGTGAAATTTGGGCAGACCTTGCTCCAGCTCAGGGATCGGGAATTCTACGTTCCATGATTGGTAGTCATCTTTTGGTGGACGTACCTGCGAATCATGGGGCGGTAGAACCTGGGGAACTTCTGAGAGCGGAATGGATTGCAAACTGGGAGAATTAAGAATGAATGAACGTCAGCAAATTCCTGTTATTTCGATTGTGGGCGCAAAGTCTAATTCTGGGAAGACTACGCTCTTAGAAAAGATTATTCGTGAAGCAAAGCGCCGCGGGTGGAGAGTAGCGACCCTGAAACATGATGTTCATGGGTTCGAGATGGATCAACCGGGCAAAGATACGTGGCGCCACGCCCAAGCTGGTGCAGATGTTGTGGCAATCAGCTCACCCCATAAGATTGCAATTATAGAGAGCGTCACAGGCGATCAGTCCCTCGATGAGGTCCTTGCCCGAATTCAGGGGGTGGATGTGATTTTTACCGAGGGGTATAAGCACGGTAACAAACCAAAGATAGAGGTGTATCGTTCGGCAGTGCATCAGGAGCTTTTTTCCAACCCAGAGGAACTTATTGCCATTGCTAGTGATATCGCGTTTGATAACGGGATTCCTTGCTTTGGTCTGGATGATGCCCAAGGGATTTGCGATTTAATTGCAAGGATGTTCGGACTTGGGTGAGGGGACTTGTGTGACACAGCGCTCGGTGCTTGCGACGCAGAGCAAACTAACCATTCAAGCTCCTGGCTTTGGGGAGCGGGGTTCATCCGCACCTCCCTGTGCACTGCCCCGTATTTGGGGTCGGTCGCTTGAACGGAAGTTTGCTGATCTGCTTACGTAAAGACCTCGTGCTCGTGTCACACTGCGTCCTGGCTTGGGTCGGAGAACGAAAGGAACGGGAGAGGGGACGGTTCTTGAGTTGCATCATTGAGTTGTGCTAGTATCAGGAAACGGCACATTTCATGTGCACCGTCTTGAATCTTGGGTGGTTTTCACGGGAGAATCTTTTTTAGGACCCGAGTTGTCCAAGGTAATAATGGCAAGGCTAGTAGGGATGAAAGAAGATTAAAGAGTGTATGGGCGTTAGCAACTTGGCGAGAGAGGCTCCCGCCCATGAGAGTGAGGCCATAGGCAAGTGGTCCGACAAAGGGCAAGAAGAGTAGGACTCCAAATACGTTAAGTAAAATATGAAATAGAGCTACTCGCTTTGCTGCCCGTGAGGAGGCTAGAGCTGCTAAAACAGCGGTAAAGCAGGTGCCAATGTTGGCACCAAAGATGAAGGCGAGTGCGGTAGGGAGGGTAATCCTGCCGTCTTCGGTGAGAAGCATGACTATGCCTGTCGTGGCGCTGGCGGAGTGAAGTAGAGCTGAGAGTACGGTGCCGGCGAGGACTCCTTTGAGATGGTTGTCGCCTAGTTGTTGGAGGAGATGTTGGATCGATGGACGGTCAGCGAGTGGGCTCATGCCTGCATGGAGTAAGCTTAAAGCGAAAAAGAGAATACCCAGACCAAAGATGGATAGGGAAAGAAATCTCCAGCGGGTCGGTATAAAAAGATAGCCTAAAGCGCCGAGAATCATTATGCAGGGGGTTATGCTTTCCAAGGGAAAAGCGAGAAGTTGCGTGGTCAGGGTGCTTCCAATGTTACTGCCTAAGATTAGCGCCAGGGCATTTTCAAAGGGGAGTAGCTTAGCATCCACAAAAGATACAGTCATGACAGTCAAGGCAGTACTTGATTGAAGCAGGGCAGTGGATATTGCCCCACTCCAAAATCCTCGTGCTGGAGTCGCGGTCATCTGCAGGAGAGCTTGGCGGAGGCGATGTCCGGCAAAGGACTGAAGGCCCTGACGTAACATTTTCATCCCCCAAAGGAGAAGGGCAAGGCCCAGGATTAGGGTGAATACATACAAGAGGATTCAGCTCCTTTCGGGAGGGGGAGGAAGTGGGAGGAAGTGTCTTAGCACAGTCGCACACGTTCCATTGCTATTCACTTGTCGCTAAGGCTAAAACGCAAAACCTCTGGGCTGCTCTGCATGTGAACCGTTGCGTTTCTTAACGCCTTATCGACTTCGCTCATTGACGCAATTCCACTAAAGTGCTCTCTAAGCTAAGAAACTTCCTCCTGGCTTGTGGGTCGACGGGGGTTGGTACAACGAGGCTTGTGCGCTGTTTGCGTTGTTAACGCAAATGCGCTGTGTGTGCTTTCGGGTCAAAGGGGGAGTAGGGAACAAGGGACTATAGGGTGCAGTTGCGCATATGGACGAAATAAATAGTATAAGAAATAAAAGCGTTGAGCTTGCGAAGGGATCTGAAAAAATGGAAAAGAAAAGATTAGGAAAGTCTGACTTATGGGTGGCTCCATTGGGGTTTGGAGGAATTCCGATTCAACGGGTTAGTCAAACGGATACTGATGGATTGCTTCGTTTAGCAGTGGAAAAAGGGATTAATTTTATTGATACGGCCCGTGGTTATACGGACAGTGAGGAGAAGATCGGGGCTGGGTTAAAGGGGATCCGGCAAGAGGTCATTTTGGCTACTAAAAGTATGGCCCGAACGGGCGCGGCTATGGCGGAAGATGTTGAACGGAGTCTACGTAACTTTCAGACTGATTGGATTGACCTTTATCAGTTACATAATGTTCGAACGAATGAGGAGTGGGCGGAACTAACATCGCCGGGCGGGGGACTTGAGGCGTTGGAAAAAGCCCGTGATGCGGGGAAGATTCGTTATATTGGGATTACTGGGCATCTCCCGGAGACGTTGTCCCGATTTATTAAGGATTATTCGTTTGTTTCCGTGCAGTTCCCTTACAATTATATTGAGCAAGAAAATCGTCAAGAACTACTTGCAGAAATTACACGGCAGGGACTCGGCACCATTATTATGAAGCCACTTGCTGGGGGGGCATTGCGACAAGTTGGGCCTGCCTTGAGGTTTCTGCTGCAGAAATCCTTCAGTGTTGTTATTCCTGGAATGGATACAATAGAACAGATTGAGGAAAACAGTGCTCAGTTGAGCCAAACGTTTACTGAACAAGATGCCCAAGTACTGGAGTTGGAAAAAGGAGAACTAGGGCAGGAATTTTGCCGTCGCTGTGAGTATTGTCTTCCGTGTACTGAAGGAATTAATATACCAGGACTTTTTCTACTCGAGGGATATTATAATCGCTATAATTTAAAGCAGTGGTCACTGGATCGCTACTTGGGAACGGCCATTAAAGCTGATGCCTGTACGGAATGCGGGGTGTGTGAAACACGCTGCCCGTATCAACTTTCGATTCGTGAAAAGCTTAAACAGGTTCATGCTTTACTTAGTTAAGCAAATTACAGGAAAACAAATTATTTGCCAACTAAAAGAAAAAAGAACACTAAGCTGTGTTCGGAAAATAATTAGATAGAAGTGAGTGACACCGGACCGACACTTGCATAAGTTAGCCAAAGAGGTGATTTTATGCGAGTTCGTCAAGGGGATGTTCGCGACTGGCCTTTTATGTATGCCCTGTCTAAAATAGGAATTATAGATAGTGTTTCTCCCTGGCGCAAGCAGCCAACGGAAGAAACGCTGAATTACAGAGAGGCTATGCTCAAAGGATTCTGGTCTTGGATTCAGCAGACAGGATCAATTGTCTTTATTGCGGAGGTCCAAATAGAAGAGGAGAATTCAAATCTGGAGACGCAAAGAAAACAACCAATCGGGTATTTGGTTCTTCATGCTTCGGCACGGGAAGAAATAACTGGTCTAAATCAGGGATGGATCATGGATTTAGGTGTCCTTGCAGAGTGGAGAGGCAAAGGGGCAGGTCGCTTATTGCTCGAGACTGCGGAAGAGTATTGTCGTGAACACCATGTTCCATATCTCGGTCTTGCTGTCACCAGTCATAATGTGAGAGCACTCCACCTCTATGAAAAATTCGGCTTTGCCGAGGAACGAAAGCTAATGGTTAAATTATTAGACTAGATTGGGTATTTTATAAGGACATTCGAGATTAGTATCTTGCCCAAAATGGCAAAGAGCTGTGCTGGAGAGTAGGGATCGCCAGCACAGCTCTTTGTTGTATTTATTTATGCGCTGGTAGATAGGCATAAAAAAGCTTGCGACGAACTATTCGTCGCAAGTGAAGTAAAAGAGAGGAGTGGGGATTAAAAAGAAAACGTGAGACTATTAAAAGTGTGTCCCGAGGCTTTCACATTTATACAAGCCTTGTGGGATATATTTTTACTAGTTAGAAAGTATAAACTGACATCACTGAAACTAGGCGGCCACTTTCGCAAGGGGTTGGTGCTGGGCTGATAAAATGGAGTTTGGGTACGGCACAGAAAGGGCAGGTAGGCTGTTTAACTATTTGACTGCGTATATCGACTTTGGCGGTTTAGGTTTTTTTTACGTGGTATAATAACTCCATTGGATAAGAAAGTGCAGATACGCTTAATTATAGGAGGTTAATTGTGGAACAAAAGGAGATTCAAGCGTTGGTTCGCTCAGTTTTGGCAGAGGTTGGGGCTTTTGATGGCTATATCATTGTACGTGCCCAATCTCGCCGGGAATGGAGTATGCGCCTAAGTAACGGAAAGTTTGAACGGGTATCAACAGGCTGGGATAGTGGTCTGGGAGTGCAGGCATTCACGCGAGGTGGGGCAACGGGGTTAGCTACGTCGGATGTGTTAGAGGAAGGGGTTGGGCAGAAACTTGTCGAAAAGGCTATTCAGTTAGCCCTCAGAAATGAAGCAATTGGGACCAAACAGAATCGCCGAATTTGGGAGGCCCCTCAGGTTCAGGCTGAAGAAGCAAATCCTGCCCAAAAGGTTTTTGGAGAAATTCCGTTAGTTGAACTTGAGGAGAGGGTGATGACCTTACACACTCGTTTGCGGGGTGTTTTTCCCGAGGGAGTCTGGCAAACGAGTTATCGTCAGGTCGAAGAGGAGTGGTGTATCGGGCGTACCGATGGGACGTTGGTGTCTTTTGTCGTCCCCAGAGCGGTGCTTATGCATCAAGGGACGGTACGGAATCAGGGCAAGGCTCAGAGCGCCTTGATCCATCGCAGTGGGAAGGACGCAACAGTGCTTTTTGAAGAATTAGAGGATCATACGCTCGAAAGAAAGGCGATGGACCGGGCTGAATTTGCTCGTGCTGTATGTGCTGCGCCTCAGTTACCGAGCGGTCATTATCCACTCATTATTGACTATGGCCTTGCAAAGGGACTTGCGCATGAGGCTTTTGGACATGCGGTCGAGTCAGATCACATGACAGAGTCCGTATTGGGTGAAGAAGGTAAACTGCGTAAGGGTCTACGGGTCGCGAGGCCAGGTATTAGTATTATCGATGGTCCACTCGTTGGAGATTGGGCGTATCAACCTTATTCTGCCAATGGGCTTCTCAGACAAACTGTGACGATAGTTAGGGATGGAGTTTTGGAAGCAGGGTTGGGGGATGTCTTCTCAGCTGAAGAAGCTGGAATGCCTGTGAGCGGAGCTGGACGGGCAGAGAGCTATAGACATATTCCGCTACCGCGAATGAGTAATATCCGGTTGCTTGTTGATCGCATGTTTCCATTAACGCCAGCGGAGCATTTAATGGACGAAGTGAAGGCCGTGCGGGCGACTCTTTTACAATATGGTGAGTTACGTGAGGGAGAAAAAAATCTACTTCTTTTGGGTTATCGTGGCGGTCAAGTCAATCCTAAAACAGGAGACTTTGTCTTTCAATGCGACGGAATCATCGATGTTGCAGATCCTGAGCTTCCAATTTATCAGCCCTCGATCTTTAGTGGGAAGATTCTTTCAGCTTTGGAAGCGATTCGGGGAGGGCTTGGCGAAGGGTGTTATGATGCCATTGGCACCTGTGGAAAGGGTGGACAATCTGTTCCATCAAGTGGTGGAAGCCATCGTTATCTGCTCATGGACGCCGATCAGCAAGTCAGTTTGGGAGGGGAACGCGGATGAAACTCGTTGCACAATTAGAGGACCTTCTATATCAGTCTCAGCGGGCCCCGAAGAAGGAGGAACTGAGGTTATCTGCTTGGCGTATTTTAATCCATGAATCGGAAGCGGTGTCCCTGGGTCTCAAAGATAATTCCTCGGGGAGTGTTTATACTCCACCAAGTTATCGTCAAGGTGAAAGTGGCGAGGTTTTCTTGGTCTGGGCGGATGGGACATGCAGTCAGGCGATGGTTCAGTTGTCATCGCTTAACGATCCCGAGTATTGGCGTAAAGAATTGGAACAATGGAGGCAGGCGTCCTATGAAGACCCAGACGCAACACATATCCCTTCTCCAGAGCCGTTGCCGCTGGTAGCTGTTGAGGATCGAGCAATACAAAAAGTCATCGCCGGGGCTGACGATATTTTATTTGATCAAGTCAAGCGCTGGTTAACCGATAAACCCTCGAAGGCCATGATGCAGGGAGGTATTCAAGCTGCCTGGGGTTATCGGCATGTTCGGACATCGACAGGGCTGGCGGTTACATATCAACAATCCCAATTCATGTCTTGGTTTTCCTTTGACAGCTTGATTGGTGGCGGGTTTGCTAAGCGGCGGCTTAGTAGTCCGCAAGAACAGGAGAATTTGTGGTCACTGACAGTGAATCAGTACGAGGGAATGCAAAAGGAAGCCCCGCCAGTTGGGCCCCAGACTCAAGTAATCTTTGCGCCCTCGATGACGGAGGAAATGCTGGGGCAATTTGTGCTCCCTAATTTTTCAGGAGATCGGGTGATTGAGGGGCAAGGTGCTTTTTCCAAGGAGAATTTTGTTGAACACAGAACGGTGTTCCATCCGCACTTCTCTTTAAGCATTGATCCACTCCGCCCGCTGGAATTGGGATCCTATCTGGTAACGCCTGAGGGAGTACCTGCGCAGCTTACCGTGTTGGTTCGTGACGGACAACTTCAGACGCCTTTTCTGCGGGTTAAAGATGCCGTGCGCTGGGGTGCGAAACCGACTGCTCTACCGCAAGGAACTGCGGGACTCTACCTTAAGCATCAAGCCGAGGTTCCCTGGATCGAGGCTTTACAGGGTGTGGAGGATGGTGTGCTTGTTTTATCCGTGCTTGGATTACATACTCAGGAGGCGGTTTCCGGGTCGTACTCCCTGAGTGCGCCCCATTGTTTGCGCATTTTGAAGGGGCAGATTGTCGGACGCACGGATGTGAAATTAACCGGTAATTTCATGGCGGATTTACTCGCTTCAACCACGAAGACGGCTCATTCAGAACTTCATACGCATCCTTATTTAATGGTAATGACTGGAGTACAAACTCTTTAAAGGGAGGAACTAAGAGATGTTGGATTTGCATGTTCATCTTGTCGGGCATAACGATCGGGAAGCAAACAGGGAAAATATTCGAGCTTTTTTAGATCAAGCGTCTCGACGGGGGTTAAAGGAGATTGGATTTGCCGATCATGACTATTACTGGGAGCAAATGAACTTTCCGTTGATCCGGGAAGTGGCTAAAGACTATCCTCATTTAAACGTTCGAATTGGACTGGAGGCAGAATATCGCCCGAATGAAGAAGGAAGAATCAAACACCTGCTGGAGCAATTTCCATTTGATTTTGTGATAGGGTCAGTCCACGAGATTAACGGGTGGGCTTTTGATATTCCCGAAGAGGAACCTAAGCACTGGCAGAAAGATCCGGATGAGCTTTACAGTGAGTATTTTGAAATTGTGACGCGCGCTGCAAATAGTGGGCTATTTACGACCATTGGTCATTTCGATCTTATTAAGATTTTTGGGGTACGGCCTAAAACGGATATTTTAGTACTTGCTGATCAAGCGTTAATGGCCGTTGCCAAGCATGGTTTAGTCTTGGAAGTGAATACGAATGGCAGGTATAAACCTGTGCAAGAATTTTACCCCGATCAACGTTTAAGAGAAGAAATTCTGCGACGAGGGATTGATTTCACTCTAGGCTCGGATGCCCACTCGGCAGAGGTTGTTGGGCGGGATATTGACGAAGCGATTCAGTTGTTACGTCAGATAGGAGTCCATTCGGTTATTGGCTTTGCAAGTTTAGATAAAGTGAGCTATTCCCTAGAGTAACATTTTAAGCCCTGAACAGAAGCTTTCATGCTATAATTATTTAACTATATGTCTTTATGGCGTGGGTGATTGGTGGAGGGGGTTGCCTACTTTGGCGGATTTGTTCGATGAAAAATGGCTCCTTGAAGAAAGTGCGGCACAGGCCTTGGTACAAACATTAAATACCCAACAAGAAACGAGTTATGAAATTGTCGAGCATGCAGATCGACCGGACATTGTGATCGAGAATCAACTGGATGGAAGACGCCTAGGTGTGGAGGTGACCCACCTTTTCTACGATTCAGAGGAGGCGCGTTTAATTTTCGGACGATCCCATGAGCATGATCATCCCCCGGAATACATTGAACAATATATTGGACGCCTTAATGCTTTGTTGCAACAAAAGAGCGAAAAGGCTAAAGGATACAGTCATGAATATCCTTTGGCCCTTTTAATTCGTGTCGTTTCGCCCTTGTTTCACATGTACAATTTTAAGACTTATGCCTCAAGGATTGTTGTTCCACCTTCTGATTTTCAGATTATTTGGTTACTCTTCTATGATTTTTTGGAGCGGCGTTGGACTATATTAGAACGGCTGCGCTAAAATTTCAATTGGAGATTAGGAATGATTCGGATGTCTTGAGATATGTGATTTTAAGGGATAGACTTTACATTCCGGTGAAACACTAGTAAGTGTATGAGTCGGTTTGTGAAGGAGACATGCAAATGCCTTGGATAGAAATTGAGCTTTCCCCCCGAGCAGAATGGAATGAAGATGGCCTGGAAGATTGGGCACAAGCCCTAGGGTCCTTTTTGTCGGAAAAAGGAACTGGGTTAGAACCGCAAATTCGTATGTTACCTGGATATTATGTACTTCAACTGGGAGAAGCAGGGATTGGAGAACTAACTCTAAGCCGCTCAGAAAGGCTTGTTATTTTGGACGGATTATCGTTAAAGGGACATGTGGAGTGTGATTTCGCTCGCTTTGCAGTTCGTTTTGCACGTCATATGGGGGCAGTGGGTTTTTGCGTCTCTGGTGCTAGTTCAGCTGAAAGAAACTTTTGGCGTAAACTAGGTGGCGTTATTCAGCCCGATCCTGTTCCTTTGAAGGGTTCCATTAAGCGTGGGAAAGTAACTATAAAACAGCTTGCCAAATTTAGTTTACTGGTGACCTATGAGAATGAGCCTGTCCTTTGCTTGGAACCGATTACGTGTAATGCTCATGCGCCAGGGCTGGCAAGCCTTGCTCAACGTCGCTTGGAGAAAATGTATGGTGGAAGTCCGTTAGGATTTGCCAGTCGGAAGGCTGTTCATTGCCCATGGGTTATTAGCCGGGAGCAATGGGATGATTTACTGTCTTTTAGCCGATTGCAGGCCTTTGATCTGTTGGAAGACCTTGTTAATACCAGTCAAGAAATATAAGTGTTCTCTTTATGCCCCACATGAAAGGCTTTTTGATGTGGGGAATTTATTTGTCTCATGTCTGGAAATTCTATATAATGAGACTATTGATAGAGATGGGGACAGAGGAGAGGTATAAGATATGGCTGCTAATGATTTGGCCCATGAATTGGCTCGTACGCTGAAAGAATCGAATGAATTCAAGCAGTTTCTCAAATCCAAAGAAAA